>CAZFBR010000103.1:0-12091 GCA_964517215.1 uncultured bacterium
CGGGGTCCCGCCCGCCACCAGGATCAGCTGCACAATCTCCACCGGATCGAGCGGGGTATGCGGCACATACGCCGGCCGCCCGTGCCGCAGGTACTTGCGGAATGCCGTTTCGTTGTCCTTGACCTGACCCTGTTCGACCATGAGCCGGGCGATATGCATGCGGCCGACCACCCCGCCCGCCGGCGGCACCAGCTTCTCCGCCGGGAGGTCGATCCCCGCCTGGCGGAGCAGGGCGACGATTTTCGCCGCGCGCGCGCCGCGCCCGTCCTGGATTTCGCGGATTTTCTGTTCGATCAGCGGATGGCGGATGTCCAGCCCGTAGCCGAGCACATGATACTCGCGCGCACCGCGTTCCGCGCTGAATTCTATCCCCGGGATGACCCGCACCCCCAGCCGGGCGCCCGCCGCCACCGCCTCTTCGACACCCGCCACCGTGTCGTGATCGGTGATGGCGATGGCCGTCAGCGCCGCGTCGCGCGCCGCGGCCACCACTGCGGCGGGCTCGTGCAGCCCGTCGGAGTATTTGGTGTGGACATGCAGATCGGCCTTCATCGCCCGGCCCCCGTCAAAGCTGCAGCGCGGGCAGCGGCGCATCGGCCGCTGGCCGCGGTCAGGCCGGCGGCGCCGCCGGCGACAATCGTGCCGCACCCGCGGACCGCCGAACCGTTCCCGTCATGCCGGCGCCGCCAGCCGTGCGTTGCCGCGCAGTTCCAGTCGCGCCTGCTCACGGGCGGGTGTACCGTTCGATTTCCGCCGCCAGCGCCGCCAGCAGCTCCGTCTCGGGCATGGTGCGCACGATTTCGCCCTTGCGGAAGAGCACCCCCTGCCCCGCGCCGCCGCAAATGCCGACGTCGGCGTGCCGCGCCTCGCCCGGGCCGTTGACCACGCACCCCATCACCGCCACCGTCAGCGGCACGCGCACGCCGCGCAGCTGCTCCTCGACCGCGCGCGCCAGCGCCGCCACCGCGATCCCGGTGCGCGCGCAGGTCGGGCAGGCGATGACCTCGGGCATGTCCGTGCGCAGGCCGAGGAATTTCAAAATCTGCCGCGCCACCACCGGCTCATCCTCCGGCGGGCCGGAGAGCGACACCCGCAGCGTGTCGCCCAGCCCCTCGCTGAGCAGGATCCCCAGCCCGACCGCCGACTTGACGCTGCCGGTGGCCACCGTCCCCGCCTCGGTGATCCCGATATGCAGCGGGTAGTCGCACCGCGCCGCCAGGGCGCGGTAGGCCAGCACCGTCACCGGCACCGACGAGGCCTTGAGCGAAATCTTGATCTGGGTCACGCCCTCCGCCTCGAGCAGCGCCGCCTGCCGGAGCGCGCTGTCGACCAGCGCCTGCGCCAGCAGCGCATCGTGCTGCGCCCGCGGCGCGGCGTCAATCTCCTGCTGCAGCTGCTTTTCCAGCGAGCCGGCGTTGACCCCGATGCGGATGGGCACACCCGCCGCCCGCGCCCGCTGCGCCACCGCGCGCACCCGCTCGGCGCCGCCGATATTGCCGGGGTTGAGCCGCAGGCCGTGGATGCCCGCGTCGATCGCCGCCAGCGCCAGCTGGTAATCGAAATGAATGTCGGCAATCACCGGGACCGGGCTGTCGCGCAGGATGGCGGGGAGCGCCGCCGCCGCCGCCGCATCCGGCACCGCCACACGCGCCAGCTCGCACCCCGCATCCGCCAGGCGCGCGATCTGCGCCCGGGTCGCGGCCGCGTCCGCGGTCGCGGTGTTGGTCATCGACTGCACGCGCACCGGCGCGCCGCCGCCGATGGTGACCCCCCCGACGCTGAGCTGCCGCGTCGCATGCCGCGGCTTCAGAAAGACCTGATCACCCATTCCTGCATCCTCTCGATCCAGCCGAAGCGCATCATGTCGTTGTAGAGCACCACCACGAACAGCGTCAGCACGAAATAGACCCCGGCCATCATCACCCGCTCCTGCGTCTGCGGCGCCAGCCGCCGCCCGCGGATCTTCTCCAGCACCGCCATGAGGATGTGCCAGCCATCCGTCGGCGGGAAGGGGCACAGGTTGATGATCCCGAGCGAAATGCTGATCAGCGCGACGAACAACGCCACCTCAACCCAGCCGATGCCCGCCAGTCCCGCCGCCACCGTGACGATCATGATCGGCCCGCCCATCGCCTTGAGGTTGAGCTGCAGCGTCACCAGCTTGTAGATGCCGACCACGGTCATCTTCGTGACGTCCGCCGTCTTGCGCGCCGCCTGCCACAGGTTGGCGGGGAATGGATACCGCTTGAACTTCTCCTCCGACCAGAGGGACACGCCGATCAGCACGGCCTTGTACTCGGCGTTGTAGCGCGGGCGCAGCTGCACCGCCAGCGTCTCGCCGTCGCGCGCGGCCAGCACCGTCACCGCGTGCCGGCCGTTGGCCGCGATCGCCTGCTGCATTTCCTGCCACGACGCCACCGGGGTGTCGCCGATGGCCAGAATCCGGTCGCCGCGGCGCAGTCCCGCCAGCGCCGCCGGAAAACTGTCGGTCACCGCCCCCACCATGGCCGGAAACCGCGGCCAGATGCCGACGATGGCGGGAAACTCCTCCACATCCTCGGGGATGGTGACGGGGATATCCGCGGTGGTGCTGTCGCGCTGCACGGTCAGTCGCGCGGTCCCCCCGGGATTGCTCGCAATCCGCAACACCATTTCCTGCCAGTCGGGAATCGCCTGGCCGTCCACCGCCACCACCCGGTCGCCCGGGACCAGGCCCGCCGCCCGGGCCGGCGAACTGTCCGAGACCGTGCCGATCGTCGTCGGCCACACCGCCTCCTGATAGCCGAGCTGAAAGATCAGGGCATAGATCGCATAGGCGAGGATGAAGTTGCAGATCGCGCCGGCGGCGAAAACCGCGATGCGCTGGCCAATCGGCTTGGCGAAAAAGGTGTGCGCGTCGGGCACCGCCCCGTCCTCGTACTGCTCGCCGTCGAGCTTGACGTAGCCGCCCCAGGGGATGGCCGACAGCCGGTAATCGGTGTCGCCCCGTTTGAGCCCGCACAGGCGCGGGCCGAAGCCCACGGAAAAGACCTCAACCCGCACCCCGCAGCGGCGGGCCACGACAAAATGCCCCAGTTCATGGATGAACACCACGATCCCGAGAACGACAAAGGCCGCCAGAAATTCAATCACCGCGCGCTCCTCAGCATGGCGCCACCTTCGTTTCCGCAAGGAACGCGCGCGCCTGCTCCCGCGCCGCGGCGTCCGCCGCCGTTACCGTCTCCCAGTCCGTCGCCGGCACCGCCGTCACCGCTCCCAGCACCCGCTCCACCAGCCGGGGGATGCCGGTGAACAGCAGCAAACCGTCCATAAACGCCTGCACTGCGATCTCGTTCGCCGCATTGAGGATGGCCGGCGCCGTGCCCCCCGCCTTGACCGCATCATAGGCGAGGCGCAGGCAGGGGAATTTCGCCGAATCCGCGCGCTGGAAGGTCAGCTTCTCCAGGTCGACCAATTTCAGTTTCGGGAAGGGATTGGGCGCCCGCCGCGGATAGTGGACGGCGTAGGCGATGGGGAGCCGCATGTCCGTCACCCCGAGCTGCGCCTTGATGCTCCGTCGACGAATTCCACCAGCAAATGGACGATGCTTTGCGGATGCACCACCACCGAAACCTGCGCGGGGACAAACCCGAAGAGGTGATGCGCCTCGATCACTTCGAGGCCCTTGTTCATCAGCGTCGAGGAATCGATCGTCACCTTGGCGCCCATGCTCCACTTCGGATGGGCCAGCGCCTCCGCCGGGGTGATCCCGTCAAGGTCTGCCGTGCGGTTGAGGAACGGCCCGCCCGACGCGGTGAGGATCAGCCGGGTCACCTCCGCCGCCCGCTCCCCCTGCAGGCACTGGAACAGCGCGCTGTGCTCGCTGTCGATGGGGACGACCTGCGCGCCGCTGGCGCGGGCGGTGCGCATCACCACCTCGCCGGCCATGACCAGGGTCTCCTTGTTGGCCAGCCCCACGTCGCGCCCGGCCGCCAGCGCCGCCAGCACGGGCCGCGCGCCCTGCGCGCCGACCATCGCCCCGACGACATAATCCGCGTCCGGCATGGTCGCCAGCGCGGTCAGCGCCTCCGCGCCGCAGCCGACCTGCCAGTCGGGGTGGCGCCGCTGCAGTTCCTCCGCCCCCGCCTCGTCCGCGACCGCCACCCGGGTCACCCCGAACTCCAGCGCCTGCTGCTCGAGTTTTTCCCAGCGCTTCCCCGCCGCCAGCGCCACCAGCCGCAGCGCATGCGGCGCGCTGCGCACCACGGCGCAGGTGCTGTCGCCGATCGAGCCCGTGCTCCCCAGCAGGATAATCCGCTTCATCGCTCCGCTCCCCCGCAGTGCCGCCGCGCGCTGCCCGCCGCCGGGCGCGCGGCATGGCTCGCCGGTTGCATGGTCAGTTGCCCGCCACCGCAACGAAATACAGATACCCCAGCGGGGCATTGAGCAGCAGCGCGTCGAACCGGTCGAGCACGCCGCCGTGGCCGGGAATCAGTCCGCCCGAATCCTTCACCTGCAGGTCGCGCTTGACCAGCGATTCCGCCAGGTCGCCCAGCTGGCCGGCGATTGCAAAGAGCACGCCGAGCAGCAGCATGTCGCCGTGCGCCAGCGGCAGCGCGTCGCCCGCGCCCGCCTTGAGCAGGTAGGCCGCGGCGATCGACCCGGCCAGGCCGCCGGCGAAACCCTCAACCGTCTTCTTCGGGCTCACCACCGGCGCCAGTTTCGTCCGCCCGAAAAACCGCCCGGCAAAATAGCCGCCAGTGTCCATCAGCCAGGTGCAGAGCAGCACGAGAAACAGCAGCCAGCTCCCCTGCGGCAGCCGGTAGATCAGGGCGAGGAACGACGCCGGCAGCGCCAGCATCGCCACCGCCAGCAGCGCCTGTCCCGCCGCCGCCACCGTCCCGGTCACTTCCCCGCGGCCCAATCGCCGCGCCAGCACCAGCAGCAGCGTCGCCAGCACCGCCAGCACCAGCCACTCCGCCGGGGTGATGCATCCCGTTCAGTTCACCCGGTGCGGCAGCAGCACGTCGATGGCGCCGAAACTCCCCAGCACCGTCGCCAGCGCCAGGCCGCACTGCAGGCCGCGCCGCGGCGGGGCCGGGCTGTTCGCCAGCAGCGCGTTCGCCTCATGCGCGCCCAGCAGCGCCAGCGCCGCAACGAACAGGTAGAACGGATAGACGCCCGCCACCGTGCCGCGCCAGAAGACCAGCAGCAGGATGACCGGGATGCCAACCGCCGCCGCCGCCACCCGCACCATCAGATTACTCATGCGCATAACGGGGACCGTATGCTCTATTGGTCCCCCCGCACCGTTTGGTTTTCATAATCCGTCGCTGACTCGTCCCCGACAGGCAAATAGAGTATACTGTCCCCGTTATTGGCGGGGGGTGGTGGCGCCGAAGCGGCGCTCACGCTGCTGGAATTCCAGCAGCGTCCGCAAAAAGTCGCAGCGCGAGAAATCCGGCCACAATACCGGCGTCACCACCAGTTCGGCATAGGACATCTCCCACAGCAGGAAATTCGACAGCCGCATCTCGCCGCTGGTGCGCAGCACCATTTCCAGCGGCGGCAGGAACGATGTCTCCAGCGTGTCATTCACCAGTTCCGGCGTGATGGCCGCGGGATCGAGTTGACCCGCCTGCGCCTGCCGGGCGAGCGTCCGCGCCATGTCGGTCAGCGACCGGCGCGCGCCGTAGTTCAGCGCCAGATTGAGGATGAACTTTTTGTTGTCCGCCGTGCGCACCTTGGTGCGTTCCAACTCCTCGCGCGCCTCCGCCGGCAGTTCCTCGCCATGGCCGATGGTGGTCAGGCGGATGTCATTCTTCAGCATCTCCGCCAGTTCGATGCGCAGATAGGTTTTGAGCAGCTGCATCAGCCCGCCGATCTCCGCCGCCGGCCGCGACCAGTTTTCCGTGGAGAAGGCGTAGAGGGTCAGCGCCCTGATCCCCTGCAGGTCGCCGCACAGTTCGACAATGCGGCGCACCGTCTTGACGCCCTGCTGATGCCCGGCCAGGCGCGGCAGGCCGCGCTGCTGCGCCCAGCGGCCGTTACCGTCCATGATAATCGCCACATGGCACGGCAGACGGGCGCCGTCAAGCTGTGCCCAGAGCGCGCGTTCCGCCGCGTCAGTTATGGTCTCCGGTGCCTGCATGGTCCCCCCCGGCCAAAAGAAAAAGCCGGGCGCCCGTCCCGCAGGGAGGCGCGCCCGGCTGAACGTTCCCTACTGCTGCGGCTTGATCGCTTCCACCGGGCACTGCTCGACGCAGCTCCCGCAGTCGATGCACTTGCCCGCGTCAATGACGTACTTGCCCGCCCCCTCGCTGATCGCCTGCACCGGGCAGCTGTCCACGCAGCTGCCGCACGCAATGCAGTTGTCGCCGATAACGTGTGCCATTGTTCAGACCTCCATGATTTCCTTTTCTTTTTTCGCCGTGATATCATCGATCACGCCGCAATTCCGGTCCACCGTGTCCTGCACCCGCTTTTCGCCCTTCTTCGCCATATCCTCCGGCACCGTGCCGTCCTTCTTCAGCTTCTGGATTTCGGCAATGGCGTCGCGCCGGATATTGCGCAGGGCGATTTTGCCGTCCTCCGCCTTCTTCTTCAGCATCTTCACCAGTTCCTTGCGGCGGTCCTCCGACAGGGGGGGCACGCTGATGCGGATGAGCGCGCCGTCCGCGGCGGGATTGAAGCCCAGGTTCGCCGCCTGGATGGCCTTGTTGATCGCCTGCACCGCCGACTGGTCGTACGGCTTGACCACCAACAGGCGCGGTTCCGGCGCCGCCACCGCCGCAATATCCATCAGCGGCGTCGGGGTGCCGTAATAGTCAACTTTGACCCCGGCGAGCAGGGCCGCACTGGCCCGCCCGGTGCGCATGGTCGCCGCCTCGTCGCGGTACGCCTGCACCGTCTTGTCCATCTTGCCCGCCGCCGTGCTGATCACCTTCTCCATGGCCTATTCCTCCACAATGGTGCCGACGCTGGTGCCGGCGACCGCACCGGCAATGGAGCCCGGTTCGGTCATCGCGAACACCATCACCGGCAGCTTGTTCTCGCGACAGAGGGTGATGGCGGTGATATCCATGACCCCGAGCTGTTTGGCAATCACTTCCGCATAGCTGATCCGGTCGTAGCGCTTCGCCGTCGGATCCTTCTTCGGGTCCGCTGTGTAAACGCCGTCAACCTTGGTCGCCTTCATCATGATGTCGGCCTCAATCTCGATCGCCCGCAGCGCCGCGCCCGTATCGGTGGTGAAGTACGGGTTGCCCGTGCCGGCGGCAAAAACCACCACCACACCCGATTCGAGCAGCCGCACCGCCTCGCGCTTGTTGAAATTCAGCGTCACGCCGATGATCGGGAAGGCGGTCATCACCTCACAGCGGGTGCCCAGCCGCTCAAAGGTCGCGCGCAGTGCCAGCGCATTGATCACCGTCGCCAGCATGCCCATGTGGTCGCCGGTGGTGCGCTCAAACCCGCCCTTGACCCCGGTCAGTCCGCGGAAGATGTTGCCGCCGCCGACCACCATGCCGACCTGGCAGCCGGCCTTGACCAGTCCTGCCACCTCGCCGCAGACCGATTCGAGGATGTCCGCATCGTGCGCCGAACCGCCCTTGGCCAGCGCCTCGCCGCTGATCTTCAGCAGAATGCGCTTGAACCGGGGCTTGCGCCCGCCCTTCACCGCAGCCCGTTTAGCTGCCATATTTGCTCAGCTCCTTTTCCACTTCCTTGGCCAGGTCGACCTGCTTCTTCTCGATCCCCTCGCCGAGGATGAACAGCTGCATGCCCGTCACCGTGAGGCCGGCCGCCTTAAGCACATTGCCGACCTTCTGCTTGTCGTCATGCACGTAGGCCTGTTCCAGCAGGCAGATCTGCTCGTAATACTTGCCCAGTTTGCCCTCGATGATCTTGTCCCAGATCTTTTCGGGCTTGCCGCTTTCCTTCGCCTGCGTGCGCGCAATTTCCTTCTCCGCGGCAACCGCTTCGGGATTGACCCCGGCGCGGTCGATGCACACCGGCTGGATGGCGGCGACATGCATCGCCACCTGGCGCAGCACTTCGCGCCCGGTCTCCGGTCCGCTCGCCGCCAGGAGCACGCCGATTTTCTGGTTATGATGCAGGTACTCGACCAGCAGGCCGTCCGCCGGGGCGGCAATCTTCGCAAACCGCCGCAAGGTGACCTTCTCGCCGATCTTCGCCGACAGCGCCTTGACCTCGTCGCCGGTCGGCGTCCCTTCAACCGCTTCCGGCGAGGCGAAGCTGCCGGTCAGCAGCTTCCCCGCAATGCTGTCCGCCGCCGCGCCGAACGCGTCGTTCTTCGCCGCGAAATCCGTCTCACAATTCAGTTCCATGATCAGCGCCGACCGGCCGTCCGCCGTCTTGGCAAACACGATGCGCCCCTCCGCCGCCGTCCGCCCCGCGCGCTTGGCCGCATCGGCCAGCCCCTTCTCGCGCAGCAGTTTCGTCGCTTCCTTCACATCACCATTGGTCTGCCCCAGCGCTTCCTTGCAGGCCATCATGCCCGCCCCGGTCGCCTCGCGCAGCGCCTTGACTGCTCCCGCTGTTATCTCCGCCATCCGAATCTCTCCTTGGTCTGATCAGCCGTCCCGCCAGGCGGGCCGGAACCGGGGCGCGGCACTGCGCCGCCCGGTTTGCTACTGCTCGGCCACCTTTTCCGTCAGGGCCGCGCTCTGCGCCTCCGCCTGCTCGACCTTGTCGGCCTGGGCGGAAAGCTCTTCCTGCTCCTTCGCAAACTGCTCGCGGCCTTCGCACACCGACTCAGCGATGAACCCGCAGAAGAGCGAGATCGCGCGAATGGCGTCGTCGTTGGCCGGAATGGGGTGCGTGATCTCCTCCGGATCGCAGTTGGTGTCGACCAGCGCGACCACGGGGATCTTCAGCCGGCGCGCTTCCTGCACCGCCAGCGTATCCTTGCGCGTATCGACCACAAACAGCAGGTCAGGCAGGCCGCCCATGTCGCGGATGCCGCCCAGATTCGCGCGCAGCTTTTCCAGCCGCTTGGTGATGCGCATGCGTTCCTTCACCGGGCGCTGCGCCAGCGCGCCCGAGGTCTCCATCCCCTCGTACTCGAGCATCAGATCGAGCGATTTGCGCACCGTCGCGTAATTGGTCAGCATGCCGCCCAGCCAGCGGTTGTTGACATACGGCATGCCGCAGCGAGCGGCCTGCTCGGCAATCGCCTTCTTCGCCTGCTTCTTGGTGCCGACGAAGAGCACCTGCTTGCCCATCGCCACCTGCTGCTGCACGAATTCCGCCGCCTTGTTGGCGAGATTCACCGTCTTCTGCAGGTCGAGAATATGGATGTTCTTGCGCGTCGAGAAGATGTACGGCTTCATCTTGGGGTTCCACCGCCGGGTCTGATGCCCGAAGTGGACGCCCGCCTCCAACAGCTCCTTCATCTGAATACGGCCCATAGCAACACTGCTCCCTTCTGTGGTTCGTCCTCCGGCGCCTGTCGTCCTGCGCGGCCGACCCGGGTCAACGACCCGGGACCACGGCCTGTGGCACCGTGCGAATTTGCTGCTCAACCAATTGATGGTAGCAGAAACTGCCGGTCAATGCAACTCTTTACGTACTTTTTCCGCGGTCAGCCCGTACTTTTTGAGTTTGTAGCGCAGCGCATCGTACCCGATATTCAGCTGCCGGGCCGCGGCCCGGCGATTGCCATGCTGCCGGGCCAGGGCAGCGGCAATTGCCTGCCGTTCAAGCTCTTCCAGGCCCACTGCGGCTGCCGCCACCGCGGGCGCCCGGCAGGCGCGCACCAGCGGGAAATGCTCCGGCAGCAGTTCGCTGCCGTCGGCCAGAATCACCGCCTGCTCGATCAGGTTGCCCAGTTCGCGCACATTGCCGGGAAAATCATAGGCCCGCAGCAGTTCGCCGGCCGCCGGCGACAGGGTGTGCACCGCTTTGCGCAAATCACGCGCGGTGCTGCGCAGGAACATTGCCGCCAGCGGCATGATATCCTCGCCGCGGGCGCGCAACGGCGGCAATTCGACAGAAAAGACCCGCAGGCGGTAGTACAGGTCACGGCGGAACGTCCCCTGCTCCACCATGGCCGCCAGGTCGCGGTTGGTCGCCGAAATGACGCGCACACTGACGGCGATGTTCTTTTCCCCGCCCACCCGCCGCACCACCCGTTCCTCCAGCACCCGCAACAGCTGCCCCTGCAGTTCCAGCGGCATGTCGCCGATTTCGTCGAGGAAGAGCGTGCCGCCGTGGGCCAGTTCAAACACCCCGCGCCGGGCGCCGGTCGCACCGGTGAACGACCCCGCCTCATGCCCGAACAGCTCGCTGGCGGCCAGGGTGGCGGTGATGCCCGAACAGTTGAGCGAAACAAACGGCGCCGCCGGCGTCCCGCAGCGGTGGATGGCGCGGGCGGCCAGTTCCTTGCCCGTGCCGCTTTCCCCGGTCAGGAGCACGGTGGCCAGCGGCGTCGCCGCGACCTTGGCCAGCAGGCCGCGCACCGCGCTGATGGCGGCGCTGTCGCCGCACAGCTCATTGCCGCCGCCGGCGCTGGCCCGTTCGTCGCGCGCCCGCGCATCGGCCGCCGCGTGCTCCAGTTCGCCCACGCGGGCCGCGCGCTCGACCGCCAGCAGCAGCTTGTCCAGATCAACCGGCTTGAGCAGGTAATCGGCCGCGCCCGCGCGCACGGCGGCAATGGCGTTGTCGATGGTGCCGTAGCCGGTCATCATGATCACCGCCGTGCCCGGCGTCAGTTCCTTGACCTGCCGCAGCAGGGCAATGCCGTCCGTCTCGGGCAGGCGCACATCGCTGATCACCACCGAAAAGTCCTGTTCGCGAAACAGCCGCAGCGCCGCCTCGGCGGATTGGGCGCAGGTCACCGTGTGCCCGCGGCGGCGCAGAAACTGCCCGATGCTCTCCGCCAGCACCTGTTCATCGTCCACCAGAAGAATATTCACGCCTGCCTCCCGGGTTTCGCCAGCGGCAGGGTGATGACGAATTCCGTGCCGCGGCCCGCTGCGGACTGTATGGTAATCGTGCCGTGATGCTGCTTGATGATCTCATAGGAAACCGCCAGTCCCAAACCGGTCCCCTTCTCCGCGCCCTTGGTGGTGAAAAACGGCTCGAACACCCTGTCAATATGCGCGGCCGGAATGCCGCAGCCGGTATCGCGCACCGTGATGACCGCATTGGTCCCCGCAGCATCAGCCGCCGCTGCCAGGGTGATGCGCTTCTCCCCGGTCACCTCGGCCAGCGCATCGCGGGCATTCACCAGCAGGTTGATCAGCACCTGCTGCAGCCGCAGCTCGCTGCCGTAAACGTGCAACGCCGAATCGGGCGGGACGCAGTCCAGGACAACATCATGCGCCCGCAGCTGCGCGGCCATAAGCGATACCGGATACTGCAGCAGGCTCGTCACCGCCACCCGCTGCAGCAGCTGGCTGGCGTCCTGGCGGATGAACACCCGCATGTTGCGGATGATCTCCGCCAGCCGGTCAATCTGTTCCATCGCATGGCGCAAATTGAAGATCATCTCCTGCTGGCTCATGGCCACGCCGTCGCGCAGGTTGATGGCAATATCCTGGCAGTAATTGCGCGCCGCATTCAGCGGCTGGTTCATCTCATGCGCCACCGCCGCATTCAACCGCCCCAGCGCCGCCAGTTTCTCCGCCTGCATCATGTTGCGCTGCAGCTGCATGCTTTCGGTGACATCTTCACCCACCACATCGACGTAGTCAACCGCGCCATTCAGATCGCGGTGCGCCACCGCCATGACGCGCAGCTGCCGCCCCTCGCCTCGGCTGTTTTGCACCGTCACCACCCGGTTGTGCACCGCCCCCTCGCGCTCCGCCTCCTCGGCCACCGCGAGCAGTTCGCCCTGCTCGCGCCAGATTGATCGCAACATCGCATGCCGGCGCTGCACCTCGGGCGGCGGCAGCGTCTGCTCGCCGAACAGCTGCAGGGCGGCGGGATTGGCATAGACCAGCACCGCATCCGGCAGCGGGGTGCACCGATAAACAATCAACGCGATATTTTCCACCAGAATGCGGTACTTTTCCTCACTCTCCAGCAGTTCCTGCTGCGCCTAAATAATCGCTGTGATATCGCGAATACTCTCAATCACGCCGACGCG
>CAZFBR010000104.1:0-12013 GCA_964517215.1 uncultured bacterium
GGTCGCTTTTTTGGTTTATGAACGGTGGCTTCGCGGCAGCGCGTGCCGGCCGACCCGGCGCGGCGTGCGCATGCTTCTTGGGCCGGCACTAACGGGAGCGTTGGTTATCGCGGCAGGATGCGGTGCGTTCGGTATCCTGCTGTCGCTCGCGAGGTGAAAATGTTTGGAACGGTTTTGCCTGGAATGAACAGGCATACGGCAACCGTATTGCCGCTGAGCGATACCAAGAGCTGGCCATATGTCAGCAAACATCGCGAGTGTGTGTGATTTCGCCGCAGCGACGTAATCATTGTGTTGGTGGCAGCCGTGGTGTGCTGGTGTGAGCAGATACGCCGGCTGCTGCCATTGTCTGTGGTGTCGCTGAACCGTATTATTGACTGCGGCGATGCGGGTGACCTGCTGCGCTGTTGTTCGGTGAACGGCGGATATGATACGTTGCCGGCAATGTTGGATTGACTTCGGGAGCGAAACCGCTGACCCACCATGAAATTATCGCTGATCTTCAATTCCTTTCAGTATAAGCTGCACGAGGAAAACCTGCGGGTGGTGCAGAAGTATTTCGGGCTGTTCCCGCCGCTGAGCCTGGCGTGGGTGGCGGCGATCGCGGAGCGGCATGGACACCAAGTGCAGCTGATCGACGCGCGCACGCTCGGCCTGACGCCCGACGAGGTGCTGCGCCGGGTGCGGCAGTTCCAGCCCGACCTGCTCGGCTACATGATGACCTCGTACATGTTCCGCGAGACGCTCGGATGGATCGAGACGATTCGGCGCGGCTACGATGCACCGGTGGTGGTCGGCGGCTACAATCTGCGCGTCTATCCGCAGGAGTCGGTCATGCCCGCCGCCATCGATTTCGGCTGCGTCAACTCAGCGCTGCACACGCTGCCGGCGCTCATGGCGGCGCTGGGCGGCGCGCGCAATTTTGCCGCGGTCCCCGGACTGGTATACAAGGACGGCGGCGCAGTACGGCAAACCGCCGCACCGCCGCCCGAATCCTTCGACGATTACCCCAACCCGGCACGGCATCTGCTGCCCAACGAGCTGTACGCGGAATTCCCGACGGAACGCCGCAATTTCACCGTCATGGTGACGAGCAAGGGGTGCCCGCACGAATGTGTGTTCTGCGAAGCGGGGCGCACCGCCTACAATGCGCGGCGGCCGGCGACGGTGCTGGTGGAAATCGACCAGTGCTATCGCGAGTTCGGCATCCGCGAGATCGACATGTTTGACTACGAATTTCTCGCGGACCGGCAGCGCAGCGAGGCAATCCTCGACGGGCTGATTGAACGCGGCTATGACCTGCGCTGGAGCTGCCGCACGCGCATCGATTCCGTGGACGGCGACCTGCTGCAGAAGATGCGGCGGGCGGGCTGCTCCCGCATTTATTACGGCATCGAAAGCGCCAGCCAGCCGACGCTGGATGCGCTGCACAAGCGGGTGCGGCTGGACCAGGTCGAACGGACCATAGCCATGACCCGGGCGCAGGGGATCAAGACGCTGGGGTTTTTCCTGCTCGGGGTGCCGGGCGAAACGCGGGCGAGTGCGCGCGCGACGGTGCGCTACGCCTGCCGGCTGGGGCTGGACTACGCGCAGTTTTCCAAGTTGACGGCCAAGCCGCTGACCGGCTACTGGCGGGACATGGTGCAACAGACCGGCCGCGATTACTGGCGCGAATATATCCTCGGCACGGTCGGCGACATGGTGCTGCCGCGGCCGTGGATGGCGATGAGCAACGAGGAGCTTGATCGGGAGACGAAGCGGGCGTATCTGCGCTTCTACTGCCGCCCGTTATTCCTGCTGCGCGCGCTGCTGCAGGTGCGGAGCTGGCTGGAACTGCTGCGCAAGGCCTGCGCGCTGATCGACATGGTGGCCGGACAGGAGGCGGTGTCGCGGCTCGACCGGGGGTTCCGCGCCTTCAACGAGAATGCGTATCGCCGGCTGCGCCGCCGGCCGGCTCCCGGCGCTGCCACAGCGCCCACGAGCCGCTGACCGCCACCGGATCCGCCTGCCGGCGCATGCCGGCCAGAAATTCCGCAGGCGCGCCGCAGAGCAGATAATAGCGGTAATGCGGGCCATGGCGTTCCCAGCTGAATTCCCATGGCCGGGTGAGCGGCGGGGCGGGCAGCGCCGCCTCGGGCCGAACGGCAAGCGCATGAAAGGCGTTGAGTGACGGGTAGGGCTGGTAGCCGCCGCCGCGCACGCTGTAATAGTAATCAGGGAGGGCGATCCGCGGTTCACAGAAGACGCTGTCGAGCAGGGGACTGCGCCGCGCAAAGACCAGCGGCAGGAATTCGCAATTGACCGGCATCCGCGCAAACAGCGGCAGAATCTCTTCCTGTTCATGCGAGAGGGCGAGGTTCTTGCGCCCGGCCAGGCCCACCAGCATACCAACCGCGCAGAGCAGCAGCAGCGCCTCCCGGCGGGTGAAATGCAGCCAGCACAGCTCCAGCCCGATGATGAAGCAGGCAAGCGGGGCGAGACGCACGTTGATGACGCCGTAGGGCGGATAGCTGACCGGCAGCAGGCAGATCGGCACCAGCAGCACCGCGCCGAGGAATCCAAACGTTCCCAACCGGAGTCCGTGGCGGCGGACGGCCCGGTCGAGCAGGACGGCAACTGCCGCCCAGAGCAGGACGACCGGCAGATCGATGCCGTTGTGCAGGCGCATGCCGGTGAAGGGGAGCAGGCAATAGGCGAAGATATCCTGCGGCGGCATCCAGTTCATCGGCGCCAGCGGCCAGAGCGCATCGCGCAGCGGCCGTGCCACGCCGGCGAAGAGCAGAACGGCAGTCGGCACCAGCAGCCAGGCCGGGCGGCAGAACCAGTGCGGCCGGCGGCAGAAGAACCAGCGGCAGGCGGAAAGGCCGAGGCCGATCAGGCAGGTAAACGGATGCAGGAAGAAGAGGGTGAGAAAGCAGGCGGCCTGCACGAGCGCCGTGCGGCGGGACCGGGGACCGTCCTGCGCCGCGAGCGCCAGCACGAGCAGCGGCATGGAAAGCAGATAATTCAGACCGCCGCTGTAGAAACGCGGATTAAAGGCGAGCGGGATCAGCAGCAGCAGCGCCCAGGGCGCATGCGCGACGCGGCGAGCGCGCCAGGCAATGACGGTGCCGAGCAGCAAGAAGTAGACGGTGATGAGCGCTTTGCCGACCACCGTGACGGGCAGCAACCGGCAGAGCCGGGCGCTCCCCGCGATGAACAGGGCATACGCGCCGCCGGCCGGACGCAGCACGAAATGCCGGGGATAATCAAAGGCGGGATCGTCATAGTGGCTGAGGATGTGCAGCTGGCCAAGGATGCGGCCGTAATCTTCCGCCAGCGGACAGCGTATCCATAACAGCGGGAGCAGCGCCAGCGCGAGCAGGGCGGCCAGCGCGGCCAGCCACGGGGCGCGGGAACGGGTGATCAAGTCCGCGGCGGCGGCATGATGGGCGGCGGACGGTACGGCGTCAGGAGCGGACATGCGGTTGCCTCACGGGAGCGACTATATAACCCGCATCCTCGACCGTCAAATTGACGCCGCGCGGGCGGAGTGCTACGCTCTGCCGGTGCCGGTGCGCGACGCCGGTCGGGGAAGAACGGGAGAAATGCCATGGGACGTTGGCTAATTGTGATGGCGCTGGTCTGCCTGCCGCTGCTGGCGGGCTGCGCGCGCAATCCGGTGTCGGGCGAGCGGCAGCTCGCGCTGATGAGCGAGGCGGACGAGATTGCCAAGGGTGAAGAGGTATTCCCGCAGTATACCAACGCCTATTTCGGCCTGTTTCAGGACAGTGACGTGCAGCAGCTGGCGCAGGGCATCGGCGCGCAGGTCGCGCGGGTCACGCAGCGGCAGAACCTGAAGTATGAATTCAATGTGGTCAACCATTCCGAGGTCAACGCCTTTGCCCTGCCGGGGGGGAAGATCACCATCACCCGCGGCCTGCTGACGAAGATGACAACGAACGCGCAGCTGGCGGGCGTGCTCGGGCATGAACTCGCCCATGTCAACGCGCGGCACCACATCAGCAGCCAGGCGCGCAGCACGGTGACCGGGCTGCTGCTCGCGGTCGGACAGATCTATCTCGCCTCGCGCGGGGTGCGCGGCGCGGAGTTCGCCAGTGTGGCGGGGCAGCTGGTGGCGGGGCTCTCCCTTGCCAGCTACAGCCGCGACCAGGAACGGCAGGCGGACCAGCTCGGGCTGGGGTACATGACGGCGGCGGGGTATCAGCCGCGCGAGTATATCGGCGTACTGAAGCTGCTCCTGGCGCTGCAGGAGAAGGAACCCGACCAGGTCGAGCGCCTGTTCATGACGCACCCGCTGACCACCGAGCGCATCGGCAATGCGGAAAGCGAAATTGTCCGCACCCCGGCCATGGCGTCGCCCGCGCTGGCGATCGACACGACGCCGTTCATGGCGGCAACGCGCAAACTGCGGGCGGCGGCGCCAGCATTCATCTTTTTCGACCAGGGCAACGAGGCGACGCAGCAGGGAAAATTCCCGTGGGCGATCAGCCGCTATACCGAGGGCCTGCAGGAGGCGCCGGACCAGGCGATTATCTGGCTCGGCCGGGCCGAGGCCTATCTTGAAACCAACCAGCTGAGCGAGGCGGAGCACGATATCGCGCAGGCCAAGCGGCTCTACCCGGAACTGTTTTATACGCGCTACTTCGACGGTGTGCTGCTGTGCAAGCAGCGGCGCTGGCAGGCCTCGCTCGAGGCGCTGCAGGCGGCGGACAAGGTGGTGCCCGATTACCCTGACGCGCAGTTCTACATGGGCTTTGACTATGAGAATCTGGGCCAGCAGCGGGCGGCGGCGCAGCAGTACAGCGCCTATCTGCAGAGCGTGACCGAGGGCGAAAAGGCGCAATACGCCAGACGCCGTTTGTACGATTGGGGTTACCTGCGCACATCGTGATGTGCGGCAGGCCGCATGCCTGACGGGGGCATGCCGGCAATGCGCTGAATGGGTGTGCCGCACCCGACGGTGATGCGGCGGGTTCTGCGTGCGGCGCCCGCTGACAGTGCATGCCAATCATCGGTGTGTGGCGTCTCATGGCGGCTGGATGCAATTATCGCTCAGACAGGGAGAACACATGGCGGGGTATGGAGCAACGGCAGCGGTGGCCATCCTGACGGCAATGCTGTCGGTGGCATTGCCGTCGGTGACGGCGGCGGCGGAACTTGCAGTGAGCGGCGATTACTGGGCCGATTACTGGGCGCAGCAGCAGGCGGGCAATGCGCGGCAGCAGGTCAGCGATGGCGCCGGCTGGCTGCCCGGTCCGCAGGGTGATGTGACTGCTGCACCCAAAACCTTCCTGAGCGGGATCGAGCTTTCCCTGGCGGGCACCCTGACCGATGAATTGTCAGCTGCGGTTGAACTCAGCAGTGACGGCGCCGGAGTCGCCATGGACCAGGCCTTTGCCCGGCTGGCGCTGCCGGGTTCGGTGACAGTAACTGCGGGATTATGCGATATGCCGTTCGGCCGGGAATACATCGGCAGCGGTGATGGTGCGGATGACGATGCGGTATTCATCAACGATTTCAGCCAGCGGGACAACGCGGTGCTGCGCGGCACGACGGACCTCGGCCTGGTGCTGTCCGGCGCGACAGACGATGCGCTACTGACCTGGTCGCTGGCGCTGTTCAACGGGTCGCTCTGCTCGGTGGCGGACAGCGCGGGGGTGACGGGGGCGGCGGCAATTGACAACAACGACGCCAAATCGGTGGCGGGTCAGCTGCTGGTCAGGCCGCGGAGCAACGTCTACCTGCTGGGCAGTTATGCGGCGGGCGACTATCCCAATCCGTTCACCGGCCGTGCGGCCCGTTATGCTGCTGCCGGCATCGGCGCCGGGGTGGTATTGTTTGACCAGCTCAATTTCAACGGGGAATGGGCGGCGGTGCGGCACGAAAAGATGATGTATGATTTCGGCATGGGGACCGGCGAGCCGCGCGGTGAACTGGTGGCGGCGCGGGTCAACGAATTCTCCATTACAGCGGCGTATACCGGCCCGTCGGACTGGAACTGCGGCGTGCGCTACGGGGTGGTTGACCCGCGCAATATCGAGGCCGAGGTCGATGCGGGGTTTGCGCGCGAGACGCAGACCAGTGTCGGGGTACGCTACCGGTTTGCCGAGAATGCGGAACTGTATGTTGAACTCAGCCATATCGAAACAGACCTCAGCCATTACGACAAATATGACGCCGCCCGCCTCGGCGCCGGTGCGACCCGGCTGGAATCGAACGACCCGGACGATGACATCCTGGATATCGAGCTGATTGCGTATTACTAACCGGCGGTGCCCGCCGTCCGGAGGATGAGGAGCACACGATGCTTGACCTGGTGCGGAGCTGGGCACGTCGATTGGTGCTGTACAATCCGCTGTATGCGCTGTCGGCGCTGCTGCTGGTCTACGGCTGCTATTACATCACCGGCAACCCGGCGATCACCGGGGACGGCCTGACCAACGACTACATCACGTTCGGCACCTGTCACGCCTACGAACTGGTTATCTATGCGGTTGGTCTGCTGGTGCTCTTCCGCCGCCGGTTGTGGCGCGACACCGTGATGCTTGGCGTGATCTTTCACCTCGTACGCTATGTGCCGCTGCTGCTGGCGCTGAATTTCTTTATCGACCCCGGCCCGGCGACCGGAGCAGTCCTGTTCGGAGTCAGCGTGCTGTTGTTTGCGCTGAAATACGAGGGAATGGTCCGGATTGCCCGACTGCCGGTGACGGTCGGGCAGCGGGTACATCAATATGTTGAACTGCTCCTTCTGCTTGGCTGGTTCCCGCTGCTCCTGGCCAATCAGCGGGATGCGGCGGCATACCATGCCTGGCAGTTCGCGGGCTGGCTGCTGCTGGCGGTGAGCGTGGCGCTCTGGGCGCTGGCCCGGGTGCAGCCGCGTCAGGCAGTCGGTGTCGATCCGGTGCTGACTGGCGGGTGGCCATTGGCGGTGAGTGTGGCCGCCAATGCGGTGGGGAGTGTGCTCATCCTGTACTGCATGAATGCGCTAACCTTGGGGACGGTTTCGGGATTCCTCTTCCTGCCGCTGGCGGTCGCGTTCGGCCCGGTTGCGCTCATGCTGCTGCGCACCTGCCGGCTGCCGGGGATCGACCGGGAGCCGCTTCTCGCACTGGCCACCTGGTTGCCGCCGCTGCTGGTGCTCGGGGTGAGCTTTGCGCCGGGTGCATGCCTGGTCCCGTCGCTCAGCCGCTGGTGGTATCTCGGGGCAATGACGGTGTTCTATGCGGGCGTGGCGCTGCTCAACTGGTGGCGCTGGCGTGGCGGTGCGGAATGGTTGGGGCTGCTGGCGGCCGGGCTGATCGCGCTGGTCAATGTGTTCAACGCGGTCGGCAGCCCGGACGGAAGTTTTTCGCGGGAACTGCTGACCAACTACGCGGTGCTGGTGGTGGTCGGGATCATGGCGTACCTGCTGGTCAAGCGGCAGGCGGAAGGGTTCCTCGTTGCGACTGTTTTTTTCTACGGGATGTTCCACGCGCGGATCCTGCGCTGCGGCACCCACCTGCTCCCGACGGATACGCCGGGGATGCCGTTCCTCATGTTGCACTTCGCACTGATCATAGCGCTGGCCTATCTCATCCTGCGGCGGCGCTGGTGCGTCTGCCTGGCGCTGGTCGCGTCGCTGGGCTATCTGGCGGCAGTGCAGGCCAATCACCTGCTGACGTGGAAAACGGGGGCGCCGGTGGCGGCGGTCGATGCGCTGCTGCTCATGTTCTTCGCGATTACCCGCGACCCGGCCATACTCTGGGCGGTGCTCGGGCAACTGCTGCTGCTCGGCGTCGGGGCGGGATACGGCCGGGTGGCGGCCTGGCTGGGGCAGGCCAACCGCGGCGTGCTCGCGCTGGGCGGCAGTTTCCTGCTGATCCCCGCTGCGGTGCTGCTGTCGTTGTACAAAGAGCGGCTGCTGGCCTGGCTGACCCCGCCGGAATTGCCGCTGGACGACGCTGTGCCGCCGGCGGACGGCGGGACGGGAACCGCAGCGGACGAATCTGCGCCTGGCGCGATGCCGGCGGGCAACGACGGATATGATGGTCCGGCGCTGGCGGAAAGTTGCGGAGCAGAATGCGGTCCGGTGATGGTGGCGCCGGGGATATGGCTGCCGGCCCGCGAACAAAGTGATGCCACGCCGGCGGAGAGCGACCCGCCGCCGCCCAGGCCGTACCTGTCGCTGCGGGATGCCCGTCCGGCGCCGGCAGCACAGTCCCCGGCGGCACCTGCGCCGCGTCGTCAGGCAGCACCGGTGCGTCAGGCGTCAACGAACCCGCTGGTACTGGTGCTCGCGGGCGTGCTGGTCGTGGCCGTCCTCGCATTTTGCGGTCGGGCGCTGATTCCCTGCGGCGAACCCCGAAGCAAGGTCGGCGCGGCGGCGGGCGATATCGGCGCGTTCAATTCTGCGCTGGCGCTTTATCAGGTTGACGTGAAGGTGCAGCAGTTTCCCGCGACGACGCTGATGCAGCTCTACAGCGACAATGCGGACGGGTGGGCGGGGCCGTACATGGCGACGATCACCGACGATCCGTGGGGTAACCGCTATGTCTATACTTCGGACGGCAGCACCTACACCATCCAGTCGCTGCACAATGCGTCATACAATAAGTCGGAAACCATCCGCTACATCTTCAACCTCGGTGTGATGGAATCGTACCCGCTGTAGGCGATTGACGCCCGCAGCAGACGGTGCTACGATACGCGCAATTCGGAACAGGAGGCAGGGCATGATTACCGGCAAGGATATCAAGGGCGTGATTCCGGCATTGGTGACGCCGTTCACGAAACAGGACCGCGTCGACCTGAAGGGGATTGAAACCATCACCCGATACCTGGTGAAGAACGGGGTGCATGCCCTGATGCCCGTGGGCGGGACGGGTGAATTCCCGTCGCTGCTGCGCGAGGAAAAGCGCGACGTGGTGGCGGCGGTGGCGAGCGTGGCCAAGGGGAAAATCCCGATTATCCCCGGGACGGCGGCGTGCAGCACACGCGAGGTTATCCTGCTGAGCAATGAAGCGCACGCGGCGGGCGCGGATGCGGTCATTATTACGGCACCGTATTACTTCAAGCTGCCGGAGCAGTCGCTGTTCGAGCATTACGCGACGGTGGCCCGCAACGTCGGCTGCCCGGTCATCGTGTACAACAATCCGCTCTATACCGGCAACCCGATGGGGCCGCGCCTGCTGGCGAAACTGATGGGGGTGAAGAATATCATCGGGGTGAAGAACAGCTCGCCTGACATGGGCGAATTCATCGAGATGCTGCGCCTGTCGCCGCAGGGCAAATCACTGTGCACCGGGATCGACAGCCAGTTTTATGCGGCGCTGTGCGTGGGGGCGTCCGGTCTCTATTCGACGGCGGCCTGTGTGCTGCCGCGACAGATGGTGCAACTTTATAATCTGACCCTGGCGGGGAAGCATCGCGCGGCGAATGCGCTCAATATGAAACTGCAGGCGCTGAACAAGTATCTGGAATACGACCCGGGGTATGTGGCGCCGGCCAAGGAAGCGCTTAATCTGCTCGGGTTGCCCGGCGGCTGCCTGCGCGCCCCGCTGCCCAAACTGACGGCGGCGGAAAAGGCGGGAATCAAAGCGGCATTGCGGGAGATCGGCGCGTTGTGAACCGCCAGCAAACGGCGGTTACGTTTCGGTAACGACATACGATACGGCCAAGGAGAGGGCAAATGAGCAATGACCAACAGCGTCGTGACGAACTGGTGACTGAAGAGGCCCTGGCCGGCGTGGCCGGTGGTGATGGCCCGGGTTTGGGCGGTGAACAGGCGGAATTCACTTGCAATGCCTGCTCTCATACCTGGACGGGGAGCTCGACGGGTACGCCGCAATGCCCGAAGTGCGGCAGTTGGAACGTTACTAAGGTGGTAATTCCCAGCGCGTGACCGGATCGGTGCGGCAGAGTGACAACGATAAGCGGGGGGTCTAACCATGAAAGAGACGCAATCGTTGGAGGAAATATCGGAACAGATGCTGGCCGGGGTGGCCGGTGGCAGTGGGATAACGACCACCTACACCTGTAACGGGTGCGGCTACAGCGTGGTGGCGCATGCTGCGCCAACACGCTGCCCTGAATGCGGCGGAACCAGCTTTACCGGTACACAGAGCACGTAAGCGCGGCTGTGGCCGGAAATGCCCGGTCGATGGAAAAGTCGCCGCCATGGTGTGCGCAACTTGACAGCAGACCGACTATTATGATTAAATATCTCGCGCCGGCATTATAGCCCGGCAGAGTTCGCTGTGTGAACAAAGGAGAGTAGTCATGCCGAATCCAAAACGGAAACATGCCAAGCGGCGGATCCGCAACGTGCGGGCGCAGCAGAAGGCGGTCGCACCCACGCTGGTGGAATGCAGCAACTGCCATGCCAAGCACGAAGCGCATAAGGTGTGCAAAGCGTGCGGTTACTACAATGGCCGGCAGGTTATCAGCGTCGATTAAGCAGATCATGACGGGCGGTTTTTTCCGGCGCTGCGACGGTTGACAGGCATGAGTGTCATTGTCCTTGATGCCGTGGGTGGTGACCATGGGTTGCCTCCGAATCTTGCCGGCGCGCGTTCGGCGGTGGTGGCGATTCCTGAACTGGCGGTGACACTGGCCGGACCGGCGGCAGAGATCGGGGCGGCGCTGGGCGCCGGGGCCGGCAGTTTCGCGGTGGTTGATGCGCCGCAGGCGATCGAGATGCATGAGTCGCCGGTGACGGCACTGCGGCAGAAGCGGCAATCGAGCATAGCGGTCGGTTTGCGCGAGGTGCGCGACGGCCGCGCGGCGGGGTTCGTTTCCGCCGGCAATACGGGCGCGGTGATGGCGGCGGCGAAAACGATTCTCGGGCTCATCCCCGGGATCGCGCGCCCCGCCCTGGTCGCGCCCATTCCCGTGTTCAGCGGCGGCTGGACGATGCTCATCGATGTGGGCGCGAATGTCGACTGCAAACCGAAACATCTGGCGCAGTTCGCGCTGATGGGTTCGGTCTACAAGGAACATGCGCTGGGCGTGGCCAAACCGCGGGTCGGCCTGCTGTCAGTGGGGACGGAAAATGCCAAGGGGAACGAACTGACCAAGGCGACGTTCGCCTTGCTGGAAAAGATGCCCATCAATTTCATCGGCAATGTCGAGGGCAACCACCTGATGGACGGCAGTGCCGACGTGGTGGTGGCGGACGGATTTGCCGGCAACATCGCACTGAAATTCGGTGAAACCGTGGCGCTGGGGATTTTCAAGTTTATCAAGGGGCGGGTCGAATGCAATTGGCGCGCCAAGCTCGGTGCGGCGCTGCTCAAACCCGTGTTCATGGACCTGAAGCGGATGGTGGACTATGCCGAATACGGCGGGGCGCCGCTGCTTGGGGTCAAGGGTTGCTGCATCATCGGGCACGGCAAATCGGACGGTCGCGCCATCCACAATGCGCTGCGCACGGCCGACGAGTTTGCGCGGCGGCGGGTGAATGCGATCATCGAGGAGCAGATGGCGGAAATCAACCGGCGCGGCCTGCTGAACGACGCGGCGGGAAACGGAGAATGACCATGAGCGACGAATTGAAGGATATGACCGCGCTGGTGACGGGCGGGGCGCAGGGGATCGGGCGTGCCATCGCCGAGGAACTGCTGGCGCGCGGGGCGAAGGTGGCCATCGCGGATGTCAACGCGGAAAAGGTGCAGGCGACGGCGGCGGAGCTGGCGGCGCGCGGCACGGTGCTGCCGCTGACCGGCAATGTCGCGGTTTCCGCCGACGCGGACGCGCTGGTGGACGGCGTGGTCAAGGCGTGGGGCCGCATTGATATTCTGGTGAACAATGCGGGGATTACCCGCGACGGGCTGGCCATGCGCATGAAGGACGAGGACTGGAACCTGGTGCTCGCTGTCAATCTGACGGGCAGTTTTTACTGCGCGCGCGCGGCGGTGAAGACCATGCTGCGGCAGCGGGCGGGGCGGATCGTCAATATCGCCTCGGTGGTCGGGGTCATCGGCAATGCGGGGCAGGTCAATTATGCGGCGACCAAGGCGGGCGTGATCGGCAT
>CAZFBR010000105.1:0-11866 GCA_964517215.1 uncultured bacterium
ACCTGGCTGACGGGCACAACGGCGACCATCGCGGGCCTGGCGGACACCAATTACGTCTGGCGCGTGACCGCGTACGACAGTGTCGGGCTGACCCGGACGGATACCCGCACCTTCACCGTCGACCACGATTCCCCGGTGATCAGCATTGTTGGGCCGCCGGCCAACGGCCGCACGTCGGACAGCAGCGCGCTGGTCAGCGCGACGTACGCCGACTCGCTCGCCGGTATTGATTCCGCGACTGCGCGCATGACCATCGATACGGGCGCTGCGGGCGGCGCGCGCGACGTGACCGACGCCTGCACGGTGACGGCGACGGGCATCGGCTATCAGCACGGCCTGAGCGACAGCAATATCTTCGGCTGTACGGTGACGGTCAGCGTGCGCGACGGCGCGGGCAATATCAGCACGATCACCTGGTCGTTTACGGTGGCGCAGACCCAGCCGGACACCCCGGGTTTCACCTTCCCGGCCGCCTGGCACGACACCAACGCGCAGGCCATTACGGTGAGCGGGACCACCGCGGAGGCGGGCGACAGCGTCTACCTGTACGTCGACGACGTGCTGGTGACCCCGGTGCAGTATCTCAATACCCTGACGGTGTGGACGTACAACAACATGGCCATCAACACCTTCACCGGGACGCATACCCTGACGGTGGTGGCGCGCAACCAGGTGGGAGAATCCGACACGCATGGCCTGCTGTTCCGCATCGTCAATTTCGATCCGGATACGCCGACGCTGGCGATTGCCATGCCGGCCACCCCGTACGACACGTCGTGCAGCCCGGTCTATATTGCCGGGACGGTGCGCGACAACAGCGACACGCCGGTAGTGGTCTACTGCGGCAACGGCAGCGAAACCGTGACCTTCCCGGTGAACGCAGTGACCGGGGCATGGTCGGGCACGTTCAACCTGACCGGGCCGGATATTATGACCTACCGGGTCTGGGCGTCGGACAGCGCGACCAACTGCACCACAGCGGTGCGCACGGTCTGCTTCGATACGCGTCCGCCGCTGGTGACGATCGATATGCCGGCGGTGATCGACACCAACAGCCTGACCATCTATCTGCGCGGGACGGCGTATGACTCGCGCACGACGCTGGCCGTGGTTCGCTACGTCACGGATACGGGCGCCAGCGGCGTGCTGCCGGTGGCGGGCGGCAACTGGGGCGGTGCGGTGGCGCTGGGCGCGACCCTGTCGGGGACGGTGACGATCAGCGTCGCCGCCTGCGACAGCGCCGGCAACTGGGATACCGCGACCGTCAGGGTTTACTACGACAAGGACACGCCGGTGCTGGCAATAACCACGCCGCCGAATGCAGCGGATACCAATGCCGCGGCGGCGCTGGTGACGGGTACGGCAGTTGACACGCGGGTCGTCCTGACGCAGGTGACCTTCACCACGTCGCAGGGCCAGGCGGGGACCATCCCGGTGGTGGCCGGCGTCTGGTCTGGCACGGTCCCGCTGCCGTTGGCGGGGACGGTGACCTGCACCTTCAGCAGCACAGACAGCGCGGGGAATGTCGGACGCATCGTCTGGCTGCTCAACCGCGATACCGGCGCACCGACGCTGACGATCCTGGCGCCGCTGGCCGGTACGGAGACGAAGGCGGCCAGTGTGCAGCTGCGCGGCATGGTCGGCGACAACAGCGACACGCCGGCGACCGTGCAGTTCACCTGCGGCGCTGGCCTGGACAGCGGCTCGCTGACGGTGAATGCGGCGGACAGCTCATGGAGCACGCTGCTGACCCTGTACCGGAGCGGCACCACCACGGTCACGGTCACCACCACGGACAGCGCGGGAAATACCGGAACGGCGATCCGGACCATCTACTACGACACCACGGCTCCGACGGTGATGCTGAGCGCGCCGGCTGCGGATTATGACACCAACAGCAGTTCGGTCTGGCTGCAGGGGACGGTGACGGACTTCTGGCGGCTGCCGACGACGGTGACCTGCACGACGGTGACGGGCGGCACAGCCACCCTCGCCGTGAACGGTGCGGGGCAGTTCAGCGGGCTGGTACCGACGGGGATGACGACGAGCGGCACGGTCACCCTGACGGTGCGCACGACGGACAGCGCGGGCTGGGACAGCTACGCGACGGTGACCATCAACTTCGACACCGCCGCCCCGGTGGTGACGCTGACCTTCCCGGACACCGGGTACGATACGAACGCGAACGTGGTCTGGCTGCGCGGCACAGTCAGCGACACCTTCGATACCCCGTGCCGGCTGTTCTACAACGTCAACAACACCCTGACCGGCTGGCTGACGGTGACGCCGCTGGTGTGGACGTTTGACACCTACGTGGTGCTGCCGGCGCTGGGCACCAACCTGATCAGCATTGGCGGGACGGACAGCGCGACGAATACCGGCACGCGCGCGGTGGCGGTCAACCGCGATGCGACCGCGCCGACGGTGACGATCATTCAGCCGGGTGTCGATTACGACACGCAGTACGCGTATGTCAATGTGCGCGGCACGGTCACCGACAACGCCGACACCCCGGTCTATGTGCTGGTGCGTTCCGGCAACAACCCGGCGGTCATGCTGAACGTGGTGGCCGGCGTGTGGAGCGGCACGGTCCCGGTGGCGGCGGACGGCGAAACGCAGACCCTGGCCGTTAGTGCGGCGGACAGCGCGAGCAATACCGGCACGGCGGCGGTGGTGGTCAATTATGACACGACCGCGCCGGTGCTGAATATCGTGCGGCCGCTGGACGGCTACGACACCATGACCCCGTACGTCATGGTCAGCGGCACGGCGGCGGACAGCATCGCGCGGATTGATACGGTGTATGTGCGCACCAGCACCGGCTGGTCCGGCCTGGCAACGGTTACGGCCGGCGCGTGGACCTGCTCAACGCCGCTGACGGCGGCGAGCACGATCATCACCGTTTCCTGTACGGACGCGGCGAAGAACAGCACGCTCGACACGGTGCAGGTCGACTACGATACGGCGCCGCCGCTGGTGAAGATCCTCGCTCCGGCCAACAATACCGGCACCACGGCCTACAGCGTGATGGTGCGCGGGACGGCGGCGGACAGCGTAACGGCGGTGACCCACGCGCTGGTGCTGGTCAACAATGCCGCGTTGGCACTGACGGCGATGAGCGGCAACACCTTCGCGGTGACCGTGGCCCTGCCGCCGGGCGCCGACAGCATCTGCGTGGCCTGCAGCGACGCCTTCGGCGCCTACGGATATGATACGATTTCCGTGATTGTCGATACGGGCGTGCCGCTCGTGCGGATCACCAACTTCGCCAGCGGCGCGGATACCAGCGTCAACGCCGGCGTCCCGGTGGCCGGGTATGCCGCGGACAGCTTCAGCGCGGTGGCGGCGGTGGCGGTGAGCGTGAACAACACCGGGACGACGGTGGTGAATGTGGCGGGCGGCCGCTGGTATACGACGGTGGCTCTGCTCACCGGCGCCAATATCGTCACCGCGACCTGCAGCGATGCGCTGGGCAACGACACGCGGGTGACCGCAACGCTCTATTACGACACCGGCGCACCGGTGATCACCGGGGTGGCGCTGGGCGTGAGCGTTGACAGTGTGATCGCCCATGCGACGACGCTCGATACGGCGGCGGATGCGATCTACTACAACCCGGTGAGCGCGGTAACCTGCACCTTTACGGTGAGTTTCACCGAGCCGTCCCCGCTGTCGGTCAGCTGCAGCAGCGCCACGATCAGCGGCCTGACGGTCGATACCCAGGCGGCGGGCGGCTGGGTGGTCACCTGCACCGCGCCGGCCGGACTGGCGGCGAACGACACCATCACCATCACGGTGACGGATATCACCGGCAAGACCGATACAGCAGTGTATGTGCTGGTGGTCGATCAGTACTGCCCGGCGGTGACCCTGCTGACCCCGGCGAAGGATACCAGTTCGGTGCTGCCGTACTTCAGCTGGACCGCGGTGACCGACACCGGCGCGGGCTTCGCCTATTACCGGTTCGAACTGGACACCGACGGCGTGTGGGCGACCTCGTTCCGCAGCGAGACCATGACCGCGACCAGCTGCACGCCGCAGATCAATCTGACCCCGGGCACCTGGGTGTGGCATGTCAAGGCCATCGACCGGGCGGGGAACGTCAGCGCTTTCACCGACTCGGCCTTCCGGGTGACGGCGTCGGACTTCACCCCGGCGCTTGACCTGACCCCGTACCTCGAGGCGCAGGGCGGCGGGCTGTACCGCGCGCGGGTGTTCTGGGCGGCGAGCCCGGACACGCGGGTGACCCGCTACCATCTCTACTATGAGCTGGATGCCGACGGCAGCGATACGCTGAACCATGCCGACACTACCGTGTTCAGCGTCTACGTCAATGCGCCGGATACCAGCTGGCTGACGCCGTTTGTCCTGACGTCCGACACGCGGTATGTCTTCGCCCTGCGCGTCGGCGACACCTATTCGGAAGAGAAGAACTGCGATGTGCAGGCGAGCATCTATGTGCCGAAGACGACCGTGACCGACACCGGCACGGCGTATATCCAGACCCCGGGCAGCGGCCAGTCGATCCTCGGCAGCGATGTGACCGTGGCGGCGGAACTGGTGGGCATCGACCCGGCGACGGTGGCGTATGTGACCTTCCAGTACCGGCGGGTGGGGGACACGGTATGGCACGACATTATCAGCTCGTCGGATATGCCGAACCCCGATCGCACGGCCCCGTTCTACATCCACTGGAACGTCGATGGCCTGCTGCAGACGGGCGCCTACTCGCTGCGCACCATGGTGACCTATCTGACCGGCGGCACGGTCGAACAGCCGATTTACAAGACGGTGACGTTCGGCGATACGGTCAACCCGGAGATTCGCGAGTCGGATTCCAATGCAGCGCATGTCAAAGAACAGCTGGTGTATGCGACCACGCTGACCACGATTTACTTCGGTGATGAGGAAAAGGATTTCCTGACGCGGCTGATGGTGCCGGCGGGCGCGATTGACGATTCGCAAACGTACCTGCGCGTCGAGCATTTCACTGATCCCGCGCGCTATGGCGATTCAGTGCCGTTGAACACGTTCGGCACGGTCGGTGAATTCCGCAGCTTCAGCCTGGCGAACGGCGACACGCAGTTCCCGGCCGGCCGCGAGATCCAGCTGTGGTTCCCGTACCGTGACGCCAACAACGACGGCGTGGTGGACGACACCCTGCTGTTCGAGCGCGAGCTCAAGCTCTACTGGTACAACGACCGTACGCGGGCGTGGGAACTGGTGCCGAACCAGACGCTGGATATGGACAACAACATCATCCACGCGCATCTGACCCACTTCAGCACCTATGCGCTGTTCGGGCCGGCGGCGGCGCCGAACCTCGACCAGGTGACGGTCTACCCGAACCCGTTCCGTCCGAACGACAATAATGCGGACAACGGGGTCGCGTATCAGCCGGGCAACCTGAACTCGGGCATCATTTTCGGCAATGTCAGCGCCAATGTGACGATCGAGATCTATGACATCAGCGGCCGGCGCGTGGCGAAGATGGAAGCGTACAACCAGACGCGCAATGTCCAGTGGGACGTGTGCGACGAGGACGGCCGCGCGGTGGCCAGCGGCGTGTACATTTACGTCATTACTGACCGGAACGGCAACCGCCGGGTCGGCAAGGTGGCGGTCATACGGTGAGCATAATGCGGACGCGAACGAAGGTGATCGGCGGACTGGCCGCGCTGCTGGTGGCGGTACCGCTGGCGGCGTACGCCGCGTACACGGTGCTGGGCGGGGTGGCGCTGGCCAATCTGGACAGCATGACGGTCTATCCCAATCCGTTTTGCCCGAATGACGACCGGGCGGACAACGGCGTGCCGTATCAGGCGGGTAACGCGAACTCGGGCCTGATTTTCGGCAACTTGAGCGCCAATGTGACGATTGAGGTCTACGATAACAGCGGGCGGCTGGCGGCGAAACTGGAACCGCACAATGCCAGCCGCAACGTGCAGTGGGACACGCGCGACGATGACGGTGATGAGCTGCCCGGCGGCGTGTACAGCTATATGATTACGGATGCGAACGGACGGCAACGGACCGGCTGTTTCGCCATCGTACGTTAGGGGACGACATGTATTACGCACGGATATTCCTGGTGGCGCTGCTTGGCGGCGTCCTGCTCGCCGGCCCGGCGCTGGCGACGCGCACGACCTCGGCCGCTTTCCTCAAGATCGGGGTGGGCGCGCGCGCGGCGGGCATGGGCGAGGCGTATGTGGCGCAGGCGCAGGACGCGAGCGGCCTGTACTGGAACCCCGCGGGACTGGCGCGGCTTGACCGCAAGCAGTTCATTTTTATGCATAACGACTGGTTTGAAAATATCAATTATGAATATCTCGGCTATGTGCATCCGCTGGCCGGTACGGCGCTGTTCGGGCGCACCTGGGACGGCGCACTGGGCGGGTCGCTGACGTACGTCGACAAGGGCGACCTGCAGCGGACCACATACAGCAATCCATTCGGGGCCGGGTTGGGCAGTTTCGAGGCGCAGGATTTTGCCGGCGCCGTTTCCTATGCCGAATCCTATAACGATCAGCTTGACCTCGGCGGCACGCTCAAGCTGGTCTACCAGGAGATTGATGATGTGACCGCCACCAGCGTGGCGGTCGATTTCGGCGCGCAGTATCGCGGTGCCTACCCGGGCCTGACCTTGGGCGCGGCGCTGACCAACCTCGGCACCAAGGCGAAATTCGAGCGGGAAGATGAGGACCTGCCGCTGGCGTTTCGCTTTGGCGCGGCGTATGAGGTGCCGCAGTTCCCGCTGACCGTGGCGACGGACGGCGTCTGGCTGTATGACGATGAAGTGTCGTGGCGGGTCGGGGTGGAATACGACCTGAACCAGTATCTGGCCCTGCGCGCGGGCTACAATTCGGCGAACGACGCTGACGACGGGTTTGGCGGCGGGTTCGGCATTACCATTGACGATCTCGAAATCAACTATGCGTATGTTCCGTACGGCGATCTGGGCAATACCCACCGCATCGACAGTGTGTTCCGCTTCGGCGAGATTGTGCCGCGCCCCGAGCCGCAGGCGCCGCCGGTGACGACCCGGCCGCAGCCGCCGGTCACCACGCGGCCGCAGCCGCCGGTGACGCAGCGGCCCGAGCCGCCGGTGACCACGACGCCGGCGAGTGCGGAGCAGCAGGTCCGGATCCTGATTGCGCAGGGCAACCAGACCCTCGCGGCGGGCGACGCCCGCGGTGCGGTGCAGGCGTACCTCGATGCGCTGAAGCTCGACCCGCGCAGTTATGCCGCGTATTACAATCTCGGAAATGCGTCGTTTGCCCTGCGGAATTATGCGGCGGCGCGCGATGCGTTTACCTATGCGCTGCAGCTGAAGCCGGGCATGCTGCCGGCGATGAGCAATCTCGGCGGGGCGCTGTACAAGCTGCAGGACTACGCGGGCGCGGCCAAACTGTGGGAGGCCGTGCTGCAGCGCGAACCGGGCAATACGCAGGCGCGGCACAATCTTGATGTGCTCTATCAGAAGCATCCCGAGGCGCGCGAAGCGGCCCGGGGCGCGGTCCCGTCAGTGCCGGACGCGCTGCTGGCCCCGCTGGCCCCGGCGGCTGCCGCGGCGCCGGCGGTTGTGCCGACGCCTGAACCGGCGGCGACACCGGCGGCAGCGCCGGCAATCAATGTGCCGCCGCCGACCGTGCGCGCAGTGGTTCCCCCGGTGGCAGTAACGCCGGTGCCGACACCGGTCCCGACGGCAGCCCCCGCGGCGCCGGCAGTTGCGCCGGCGGCTGAACCGACGGCGACAGCAGTGGCGGCGCAGCCGGCAGCGGCAGTCGCGCCGGTGGCAACGGCCAATCCGGCGGCGGCGCAGCTGGTGACGCGCGGCAATGAACTGGCCAAGGCGGGGCAGTTCACCGAGGCGATCGTCGCGTATCAGCAGGCGCTGACCTACGACCCGCGCAGTTTCTCCGCGTATTTTAATCTGGGCAATGCCGCGTATGCACTGCATGACTTTGCGGCGGCGCGCACGGCGTATGAAACCGCGCTGCAGCTCAAGCCGGAAAACCTCGAGACGATGAACAATCTTGGCGGGGCGTTGTACAAGCTGAAGCAGTTCACCATGGCGGCGCGGTTGTGGGAAAAGGTTCTGCTTGCCGACCCGTCGAACGCGGCGGTGCGTGCCAACCTCGACAAGGTCTACGAGCGCCATCCGGAGTCCCGTCCGCAGCAGTAAGCAAGCGCCATCCGATCACCGCCGGCCGGCAGCACCGGCCGGCGGTTTTTTCAGCAGGGGAACTCAGCAAGAGCCCATTCCGCCCCATGGACCCGTTGGCAAAATGATGGTGTTTCCTGCTGTTCTGCGCTGCGCGACGCCGCTGTTGCGGGCTGATGATCACACGGTGGATTGGCCGGAATATGACCGCATCCCCAAATGTGCATACGGGTCTGGATGGTTATCCGGCGCGGATGGAGAAGAAGAAAGCCGGCCGGGGAAAATCCCCGACCGGCTGAACGTGGTTCCGGCTAAATGCGGGAACGCTGGCGCATGGCGACGTTGACCACCACTTCGCCGCAGCTGGTCTTGAGCGGAATCACCAGGGTTTCCAGCATCAGATTGGAAATCTTCATGTTGTCGCCGGTGAAGAGCGAGGGCGGGGTGATGTCGAAGTTGAAGCCCTTGCTGTTGAGCGCGGAAATGGCGCGGCCGGTGATCATGTTGGCCAGTTCGCTGATGGTGGATTTGGCCAGTTCATCGAATTCCTTGAGCTCCTCGCCGTTCATGGCCGAGGCGATGCGCAGCGAGGTGGGCTGGTCCATGTCGTAGACCACCCGCCCCTCAACCTCGCCGGTTATGCCGATGAGCGCGGCCACGCCCTTGGTGCTGATCGGGGTGGTGATGAGCGACAGCTTGCCGCGTTCGACGTCGGCGTTCAGCAACTCCTTCAGCAGCGAATAGGCGCCTTCGATGAACGGATTGATGTATTCGACTTTCATGGTGATCTCCTATTTCGCCAGAACGCCCTTGAGGATTTTCAGCACCTGTTCCCGCTGGAACGGCTTGACGATAAAATGCTTGGCGCCGCGCAGGATGGCCTGCTTGACCAGCGACTCGTGCCCGAGGGCGGAGACCATGATGATTTTGGCGGTGGGATTGATGGCGAGGATCCCTTCGACCGCCTCGATGCCGTTCATTTCCGGCATGGTGATGTCCATGGTGGTGGCGTCAATCTCGGCGCCGCGCGCCTTGTGGAATTCCACCGCCTTTCTTCCGTTTTCCGCTTCGCCGATGATTTCGTACCCGGCACTGGTCAGCACGCGCGCGAGCTGCTTGAGGATGAACGCGGAATCGTCGGTGATCAGCACCTTGTATGGCGTACCGTCCGGCTTTTTGCCGCTATCCTTCAGTTCCTCATCAGCTGCCGCAACTTCAACCTGATCAGCCATAGTTCCCCCCTGCATAGTATTCCTACGTGAACGAGAGTATAGCTGGTTATGGAAAAATTGTCAATGTGTTCAGCGGATGGGCTGCGGTTATCTTTGCCTGCCGCTATGCCGATAGAATTATCAGGAGGATGCAAAAACGGATCGGGGAGGGCGCCATGGAACAGGGAACCCACGAGGAACTGTTATGGCAGTATATCCGCGAACTGTATCGGGTGGACAATTGGGAGGACCTGATCAAGGCAGTGGACCGCGCGGCATGATTCGCCGGGCATTGCTGCTGGCGGCGGCAGTTGCGCTCACCGCGCAGTCGGCGACTGCGAGCGGGACCCGGCTGTCGGGCGACTGGGAACGCGGCCTGCAGATGATTTCCGAAACCGATGAAGAACTGGCGCAGGAAGCGAATATCGACAGCGAGTACCTCTTCGACCGGTTCAAGCTGAAACTGACGCATCCCTTTGCCGCGGGGGTGGAGGGGAGTGTTGAATATGTGCAGGAAAACAAGGATTTTCGCGCCTACGACACGTACGACAATATCGGGCGGCACGTCAATACCGCGCTGACCCTCCCCGTGGCCGACGGCTGGAAACTGAAACTGTCGAACCGGACCTGGTGGAAGGCATACGGCTTCCTGCCCAACAAGGACAGCCTGGCGGTGGTCAGCGGGGCGCTGCTGACCTTTCATCCGTCCACCAGCCCGTGGGACTTTTCCTTCAATTACTATTACAAGGACCTTGATTATGACGATGATGTGCGGCAGGAATTCGAGAATCAGCAAGTGCATACGCTGATCATATCCGCTGAGCGGCAGCTGACCGAGAATTTGCGGGTCAATGTGCGCGGCCGGCAGAAGAACTACGATTTTGAGAGCAAAACCAATCTGATTCTGCGTATCGGCAGCATCGGCTTCGACTACGAATTTTAGCATGACAGCTCGCGCGAATCCGCTGGCCGTACTGTGCTGTGGTCTGGCCTGCGTGCTGCTCACCTGCCGGACGATTCCGGCCCGGGCGGCGACGGGTACGGGCGGCTTCCTGCGTTATCGGGTCAGCCCGGCAATCGCTGCGCAAGGCGGCGCCGGCGCCGGCCACAGCACGGGGCTTACCGCATGGCAGGCGAATCCGGCCGGCCTGTGGGGCGGGCAGGGACATGCCGTTTGCCTGCAATATGATGCCTGGCAGGAAGCGATGCACCGGTACGGGGCGGCAGTGCTCTATCATACCGCGCAGCTCAATATCGCGGGCGGCTGCGACGTCTTCACCGACGCCGCGTCCGGCTGGCGCGAGGGCATTACCACGACGGACGATGCCCTGAGCGCGCAGCTTGGTCTTGCCCTGCCGCTGACCGACGGGCTTGACGGCGGACTGACTGGTCGCTATATCCGGGAAGATGTGGCGGGCAGCACCTGCCAAACCTGGTCGGGCGACGCCGGTGTCATGCTGCATCTTGATGCGCAGCGCGCGTGGACGGTTGGTTTGGCGGCGCGCAATCTCGGCCGCCCCGTCGCGATTGGCGGCATCAATGAGGAATTGCCGCTGGAATACGCAGTGGGCACGAGCTTTTTCGTCATGCCGGACAAGGTGCGCTTGTCGGGCGAGGCGGTCAAACCAAACCATGCGACGGTCGATTACCGGGTCGGCCTGGAAGTGCGGCCGCTGCCGGCACTCGCCGTGCGCGCTGGCTACCGGTACAGCTTCGCCCGCAACGAGGCGTTTACTGCCGGGCTGGGCGTGGATTACTCGCCGGTCGGATTCGATTATGCCTATGCGGATGACGATGCGGCCGGGGCCAGCCATCAGCTGATGCTGCGCTGCGCCTGGGGCGAACCGGCTGCGGCGGCGCAATCAGGCCCGCAGCCAGCTGCGGCGGCGAGGGTAAACCGGCAGGCAGACATGCCGGTCACCGCGCCGCAACGGCCGGCGGCGACGGCAGCGACGGCAGTGACGGAACCGGAGTACACAAACCCGTTGCGCTTGAACCCGGCAGTGGAACGCCAGCTGCGCGAAGGCGATGACCTGCTGCAAAACGGCCAGTACCTGCATGCGGTGCAACGGTATCAGCGTGCGCTCGAACTCGACCATCAGAACTACCGCGCGTATTACAAGCTGGGTTTCGTGGCGTACCAGATGGGGCAGTTCGCCTCGGCGGATCAGGCCTTCATGTGTGCACTGGTGCTGCGCCCGGATTCGGTCGAGGCGCTGGTCAATCTCGGCGCGGCGGAATACCAGCTGGGCAGCCCCGCCACCGCGCGCCAGCTGTGGGAAAAGGCGCTCTTGCTGGATCCCGAATGTACAATCGCCAAAAACAATCTCGCGCAGCTGCGTCAGCAGGGCCGTTGACCCGACCTGTTATACACCGGCAATGGTTATCGATCCAGCTCCCGACGCACGTTCCGCTTGCCGGAAATATACAAATGTGGGGTCGTCACAAGAATAGGTGGGTCGGCAAATGACGTAAGCACTTGAAAGCATGA
>CAZFBR010000106.1:0-11789 GCA_964517215.1 uncultured bacterium
CTTAACAGCAGCCCGATAAGCGTCTTCACGCTGACGTAAAACGATACTCCGACAGCGGATACGGGAGGATAGGCATGCAGGTGTTCACCTACTGGGCGCGGGCGCAGGCGGAGCTCACCATCGACGGCAAAAGGACGCCGGCGCGATTCTGGGGCGGGTCGGATCTTTCCGCGGACGATGCGCAGCGGCAGGCGCTGGCCAACGTCGTCGCGGTCCAGCGCCGCATCGACAGCGGGGGCAAACGCGACGACAGCTACACCGTCGCGATCCGCGAGGAACTGCTCGACCGCATCAGCGAACGGGCGGTGATCACGCGCAACCATTACGGCGCGCATGTGCTGAATACGGCCGACCGCATGATTTTCGATATCGATGAGCCGCCCACGACGCTGTGGGATCTGTTCACGCGCAAAACCCCAACATGGCAGGAGGCGCGTCTGCGGCAGGTGCTCACCCGCTGTCATGCCGTACTGGGCAATCCCGCCGCCGGCTTTCGCCTGTACCGGACCCACAAGGGCTTTCGTGTCATCGTCACCGGTCCGGCGTTCAGGCCGGGCGACGCGCAGGCGGGAATGATCGCCACCCGGCTGAACACCGACCGGCTCTACTGGCAGCTCTGCCTGCGGCAGGACTGCTACCGCGCGCGGCTGACGCCCAAGCCCTTCCGCATGAAGCACCGGACGATAAAGATCAGGCTGGGCGCGGCGCAGCCGTCGGCAGACGAGATCCGCGCCTGGAACGACAGTTATGTGTCGGCGGCGCGGGCCTTCAGTGTCTGTACGTACCTGTTCACCATCGGCGACACGACCGTCGACCGGCTGACCGCGCTGCATGACGACTACACCGGCGCCGGCGCGGGCCGGCCCCTGGCATAGGAGGAAACGCATGGCACGCATTCTGGTGGCATACTATTCACGCAGCGGCAATACCCGGCAGATGGCCGAAGCTGCGGCGCGGGGCGCGGAAGAGGCGGGTGCAGCGGTGACGCTCAAGGCGGCGGCAACGGTCACGCCGGACGATCTGCTCGCGCACGACGGGATCATGGTCGGCTCGCCCACCTATTACGGCGGCATGGCCTGGGAAGTGAAGAAGATGTTCGACGACAGCGTCAAAGTGCATCGCAAACTGGAAGGGAAGGTGGGCGCGGCGTTTAGCACGTCGGCCAATATCGGCGGGGGAAATGAGACGACCAACCTCGCCATCATCCAGGCCATGCTCATCCACGGCATGATCGTCCCCGGAATTCCGCTGGGCGATCATTACGGGCCGGTGGGCATCAATGCCCCCGATGACCGGGCGCTGACCCAGGCGCGCCACCTCGGCAAGCGCGTGGCAGTGCTGGCGCAGCAGCTGTTTCCCGCATGAGCCGGCACGGCAGACCGACGATGACGCCGGCGGCAGAGAACCGATCGGGCAGTGCAGCGGCAGCGGGTGCGGGTGGCATCAGCTGATGAACGTCATCACCGGGGACGGGGTGCCGATCAAGGCCTGGCTGGACGATATCGAACCGGGCGCGCTGGCGCAGGCGCGCAATCTGGCCACACTCCCCTTCGCGTTCCGCTGGATCGCGCTGATGCCCGACTGCCATCAGGGGTTCGGCATGCCGATCGGCGGGGTGCTGACGACAGACGGAATGGTGATACCCAACGCGGTCGGGGTTGATATCGGCTGCGGCATGGCGGCGGTGCGCACCTCCCTGACGGCCATGGACATTGAGACGCGCAAGCGGATCATGGGTGCGATCCGGCAGCAGGTCCCGGTCGGCTTCAATCACCATCGGACCGCGCAGGACTGGGACGGGTTCGACCGCGCGCCCGATCTGCCGGTGATCCAGCGGGAGCTGGCCTCGGCCCGCCGCCAGCTCGGCACGCTCGGTGGCGGCAACCATTTCATCGAACTGCAGCAGGGGGACGACGGGCGGGTGTGGATCATGCTGCACAGCGGCAGCCGCAACTTCGGGCTGCAGGTTGCGCGGACTTACCACGCCCGGGCGCAGGAACTGTGCGCGCGCTGGTGCTCCGCATTGCCCGACCGCGACCTCGCGTTCATGCCGGCGGACTCGCCCGACGGCCGCGAGTACCTCGCGGCGATGGAGTATTGCCTCGACTTTGCGCAGGCCAACCGGCAGCTGATGCTGCAGCGGATCATCGCCATCGTGCGGGAAGCGACCGGCGCCGCGACCGATGCGGCGGTCAACATCCATCATAACTACGCCGCGCGGGAAACGCATTACGGGCATGAGGTGCTGGTGCACCGCAAGGGGGCGACGCGGGCGACGGCGGGCCTGCGCGGGATTATCCCGGGCTCGATGGGCACGGCGAGCTATATCGTCGAAGGGCTGGGCAATCCCGAGAGCTTCATGTCCTGCTCGCACGGCGCCGGGCGGCGCATGGGGCGCAAGGAGGCGACACGCACGCTGGATATGCGGGCGGAGCAGGAGAAGCTGGCGGGGATCGTTCACGGCCTGCGCACGCCCGCCGATCTCGAAGAGGCGCCCGGCGCCTACAAGGATATCGACGCCGTGATGGCGCAGCAGCGCGATCTGGTCCGGATTGCGGTGCGCCTGACGCCACTCGCGGTGGTCAAGGGCTGAGGCCCGGCAGTGGAGAATGCGGGTGCGCTGCGATTCGCCGGCAGCGCAACTGGCGCCGGCCCGATGCTGATGCCGGCGGCGGCGGCGATTGCGCGCTCGCGGCACGCCGCACCGAAGGAGGAAAAGCGATGAAACCGCAATGGCAGCGCCGGGTCGAGCGGCTGCTCGAGCCGCTGGCTGTGCCGAATGTCACCGGCTATCTGGTCGGCATGCAGTTCCTCTGCCTGATCGTCGCCATAGCCCGGCCGGCGCTCTATGCCGCACTGCCGCTGCAGGCGGGGCTGGTGCTGCAGGGGGAGTGGTGGCGGCTGATCAGTTTCGTGGCCATTCCGCCGACCGACAGTATGCTGTGGGCGGCGTTTGCCTGGTATCTGTTCTGGCTGATGGGCACGGCGCTGGAAGGGCATTGGGGCACGATCCATTACAATCTGTTTCTGCTGACCGGCTGGCTGGCGACGGTGGCGGCGGCGTTCATCATTCCGGATGCGGAATTCGGCAATCTCTTCATCGGCGGCGCGGTCTTTCTGGCGTTCGCGCGGCTGTACCCCGAATTCGAGCTGGCCCTCTTTTTTGTGCTGCCGGTGAAGATCAAGTGGCTGGCGCGGCTGACCTGGCTGATGTACGGGCTCAGTGTCCTGCTGGGCGACTGGCCGCAGCGGCTCATGGTGCTCGCAGCGACGGGCAATTACCTGCTGTTCTTCGGCAGGGACATCTGGCTGACCATGCGCTCCCGCGAGTGGCGCATGCGCAATCAGGCGGCGGCGTTCGTGGTGCAGCATCAGGCGCGGCATACCTGTGCCGTCTGCGGGATTACCGACAAAACGCATCCGCGCACCGACTTCCGCTACTGTTCCGGATGCAAGCCCGCGCGGGCCTACTGCCCCGAGCACCTGCCGACTCATGAACATCGTCGCGACTGACCGCCGCGGGGTGGGTTTCCCGGGATGCCGCGGGCCGCGAATGACGGCGCCGTAATGCTGCGTTTCCCGGCTGCGCTGACGGCATGGTGCCGCCGCGCGGTGGTGCGCCGCACCGTCGCCGCCGTGCTGACGGGTCTGGTGCTGTTTGGCGGCGCGGTGTACGTCGCTGCCCGCTCCCTCTGGCCATATCCGGTGGCACGGCTGGCGCCGGAGAACACGGTATCACGCCGTTTCCTCGACCGGCATGGCCGCGACCTGCGGGTGCTGGCGCTGCCCGACGGGACGAAGGGGGACTGGGTGGCGCTGGCCGAGATGGGGCCGTGGCTGCCGCTGGCCACGCTCGCCATTGAGGATCATCGCTTCTTCTGGCATCCCGGCATCGATCCGCTGGCGACGGTGCGCGCGGCGCTGGGGAATATCGTCAGCGGCCGGGTCGTGGCGGGCGGGTCGACCATCAGCCAGCAGCTGGCCCGGCTGCTGCGCGGGGATACCACCCGCGGATCGTGGCGGCTGAAACTGAGCGAAGCATGGGATGCGTTGCGGCTGGAACGCGCGGTGGACAAGCGCACCATCCTCGAGCAGTATCTTAATCGCGCCCCGTACGGCAGCCAGTGCCGCGGGGTGCGCCCGGCGGCAGCGCTCTATTTCGGCAAGAGCCCGGACAAACTATCGCCGGGCGAGGCGGCCATGCTGGCGGGCTTGACCCGCGCTCCTGATGCCTATTCGCCCTATGCGCATCCCGACCGCGCCCGCGCCCGCCGCGATACGGTGTTGGCCCGTATGCGCGATCTGGCCTATCTGAACGGCGAGGAGTATGCGCGCGCGGCGGGAGAATCGCTGGCCGTGCAGCCCGCGCGCAGTGTCTGGCGGGCGCCGCATTTCCTCGCCGCACTGGCGAACGGTCGGCTGGACACCCTGCCGGTCGGCAGCGCGCCGGTGCGCACCACCCTCGACCTCGACGTGCAGACCGCCGCGGAAGGGCTGCTGCGCAGCCATCTGCGTTCACTGGAGCGGCATAATGCGCATCAGGCCGCCCTGGTGGTGCTCGACGCGCAGTCGGGCGACATCCTTGCCTGGGTCGGTTCGCCCGATTTCTTTGCCGGTTCGCAGGTCGATGGCGTGCTGGCCCGGCGCCAGCCGGGTTCGGCGCTCAAGCCGTTTACCTATGCCCTGGCCTTTGCCGCCGGCCGGACCCCGGCGGATCTGGTTGCCGATGTGCCGATTACCGGGCTGGCCGACGGGTTCAGTCCGGAGAATTACGACCGTGAATACCACGGGCCGGTGCGCATGCGCGAGGCGCTCGCCTGCTCCTACAATATCCCTGCCGTGCGGACGCTCAAGGATTATGTCACAACGGGCCGCCTGCTTGAGTTCCTGCGGGGAGCGGGGTGCGCCTCGCTCGACCGGCCGGCGGGGCATTACGGGCTGGCCCTCACGTTGGGGGCGGGTGAGGTGACGCTGCTCGAGCTGGCGCGGGCCTATGCGCTGCTGGCGCGCGGCGGCCGCATCCTGTCCGCGCGGGCGCTGACGGCAACGCCTGTTGCGGCGGGCGCGACGCTGCTGCCGGTTGAGGCCGCCGCGCTGGTGACCTCAATCCTCAGCGATGAAAATGCGCGTGTGCGCGAATTCGGGCACAGCAGCGCGCTGCGGCTGGCATTCCCGGCGGCAGTCAAAACCGGGACCTCGAAGGATTATCGTGACAACTGGTGCGTGGGCTACACCCCGCGGCATGTGGTGGCGGTCTGGACGGGTAACTTCGACGGTGCGCCGATGCGCGACTGTTCCGGGGTTACCGGCGCCGCCCCGCTCTGGCAGGCAGTGATGCGGCTGGTGGGGGCGGGTGACGGCAGCTTTGCCATCCCGGCCACCCTGAGTGCCGCAACCATCTGCCCGCTCTCCGGCGGGCGGGTCGGACCGGCCTGCCCGGGGAGCATGCGCGAATGGTTTCATGCCGACGCCATGCCGTCCGGCACCTGCGACTTCCATCGCCGCAGCGGCGCCGGCATTGTTGAACAGATCCCAATAGAATACTGCACCGACGGCTACCGCACCCGCTGATTATTTTGACGGGCTTGGGGCAGGAGTTGCCACAGGAGTCGCCCGGGCCACCCCCCGCCAGCAACTGCAGGAGGCGGGGTCTGCGTACCGGTGACCGCGCCGGCGTCGTGCGCTGTCATTGCACTGCGGCCGGCCGGCGCTGCGTCAGGTGAGCAGCCGGCGATGGCGCCACGTGCCGGCGCGGAAGCGCAGCCAGAGCACGAGCATGAGAATGACGACGTAGACGGCAAGACAGGCAAAGGCCCAGACAATCGTATGCCGCAGAACGCCCACGACCAGCCAGGTCAGCGGCACGAAGAAGAACCACGCCGTGATGATGGCGGTTACCGCCGGGAATATTGTGTCGCCCGAACCGCGCAGCGCCCCGGTGATTACGACGCTGGCGGCGTCGAACAGGTTGTACAGCACGATGACCGGGATGATGGCGGTCCCGAATGCCAGTACCTGCGCGAAGACCGCGTCGGGCATGGTGTCGCCGCGGAACAGGCCGAGCATGAGACGCGGAAAGCCGAGCAGAAAGAGTGCTCCGGCCGTCTGGAACAGCCAGCCGAGGTGCAGTGCGCGATAGGCGTAGCGCATCGCCGCCGCCTTGCGTTCCGCGCCCAGCGACTGGCCGACCAGTGTGGCGGTGGCGGTGCCCAATCCGAGCATGGGGAGGAAGAGGATCGAATTGATGGAGAGCAGGATATTGCCGGTCATCTGTTCGATGGTGCCGTTCCGCCCGATAATGAAAATGAAGGCGGTAAACGAGCTGAGGTCGAGCAGATTCTGCAGTCCGGCGGGCAGGCCGTAGCGCAGCAGCTTGGCCAGCACCGTGCGGTCGGGCCGCCAGGCGGCGCGGGTTTGATAGGCCGCGGCATACGGGCGGGAGAGAAAGCGGGCCAAGAGCACGGCACAGACGACGATATTGGCAATGACGGTGGCGATGGCCGAGCCGGCAATCCCCAGCGCCGGCAGGCCGCCGACCCCGAAGATCAGGCAGTAGTTGGCGGGGATATTGACCAGATTGGCGATCAGGTTGGCCACCAGCACGATGCGGGTATGCCCCAATCCGCTGAAGAACCCGGCCAGCGCATTATGCAGCAGCAGAAAGAGCGCGCCCACCGTGAGAATGCCGTAGAACTCGTGTTCCGCAACCACCACCGCCGGGTCATGCCCGCTGTGGGCGAGCAGCCAGAACCCGAGCGGCACGCAGCAGAGGAAGAGCGGATAGCTGGCCAGCGCCAGCCAGATCCCCTGCCAGGCGCTGCGCCCGCAGGCCGCCGGCTGCTTCGCCCCGAAATGCTGGGCGACCAGCGTCGAGACAAACTGCACGGTACCGAGGAAGACGGTGGCGAAGGTGAAGTTGAGGATCCCCGCCGGGCCCGAGGCGGCGATGCTGACCGGATCGTGCCAGGAGAGAAAGACCCGGTCGGTGAACTGCATCAGCGTATACGACGCCGAGGTCAGCATGAGCGGCCAGGCGATGCGCAGGATGGAGGCGTAGGACTGACGCAGGGTTTGCGGCGGCATGACGGGGAGCGGTCGGCTGGGGCGCGCTACGTGACCGAATCGGTGATCTGGTCGTTGACCGACGTGGGAAACGCCCCGCCGCTGACGCGCAGCAGATCCTGGTCAGTCGTCAGCACGGGCGCTGATTCGGGAATCGGGGAAAGCGGGTTCGTCGCCATGCGGTGCACCCTCCATGAGTAGTTGCAGTATATCAGCCGGCACCCGGCAACGTCAACCGTCGGGATGCCGGGAGTCGACGGGTAGCAGCGAGATTGGGTAAAACCAAAAGTAAGTACATCTGCATTCCACCTGATAGTACAACTAATACTCCGCTCGGGATGTCAACGCACTTGTCAATTATATGAGCAGTCCATAACAGGAAATTGACGCCGAGGAAAATAACAAGTAACCAGCGGATGATGCGCCGTTGATTATAGTGATAAAACACCGCACCCATCACCATCGGAAACAGCAGAAAGAAGCAGCGCGAAGTTGGCCGCTGAGTTTCTTGATTTCATTTGGGCCTAACCTTCCACGACATGCAGATACGCCATTTGCTTTTCGCTATTGTAGAACAGGTGGTATCTGGTAGAGCCGGGCGTACCTCTTACGGATATGCTGTAGAACGCAAGTCCGTCGAGGGTATCCTTGCTCCACCATTCTGGGTCATACCGCGCGAAATGGCCCGGGATAATACGTTCATTGTTCAACATAAGGTTGTACTGCTGCCCCCTGCTTGCTGGTTCCACCTTCTCGAAGGTGGCTGTTCCGGAATCCAACTCACCGGCGCCCGGACGGGCAGCAATGTTGGCTACAACTACTACTATTTCATCAGGAGAGCAATTGAAACGGTACCATTCGAAACGGTCGAGATGGTAACCCGCCAAGATATAGCCCTCCGCGCTTGTGATTGAAGAGAACTCCTCTCCGCCGATATAATCACGCAGATGCTTCATCGATTGTTCCGGCGGAAAATCCAATAGATGCACCCGCATAGCCAAATACATTTTGGCCGCGGCGCTGGCAACAACAACCAATGCGATGATGCCGACGTATTTAAGCGTTCGCCATTTATTCTTCGGCGGTATCGTTTTATCTTGTTGTATGGTCTGTTGCTCAGCCATTGTGTTCATGCCTCATCGATGTGAATCATATGAATTATCAATAACTTGTCGTAAAGCCAACGATGAGCGCTCTGCGGTCGCTGTTGTGCTCTGCGCCCGCTGCGGCGCGAAGTTAGCCGCCGGCATGTTTCATCATCAAATCTGGGGCTAACCCGCCTTCTCGGTCATTCGTCCATTGATGAATTTGTGGAGAATGCTGGCGATAAATGTTTGGTACGGGAGTCCCTCATGCATTGCTTTCTTCTGAAATCGCACCAGGTCACGCTCCGTCATCCGGATATTGATCCGCTTGTCCTTGCGTAAGGTCGTGCGAGCAGCCGCCTGATAGCGTTTTCTTGCCCGGTTAAAATCCGGGATGCGCCGCCATTCACCGCCTTCGACGGAGTCGAGCAGTTGCTTTTCTTCTCTCGTGGTCTTCATTGGCGTTTACCTTTCTAGATATGCCCTGGTCATTTTCCGACTCGGAATGATTGTTTTCAAAAAAATCGTTTCATCATTCTCAACAAAAGGAACAATGAACGCATATTCCTCGATATTTACTATGAATAATCTCTGACCACCGTATCGTCCTCGGTTTGGATGCTCGATAATGTCCAGCAAACCATCATGCGTGATATGGTAAACGACTTCTTCAAAAGTGACACCACGCGTTTCACGTAGCCAGATATTCTTATCATCGTTCCAATCGTATATCTTCATTTGAGACAATTATACCACGTTGTGTGCATGATGGCAACACTACTCGCCAATGTCGCAAATATCGATTGATCAGGTCTGATTATGGATTATCATCGCCTTGCGGCTAAAGATGAGCGCGCAGCGGGTGCTGTTGTTTTCCGCGCCCGCTGCGGCGCGAAGTTAGCCTTCGTGTCTCCTGATTTCATTTTGCTCATTACCATCTGTGCAACCTGACAAGTATTATAGCACACTCCAATTTGTTCCGTTATTAATTTGCCTTTAGATTCCCTCGTATCCGAGCAACACATTCCCCGCTGGCAGATTGTCGTTATGTGCGGCGTTGAGGTAGCACTTCGGCGTTTTGAGGTTGAGATCGACCTTCGACTGGATGGCAATGACCTGGCTCCGCAATCAGCGAAATCAGTTGGCGCACGCGCTCAAGCATGATTAGCAAGCTGAACAGGATGAAACCCGGCACCAGCGGCACCAGTGTCTCGCGAAGGATATAACGGCGTATGGGCGGCAGTGTAACTTGCTTCGCCGGCGCGGGCAACTGCCTGTGCGGCGGGCGCAGCGCCGATGACACGTGACCGGTGCTGGCGGCGGGCAAGCCGCGCGGGTTACCGGCAGGCGAAAAGCAAAACAAGATATTGTCGTTGACAGGGGATATGGCGGGTGGTAGAATGCGGATCTGCCGCATGCAAGCACTATGGCGGATGCTATTGCCCGCTCAGTCCCGCGCGAATCATGGCGCAAGCCATCAGCGGCAGCGGCGCGGACGCAGTGGGCAGGTCGGCCGGCAACGGAGAGGCGAATGCGCCAATGACGTTTATCCAGAGCGGCTACGGGAACCGGTTGCCATGACCCAGTACCGTCTGGTCGGCAGCAGTCCGGCAATGCAGGAATTGCGGCAGACGATTGCGCGCATTGCCCCGTTCCCCCGCCCGGTGCTGATCCGCGGCCCGCGCGGTTCGGGCAAGGAAGCGGTGGCCTGCCTGCTCCATCAGCTGTCGCCGCGCTGCGACAAACCGTTTGTGGTATTCAACGCCGCCGGACTGGCGCCGGGCCTGATGGCCAGCGAAATCTTCGGGCATGAAAAGGGCGCGTTCACCTCGGCGACCGAGCGCCGCCTGGGCAAGCTGGAACAGGCCGACGGCGGCACCCTGTTCCTCGACGAAATCGGCAACATGCCGGCGGAGCTGCAGAAGCTGCTGCTGCGGGTGATCGAATACCAGCGCTTTGAACGGGTGGGCGGCAACGGCGTGGTGGCAGTCCAGGCGCGGATCATCGCGGCCACCAATGCCGACCTGGAAGCGCAAATCGCCCGGGGTGAGTTTTCCGCCGACCTATACGACCGAATCCGATATGCCGAGATTGTGGTGCCGGCATTGTACCAGCGGCGCGAGGACATTCCCGACCTGGCCGGCCACTTTTTGGAACAGATCCGTCGGGAGATGCCGCTGATCACCGCGGCCCGGCTGGCGGATGAGACCCTGCTCGATTTAAGTTATCGTTCGTGGCCGGGCAATGTCCGCGAGCTGCGCGCCACCATCGAAGCCGCTGCAGTGATTGCCGACGGCGAGGTTATCGAGCCGCGGCATCTGCCGCCGCGTCGGGGTGAGGCGGCAGCGGCGGGCGATTTTGCCACCCGGGTTGCGGCATTTGAACGGCAGCTCATCACCGAGGCCTTGCGTACCGCTCCACACGGCAAGGCGGCGGCCGTCGCGCTGGGCCTTGGCTACGATCAGTTCCGCCGGCTGCAGAAGAAATATCAGTTGTGAGCAGTCACCTCCCGCTGCCGTTGGTGGTTTTCGCCACGGTTATGGCGGTTTTCGCCACTGGCCGGCGCATAATCCCCGGTTTTCTGCGGAAATTGCGCGTCTTTGCGGCTGGCACGGTTCCTGCTTAAATACCGGGCAGGCAGTAAAAACTATTCCCAGGAGGAGTGGCGCATGAATATTCTGGAGCGGATCGGCATCACCATCTCGGCAAACATCAACGCATTGGTTTCAAAGGTGGAAGACCCCGTGGCAGTGCTGGAAAAGCTGGTGCAGAACATGGAAGGTGAGTATCTGGAGGCCAAGACGCAGGTGGCGCGGGCGATTGCCGACGAAAAGAAACTGACCCTGAAATTCGAGAATGCCATCCAGTCGGCCAAGGAATGGGAGCAGAAGGCGGTGCTCGCCGTCCAGAAAAACGACGACAATCTGGCCAAGGAAGCGCTGCGCCGGCAGAAGGAGCAGAACCAGCTGGCCGAAGTATACTCCGCCGAGCTGTCGTCCCAGCGGGCGGGGATTGAATCGCTGAAGAGTTCGCTCAAGGCGCTGGAGGCGAAGATCGACGAGGCGCGGCGCAAAAAGAACATCCTGGCGGCGAAACACCAGCGGGCCAAGGCGACGGCGCAACTGCACAAAACGATGAACGGCATCGGCGGCAAGGGGACCAGCGCCCTGACCATGTTCAGCCAGGCCGAGGCGCGCATCGAAGACCTGGAAGCGCAGGCGGCGGCGGCCAAGGAGCTGGGTACGGACGATGTCGAAGCGCAGTTCGCACAGATGGCCAAGAACGAGGCGCTGGATGACGAACTGGCGGCGCTCAAGGAACGGATGAAGAGCAAGAAAGCCGACGGGCCGAAGTAAGCCGCGCACGGCGGGAGGACGGCCATGCTGGGGGAGACCACGCTGGCAGCGGCAGTGGCACAGGCGCTCGCGGCGGAGCAGGACGAATTGCTGGCGCACATGGTTGCGGCCCGGCGGGAGCCCGACCCGGCCAAACGCGCGCAGCTGCAGGCGGCGACGGCGCAGGCGCACAGGCAGTACCGGCACAACCAGGCCGCCAGCGTCTGCACTGAAGTGCGCCTGCGCCGGCTGGCCTTGCAGCGGATGATGACACGCCTGCTCGGCGAATCTCCCGCAAACAACAACC
>CAZFBR010000107.1:0-11715 GCA_964517215.1 uncultured bacterium
GCGTGATTGCGCCGCTGGTCACTGCCATTGAATTCAATCCGCCGCTTGTCCCAATCCACAGCGTATTGCCGCGCAGCAGCAGCGCATTCACCCAGTTGTCATACAACCCTTCTGCCGTTGTATAAACTGTCCATGTCCCGGTTGCCCGATTGTACCGTTTCAAACCACCAAAACACCCAAACCACACATAATCATCGTTCGCGGCAATGGCGTTAATCCGACTGGTATTGGTAAAATTGACATAGTCACCCGCCGCTGCTTCACCAATTAACAGCATCAGCAACGCGACCACCACCAAGCCTATGCGCATTCGTTCCCCCACATTGACATTCGCACAATTCTAATATATTCCCTTGCCGTTGGCAACTATACCCTGGGGAGTCGGCATCCATGCACCCGGCACCGGCATCCTTGATTTGTACAGTCCTGCTTCTTTGCTTCCTGTTATGTGCGTATTGTCCTTCGCTTGACGCTGCCGACACCTGCCCTTCGGTCAGGTATAAAAGCAAGTTTTCCACAGATAAGGATCTTCCTGGCGAATTGGGGGAGGGAGATCTTGGCGCCATCCCCGATTCAACGATAATCGATATTTGCGATTTATATGTGCTAAACTATGCCTTTGGCTGTTCCCCGACCGACAGTAACTATGATGACAGTTTCAATCTGGTCAATCCCGGCAACAGCTGCCAGCGTATCGATGAGGAAGACGTATTCGAGTTTGCCCGTCGCTATGGTGGCCCCTAAATCAGGTCGCGGCCGCCCAGCAGCAGCGTCAGGGTGCGCCACATGATGCGCACGTCCAGCCACAGCGACTGTTCGCGCACATAGCGGGCGTCGTACTGCAGTTTGCGCTGCAGGTCTGCTTCCGTCGCCGTCGCACGATGCGAGACCTGCGCCAGGCCGGTGATTCCCGGCAGCACTTTCAGCCGCTCGCAGCGCAGTTCGGGGTATTTGTCGTAGAAATAGGCGCGTTCCGGGCGCGGGCCGACAATGCTCATCTCGCCCCGGAGCACCGCCCAGAACTGCGGCAGTTCATCGAGCCCGAAGCGGCGCAGCCAGCGCCCGACACGCGTCACCCGCGGATCGGCGGGCTGCGCCCAGCGCGGCGTGCCGTCCTTCTCCGCGTCGGCCTGCATGGTGCGGTATTTGCACAGAACAAACGGCCTGCCGTTTCGGCCCAGCCGCTCCTGACGGTAGAACACGCCCCCGCGCGATTCGAGCATGATCGCCAGGGCGATCAGCGGATGCAGCAGCACCCACACCGCCACGCCCGTCCCCGCGACCAGTATGTCGGCAATTCGTTTCGTCATCCGCCGTTGCTCCCCGTCATTCGTCCCGCCGCCGTCTCCCGCCGGTATCCTACCATATCCTGCCCGTCGCCCGCGCCGGCCGCCGGTTGACAACCGCATAACCGCGGCGTACATTGCCGGCATGATTGCCGGTTCCCGTCTGCGCTGCCGTCACTGGCTGTTCCTCCTGCTGCTGCTTGTCTGCACCGCAGTGCTCTACGCGCCCGTGCGCGCCTTTGATTTCATCGCCATCGACGATCCGGAACTGGTGCAGAACAATCCGCTGATCCGGGAGTGTTCGCCTACCCTGTTCGCACAACCGGTTGGCGGGCTGTATAATCCCGTCACAATCTGCAGCTATGCCCTCAATTACCGTCGCACCGGCCTGCAACCCGGCCCCTTTCATTGCACCAATATCGCGCTGCATCTCATCGCTGTTGTCCTGGTCTTTTTCCTCGCCCGTCGCCTGCATGATGCTCCGGGCGTTGCCCTCTTGGCCGCCGCCCTCTTCGCGCTGCACCCGCTGCAGGTGGAAACCGTCGCCTGGATCTCCGCCCGCAAGGAGCTGCTCTGCGGCGTGTTTTCCCTTGGTGCCGTCCTTGCCCATAGTGCAGCCCGGCGTCACGGGACATGGTGGCGGCACGCCATCACCGTCAGCTGCTACCTGCTCGCGCTCGGCTCCCTGCCGATCGCCGCCATGCTCCCCCTGCTCTTCGTGGTGCTCGACTGGTATCTGGGCGTCAATCCGTTCACCCGGCGGCGCCTCGTCGTTACCGCGCTGCTGCTGCTGGCGGCGCTGCCGGTGCTGGCCGCCAATCTCATTGTCGCCCTTCCGTCCGCGGAAGACGTCGCGCGACCCGCTGGTCTCGCCTCCGCCATCATGATCTCAGCATTCACCGTGCTGCGTTCGTTCGTCACCGCCGCCCTGCCGCTGGCGCTGGCGGTCCGCTATCATTATCCGCCGCCGGCGCTGCCGGCAACTGCCGCCGCCACGTTCGCCATTCTGGCGCTGGTACTGCTCGCCCTGCACCTGCGGCGGCGCTCCCGCCTCCCGCTGTTTGCCCTGCTCTGGTGGATGCTCCTGCTCCTGCCCACCCTTCCGGTCGTTGCGCTCGGCAGCGACCGGGCGGCACGCGCGCCGCATGACCGCTACCTGTATCTGCCGCTGGCGGCGGCGGCAGTGGCGACTGCGGCAGCCCTGCATGCGCTCGGTCAGCGCCGGCATCGTCCCCGGTTGCATCTGGCGGCGCTCCTGCTGGGAATCCTGCTGCCGGCTGCGGCGGCCGCCCTCAGCGCGCGCCAGCTCGCCGGGTGGCGCAACACCATCACGCTGCTCACCCACGAACATCGCCTCTTCCCCGCTGCAGCACAGCCGCTGATTGACCGCAGCATCTGTTACCGGGACAGCAGCAACTTCGCGCCGGCATTGCGCGACATTACCGCAGCCATCGCGCTGGCGCCGCAGCAGGCGACGCCCTATCTCGTCCGCGGCCAGCTCCATGAGCTGGCCGGCAACCCCGCCGCTGCGGCCGCTGATTTTCGCACCGGATTGGCACTCCCCGGCGCCGACGACAACAATCTGCTGCATCTGGCGACAATGCTCGGTCAGACCGGTGATACCGTCGCCGCCCGTCAGGCGGTATCCGCCTACATTGACCGGCATCCCCGCGAGGCGTACGGCTATTATTTGCGGGCGCAGCTCGCTTATCAGTACGGCGACCGTTCCGCCGCCCTGGCGGATTGTACCCTCGCCCTGCAGCTTGCCCCGGCGCACGAACCCGCCCGGCGGCTGGCTCAGGCCTGCCGCTCAGTACCCGCCCGCCGCTGATTCGATCACCATCTATCGGCGCTCGTGTTCCCAGTGCGGCGGCATCGTGCCAGTCAGGGCGCGCATCGCCCCGACGGTAAACGCCAGATGCATCAGCAAGCCGTGCCACATCGTCCGAAGGCCGGCTCCCCATAGCAGGCCGCAACCAGCCGCCACCGCCGCCGGGATAATCAATAGCAGCGGCGCTCCCCACCACCAGCCGGCCCATCGCCACAACAGCACCGCGGTCAGGGCCAGCAGCGGCAGCAACAGCGGAGCGCACAGCCAGCGCAGAATCTTGTGCGACCAGAGACAGCACTGCGCCCGCAGCGGCAGCCGCAGACGCAGCAGCAGCGGCAGCATGGCATAGTTTGCCGTGGCGATGCGCACCTTGCGCCGGAACTCCATCACGCTCCCGCCGCCCTCCTCCTGCGCCCGGGCCGACGGTACATAGACCGCGCGCCCGCGCATCAGCAGTCGCAACGGGATCAGCAAATCTTCCATGAGCAAGCCATCCGGGAGCGGCTGCCAGTCGCGCAACCGCACGGCATGCAGCGCGCCGTTGGCGCCGATCAGGCAGCCCCATGCCCCTTCGGCGCGCTTGAGCATCTGCTCACCGCGCCAATAGCCGCCCTCGCCATGCCCGGTGACGGTCAGTTCCCCGCAGGCACTCGCCACCGCCGGGTCGGCCAGTGCCTCCGCCAGCCGCTGCACCGCCGCGGGATGCAGTTCCGTATTGGCGTCAGTAAACACCACCACGGTCGCCGGCGGCATACTCGCCTGCAGGTGCGCCAGCGCCGCGTTCAGCCCCGCGCTCTTGCCGCCGCGCCGGTCGCGGCGCAGCAGTTCCGCCCGGCCGTTCGCGTATACCAGTTCGTCGCTGCCGTCGTCGGATGCGTCCGAAACGAACAGCAGACGCAGTTTATCCGCCGGATACGCCAGCGCCTGGCAATTGGCCAGTTTTGTCGGCAGGTGGCGCGCTTCGTTGTGATAGACGCAGACCACTACCGCCGCCGGCAAATCCACATCCGCCAGTGACGGCCACTGCTGCTGCCGGCGGGCCCAACCGCGACAGAGCAGCGGATACCCTGCGTAACACCAGAGTGGCGGCAGCCAGCAGAGGGCGGCGACTGCCGGCAGCAGCCCGCTGATGCTGCTCATCGGCCGCGCACCAGTGCCGGCAGGAAATGCGTTGCCGCCCGCCGCAGGCGATAGCGGCTGTCGGGGTCGTCACGCCACTGCCGCGCCTTTGCCCGCCAATAGTCCGCCCGCCAATAGAACGCCCGCCGGGCCAGGCGGCACCACGCCTGCGCCGCCGCCGTCACCGTCGCCGGCACGCCGCCGGTCAGAGCGTTGCCCGGCTCCGCCAGCGGCGGATAAAACTGCGCGGTATCCAGCGGCAAACGTCGCGCCCAGGCAATGGTCGCGCGCGTCTCGCGCGGCGTCTCGCCCGGCCAGCCGAGAATAAAACAGCCGTGCACCCGGATGCCGGCGGCAGCGGCAGCGCGGGCGAAGTGCTCCATCTGCGCCGGGGTTTCGCCCTTGTGCAGGGCGGCCAGCGTGCGCGGCGCGCGCGACTCAAATCCCACCGTCAGCGAATAACAGCCCGTCGCCGCGAGGCGCGGCAGCCAGGCGGGGTCGAGGTCCGCTCGGGCGTTGCCCGACCACGCGAGACGCGGCGGCTTGCTCACACACCATTCCGCCAGCCAGTCCGCATCGGTGGTGAAGGTTTCGTCCTCAAAAAAAACCGCACGCACCTCCGGCCATTCCCGTTCCACCCACGCCAGTTCGTCGAGCACCTGCGCCACACTCCGCCGCTCACTCTGTTCCCGCGACGCGCAGAACGCGCACTGATAGTCGCAACCATAGCGCGTGCGCAGGGTCAGCACGGGATGCGGGGCGCAGGCATAAAAATATGCATTGAGCGGCAGAAACTCGCGCGCCACGGGCGCCGCCAGCGGCCACTCGGCCGCCGTCAATTGCGCCGCCGGCGCCGGTGTTACATGCAGCCCCGCCCGCCAGTGCAGTGCCGGCATGCTCTCGCCCGTGCGCAGCCACTGCCGCAGCGGCAGCAGCGGCAGGCCGGTGATGATCCCGTCCAGCGAATCGTGCGCCGGCAGTTCACCCTCAAGCCATTTGACGTTCAGGAACAGATGGCGGGCCGACAGCGCGCGTTCCTTGCACCGCGCTGCCGCGGCGATATCATACGCCAGCGACGGATACGCCGCCGCGACAACCAGCACCTCCGGTTCCCAGCGATGCAATGCTTCCGCCAGCGCTGCCAGCGACATATTGGCCGCGATTGCATCGATCAGCAGCACCGTATGCCCGTCGGCACGCAATCCCGCCGCCGTCAGCATCAGATCATGCGGCATATACAGGGTCCCGCTGCGCGGCACCGACGGCGAACGCGAAGCCCGTGAGTACCCGGGCCTGAACGGCGGGTTGACCAGTGCGATCCGTTTCATCATCACCCCGGCCAGACCTGAGGGAACGGCGCTTCAGTAATCACGCGTTGCCTTGCCTGCATCGTTCTCCTCCCTCATCACACGACCGTGATATTGGCTGTGATAAACCAGTATGCCATAAATCAGTACGTCATGCGCCACTGCCATATTGCTGCGGCCGTCGGGTTTCACCCGATTGTTTCCGACAACTACTTTCATTGCAGGTGATTATGCCATAACTTAATAAGTTATGCTCCGTCCCCATTTTTCACGCGGCGGATGGCTTGCTGGAGGATGGCGGCGGTGGCGGTGGCGGCTTTTTCCCAACTCAAGGGAGCCACCTGCTGCGGGCCGGCGATACGCAGTTGCGCCTGGCGGTTCGGATCAGATACCGCCGCCATTGCCGCACCCCAGGCGGCCGCGGTTTCCTCATGCACCGGATGATACGCAGCGCCCGCCATTTCGGGAATGGCCCCGGCCGCAGAGGCAATGACCGGCAGCCCCGCCGCCAGCGCATCAAGCACGGGGAGCGAGCAGCCCTCGTCGCGGGTGGGCATTACCAGCGCCGTCGCCGCCGCATACAGGCCCGGCAGGTCCGCTTCCGGCACCGGCCCGGCAATCCGCACCGCCACCCCCGCCGTTCGCGCCGCAGCCAGCAGGGCCGTCTCCGCACCCGCCTCACGATTGCCCGCCAGTATCAGCCACGGCAGCCGCTGTTCAACCGGCAGTGTCCCCGCACCCGCCAGGGCCACCGCCAGGGTCTTGCGCGGATCCATGCCGCCCACATACAGCCAGAAGCGATCTGGCAGGGCATAGGCGCTGCGCACCCGCGCGAGGGCTGCCGGCGGCACCGGCTGGCAAAAGACCGGCCGCGGCGCCTCATGGATAACGGTGATCTTCTCCGCCGGAACGCACCACAAGCCGGTCAGGTCGCGCTGCGTCGCTGTCGACACTGCAATCAGCTGCGTCGCCCGCGCGCAGGCGATCTCCATGAGCCGCTGGCGCACCCGTTCCTTCGCGTCGGCGGGGTAGAGTTCCTCATACTTCTGCGGGATCAGGTCGTGCACGGTAATCACCGTCGGCAGCGGCTGATGCAGCGGCGCCTGCAGCTGGCTGGGATACCATGCCACCCGCGCCCCCGCCCGGGCCAGCGTCCGCGGCGCCCGCCAATGGTCGTTCAGCGCACCCTGCAGCAGCGGCGTGCCATCAAGCATCATCACCGCTGCCGGCAACTGGCAGGCGGCGACGTCCTCCGCCACGCCCAGCAGCGCCAGCCGTTCCGCCCTCGAACGCGGCCAGGCGCGCAGCAGCTCGCGGGCATAGGTACCGATACCGCCGCCGCCCTGCCGCTTGCAGGCGGCACTCAGCGGGCGCGCATCGATTCCAATCAGCGCGTTCGTCCCGTCGTTACGCTGGTTCATGGCTGCGCATAGAGCCGCAGTGCGCCCGTGTCGTCCGCCGCCCGGACGACGGGCGCAACGTACTCCGGTTCGCCCAGCTGTCTGCTGACCAGTTGGCGGTTGTGCAACGCCGGCGCCATGTCGGGCCGCATGGCCAGTGCCCGATCCAGCAGCTGCTTCGCCCGCGCCCATTCCCCCTGTTCAAGGAGCAAGGCGCCATGATCAGCATACAGCACGGGGCTGCTCTCTCCTGCCGTTTCCAGGCGCACAAATATTTCCCCGGCCTCAGCCAGCTGCTTTAGCCTGATATGGCAGGTGGCCAGCGCCATCCACGCGGCATGATCCTGCGGATAGTGAGCCAAATACTGCCGCAGCGGGGGGATCGCCCGGGCAAAATCACCCTGCTGCTGCCAGAACCCCGCCCGCAGCAGGGCGAACTGCAGGTCGTCATGCGGCGCATCCTCGATCACCTCATGGGCGCGGTCAGGATCACGCCGGCGCATGTATTCATACGCCAATGCCAGCCGCGCTTCGCCAAAGCGCGGCTGCAGTGCCACCGCCCGGGCCAGCAGTTGCGGCGATTGGTAATGCCGGCTCAGCAGATAATAGGGCAGGTAGTAATCTGCAGCAACCGACGTCGCCAGCTCCCAGGCAAGCAGTGCCGGCGTTTCCATGCCGTTGTCCGACAGAAATTGCCCGTATTCCGTCAGCAGCACCGCATTCTCCGGCATCTGGCCCAGTCCCTGCTGATACCACTCCTGCGCCTGTTGCGTGTCACCTGCCGCCTGCGCCAGTCGCGCTCCGGTCTGGCAGGCCCAGATGCCATACGGTGAACCAGCTTGCGCCTGTGCAACTATGGCCGCGATGTTTCCGGACGCAGGCACATCCCGCTTCCCCGCCTCAGCCACCACCGGCCAGGCACGGTCATACCCGGCAGTAAAGCCGGGGAATGCCGCACGACGAATAAAGACCAATGAGATATCATCCCAAAACGCCAGCTGCCATTCCGCAGTGGCGCTCAGCGCCGCCGCGAGTGGCGGAAACCGCTCATGTGCATAGTCGTACGGCTGGGCGGCAAGCAGAACGACGTCCACCCGTTCCCCGTCGAGCAGCGCCCGCCAGTCCCTGCCTTCCTTGGTCGCGCGAAACCGGCGGAAAATCTCCTCGCCAAACACATCCCAGCGTCCGTCAATGTAGTACGGGTTCCCCGGCAGATTGCAGGTTGAATACGCAGTGGCGTATGCATAATCGGCAAAGGTACGGCCATGCAGCGCATGCTGGCGAATGAAGGTGAATGCCGGAAAGGGAAAGACGCGCGCCTTATAGCCGAACCCCGACGACTGGCCGACTTGCGTGTGCGCAAAGAGCAGCACCGCCAGCGCCGCGGCCGCCAGTGCACCATACGCCCGCCACCGGCGCGCCATCCATCGTTCGGCAGCTGCGCGCAAGGCCACCGCCACCAGCGGCGTGGCAAAGATGCAGGCCAGCGGCGTATAGCGCATGGCCTTCAGCATCGCCACCACCCCGAATGTCGCCAGGGCCAGTTCAAACCAGCGCCGGCGACCCGCCGTCATTACCGCCGCCAGCGCGATCATGATCAGGGCCGGCGTAATCCTTTCATAGGCCTCCGGCCGCAACGGCATCCACTCGTAAATATAGCGTTGGTATTCGCTAAAGGTGCCCACCCGCCACGCCATCTGCCAGAGCCGCCAGCCGTACGGATTGCACAACGTCAGCAGCAACGCCCCGCCCGCCGCCAGCAGCCAGCGTCCGCCCTTCCGCGGGCCGTCAATCGCCCGGCACCACCCCCAGAGTCCAAGGAGCGCCACGCCGGCAATCACATCACCGTGAATATTTGCCCAGAAAACAAACAACGGGGGGAGCAACCAGCGCCAGCGCCCGCCGCGGTAGAGCACAAACAACTCCAGCGTCAGGAACAGCAGGGAGAGTTGGTGCGGCCGCAAATGGAATCTCGGCAGCAGCAGGAAATAGCCGGCCAGCAGCCAGAGCACCGTCCCCGGCAGTTTCCAGGGCGAGGGAGGCTGCAACTGCAGCATCAGCGCCGCCACCATCGCCGCCAGCAGCGCCATCAACCCGGCCTGCAGCAGATTCAGCGCCGTGATACCGCCCACAACGTACAGGCCGTATACCGCCACCGCAAAGAGCCATTCGTGATACACCCACGGCCGGCCAAAGGCGGAAAACGAATAGGGGTCATGCGTCGGAATCGCCCGATTGCGAACGATATGTTCGCCTGAAGTGAGGTGCAACCAGATATCGTATTCCTGGAGAGGCCGCAGAGTGTCAATCGCGACGCAGAGCAGCAACAGCACCAGCAGCAACACACCAGCCGCCGGCAGCAGACGCACCAGCACCCGGTCAGTTTGATCCATGCCAGTGCATCCGCCGCGTGCTTCCCTGCTTCCTGATGATTATACTTTCGGAAGTTCCCACCATTCACGCCAGTAGCAGATCTGCACCGGGAAATTATCAGATTCGAACGCGCACTTGATATACGTCTCCACCGTCGATTCCGCTGTCGTGCGCGATGGATCCCCCTTGGGTATCATTACCCCGCGGGCAATCACCCGATACCAGCCGAGTGAATCAAAGCGCGCGCTCGTCTCATCCAGCGAATAACTCATGCGCGTGTTAAAATCGAAATTATCCAGGAACGGCGACGTCGCGCGTTCGCTGATAATCGCGTCCGCCTGCGCCGACGTCAGATAGGTGCCACCCGACTTCCGCACCGCGCGCAGCGCCCAGCGGGTCGCACTGTTGACGTTGATGCGCCCGCTGCGGTCGTAGGTGATTCCCGGGCGATTGGCATTCGGATACGGTGTCAGGATGCTCCGGTTGTAATACGTATTGGCCACACTAATCCCCGACACGATACCGACTTCCTGGACTGTGCGGAATCCGCCATTGTCACCGACCTGCATGCAATCAGTATACGCAATCTGGCCATTCGTCGGCATTCCCCCGTCTTCTTCTGAGGATGAACCCGAACCGGCAAATCCCTGCGAGCGTGCGATTTTGGTCTGACGCGAATCCGATGTTTCGGTCGTATTGAGCTGGACCTTGCCGCTCTCGTCTTCGACCGCCACCATGAAATAGCCCACATCGCCATCATCGCCGGCAGTGGGTGCGGTACTCAAGCTCGGCACATAATAGCACGAACCGGACAATCCACTCTGGTCCCATGCCGAATCGCCATACCACTTGCCCAAATTTGCCCAAGTGCTGCCTTTGCCATCCTCAGTGCTGACCCAGCCGTTATAGCAGGTATTGGCGGAGACAATGCGATGCCCCGGAGTGTCGCTGAAATTGCTCCATGACGCCTTGATTTCGGCAATGGCCAGACTGATACCCGCCTCGGCAAGGTACCGCGCGCCAATGCTGCACATCGCCCCGTGCGCGATCTGCACTTCATGCTGCTCATTCCAGGCAAAGGCCGCAACGATCGCACTCAAAATCGCCATCACCCAGATCGCGTAGATCAGCGCGAAGCCGTTGTTGCGCATGTTCGTCATCATCTCAGTAGTAACCTGTGCCCGGTTCAATCCCGGCAATCGGCGTAATATTCACATACGTGCCAAAATAGATCGGATTGGGTACCGCCTTGCTCGTGGTATCGCAGGTGACGATGATCCGCACCAGCGTCGGCAACCGCCCGTACTGCATCGCCGAGTCCCACACCACCGCGCCCGACAGCGCCGTCGCCACCGGCACGTTCTTGCCGAAATATTCAAGCTGCAAGTCACTCAGCCTCGGACTCACTTCCGGCGACGACGCCACCGATGCGCCCGCTGACGGCCGCATATAGCTGGCGGTCGGACTGATCTTGATCGAACTGCCGGTAAACGAATTGCTGCCGTCCGTCCATTCATTGGCCGATACTGAGCAGGTATAGCCAAGCTTTTCTTCCTGCAGATACGCATAATTCTTGCCCCACGAATAGCACCAGTCATCCGAATTGACACAGGAAAACGCCAACGCGATCATGTCGGAATTATCGTAGTGGGAGCTATAGGCCGCGCTCATAAAAGATATCGCATCGCTTGTGGAATAGCCACGCCCGACCCCTTGCGTTGCAGACGTAATCGTCGCTGACGATGCCGCCTGGCTGGCATGATTGACCCCGATAAACCGAATGCCGTTCACCCCGGTATCGCTGGCATTGATGGTACCATCATGATTATGGTCCCACAAGTCCGGGCGCACGGTTGAACGCATATACACGCCCAACCGTTCGAGGTAATTACGGCCGTTCTGGTACATCTCCAAACGGGCGTCACCCTTCATCCACACCGACATGACCGAATTGAAAATCTGCTGCACGGAGACCGCGATCAAGGCAAAAATCGCCACGCACACCATCAATTCAATCAGGGTGAACCCATCATGCCTTCTCGCTATGCGGTTCATGGCATATGCCCCAGAGTATCGCCGGCAAGCGCGGAATAATTGGCCAATATGGTGTAATATGATCGCGTTTCCACCTTGCCCATCACCGGATACTTGATTGTCATGCTCATAAACTGCAGATACGTCGCCCCCGAAGTACTGACAACTGATCCTGCCGGAACATCGACCAAGTCCCGTCTCCACTCGAACGATTTAAACTCATCTTCAAATTTTGTATAGTCGATCGTTGCCGGCGGCCACGTCGGATCGGCTTTGGTGCGCGCTTGGACCTGCGACAGCAGCATGGAACTGACCGTCATCTGCTGCGCGCGGGCGGCAGTTGCATAAATTGTCGGCAACGCCCC
>CAZFBR010000108.1:0-11645 GCA_964517215.1 uncultured bacterium
AAAGTGTTACCCTATTATTTCCGTTTTGTGTGCCATAATTAGATGCGCTCTACACGGTCCGCCGGTCGCCGGCATACTTTTTGCGTCGCCCATACCACCCGTACCGCGTGATTCAATAACGGCGAAGAAACCATTTTATTTGCGTTGACCTGACCGCAATGCTATAATTTTTCGGGTGGAGGTAACGGAAATGCTGTGTGTTGAAGAGCCATGCCCCGTAGACGGCGCGGTGGCGACGTCATGCATTGTGCTGAACGGCAAGCTGTACGGTCAGGAATCGCAGAACCTCGAAGTCCATCTCCGCAAGGCGATCGACGGCGGGGCGCGCAATATCCTGCTCGACTGCACCGCCCTCGAGCAAATCGACTCGGCCTCATTGACCGCGCTGGTCAGCGGACTCAAGTATCTGCGGGCGAAGCGGGGGAACAAGCTGCTTTGCTTTGCGGTCAATCCCGTGGTGGCACGCGTCCTCACTCTGACCAAGATCGACAAGTACATTCCCATTGTTGCCGATCGCGCCGCGGCGCTCAAGGCGCTGTGCGCGGCGGGGTAACCGATGAAACTCGACCATCTGCGCAATGTCGGTGACGGCGAAAGCGCGCCGCCGGAGGCGGTGCGGGCCGCCGCCCGTGATCTGCGTTCGCTCTTCCGCCGGCAGCAAGCGCGCCCCGCGCCGGTCGCCACCGCGCTGCACGCGGAGTCCGGCCTGCCCGACGACATTTCCCTGGACGGTCTTGAGGGGCTCGAGGGCCTGGACGATATCGCCAAAACCATCAACATCCTCGCCACCGACACGGACCTGCCGCCAACCGCGACCATCGACGCGCCGACCCCCGAGGAAAAGCTGTTCCATGCGCTGCGCATGAAGCTGATCGAAGAGCTGACCACCGCCTCGAACAACCAGCAGTTCAACCTTGCCGGCACCACCGGGCGCACTGCCGAGTTGCGCGATTTTTTCCGCGATGCCTACGAGCGGATCACCGCGCGTTTCACCGAATACCGCATCCCGGCCAACCGGCGCAACAGCATCATCCAAGACACCATCAACGAAGTCGAGGGGAACGGCCCCATCGAATGCCTGCTTGACGATCCCGGCATCAGCGAGATAATGGTCAACGGCCCGCGGCGGGTCTTCATCGAGCAGCAGGGCCGGCTGGTGTTCCGCCCGGACGTCAAATTCCTCGACGACACACACCTGCTCAACACCATCGTGCGCATCGTCAACCGAGTCGGCCGGCGCATCGACTACGGCAATCCGCACGTCGATGCGCGCCTGCCCGACGGGTCACGCGTGCATGCCATCATCCCGCCGCTGGCCATTGACGGCTGCGTGCTCACCATCCGCAAATTCCGCCAGGAACGCGTCCAGCTTGAGGATCTCATTTCCTGGGGCGCGCTCACCCCCGACATGGCCTATTTCCTCGGCGCGGGGGTCAAGGCGCGGCTCAATATCATGGTCGCAGGCGGGACCGGGACCGGCAAGACGACCTTCCTCAACATTCTCTCGACCCTGATCCCCGGCAGCCAGCGCATCGTCACCATCGAGGATTCGGCCGAACTGCGCCTCCACGAAACCCATCCGCACGTCATCCGCCTGGAGACCCGTGCCACCAACACCGAAGGGCGGGGCGAAGTCACCATCCGCGACCTGATGCGCGATTCCCTGCGCATGCGCCCCGACCGCATCATCGTCGGCGAGTGCCGCGGCAGCGAGGTGGTGGACATGCTCCAGGCGATGAACACCGGCCACGACGGCTCCATGTCGACCGCCCATGCCAACGCGGCGCAGGACCTGCTCATGCGCCTCGAAACCATGTTCCTCATGGGCAGCGTCAATCTCCCCGCGGTTGCCATCCGCCGGCAGATCGCCTCCGCGCTCGACATTATCGTGCATTTGCGGCGTTACGCCGACGGCACGCGTCGGGTGGCGGAGATCTGCGAGGTTCTGGGCGTCGGCAGCGATGGTGAGATCAACATCCGCCCGCTCTTCTGGTATGAGGTCAGTGACCGCGACGCCAGCGGAAAAGTCATCGGCGAGTTCCGGGTAACTGATCAGGCGCCGCACTTCCTCTACAAGTTCGACGCCGAGGGGATGATTTTCCCCGCGGAGATATTCACCGGCGGTGTTTCCGCCCTGTAACTGCCGCCACCACCGCTCACCACTCCCGCGGCAGCGCCGCCGCCGGCGCTCCGGGTCAGATGCCGGTACCGGGCCGCAGCGCGCGAATGGCGGCCATCACCTCATCCACCGCCGCCTGACACTGCTCCTTGGCCGGCTGTTCCGTTACCGGAAAGGTCAGTGGCCTGCCGTAGCGGATGGTAATCTTCGCCGGGCGCGGAAACCAGCCGCCCGGCGGGTACGCGCGAAAATTGCCGTCGATATGGGCGGGCACCACCGGGATCCCCGTGCGCAGGAAGAGCTTGCCCACCCCCGCCTTGCCCGCGCCGAGGGCACCGGTGCGGGTGCGCGTCCCTTCGGGAAAGACGCAGACACAGCCGCCGTCTTTGGCGAGCTGGATCGCCTGCTCCTCCAGTTCGCGGTTGACCCCGCCGCGGCGGATGAACAGCGTGCGGCAGGCGACCATCCAGTGGCCGATCAGCGGCCAGTCGCGCAGTTCGCGCTTGGCGATGAACGACACGCGGTGACTCCCCGCGTATGAGCCGATCAGCGGCGGATCGAGATAGCTGCCGTGACTGGACGCGATAAAAATCCCGCACGCCGGGATATGTTCCTCGCCGATAATCTCAATCCGGTGCCAGAGCCGCGCATAGGCGCGGACGATCGCCCGGCTGACGTCATAGATGATCATGCCGTCTTCGCCGCCACAATCGCCGCCAGCTTGTCCACCACCTGCTCGATCGACAGCCCGTCGGTAATCACCAGCACCGCGTCGTCCGCCTGGCGCAGGGGCGAGTCCTCGCGGGTCGAATCAATATGGTCGCGCCGCTCGATCTCCGCGCGCACCTTCGCCTCGTCGCACGGCAGGTTCTTCCCCTGCATTTCCAGCGCCCGCCGCCGCGTCCGCTCGGCCACCGTCGCCTCGAGATAGATCTTCACCTCGGCGTCGGGAAAGACCACCGTGCCGATATCGCGCCCTTCCATCACCACGCCGCCGATCCGCCCCATCTGCTGCTGCAGGGCGACCAGCCGCCGGCGCACGCCCGATACCGCCGCCACCGGGGACAGGTGCGGATTGAGCCGCGGATTGCGGATTTCCGTGCTCACGTCCCGGCCGTCGAGCAGCACCTGCGTTTCCTGCCCGACGTTCCGCAGTTCAATCGTGCATCCCTCCGCCACGCGGGTCAGCGCCGCCGGATCGGTCATGTCCGTCCCGCTGTCCAGCGCCTTGAGCGTCACCGCGCGATACATTGCCCCGGTATCGATGAAGAGGAAGCCGAGCTTCTGCGCCAGCAGTTTCGTCACCGTGCTCTTGCCCGACCCCGCGGGCCCATCAATTGCCACAATCGGTTTGCGTGTCATCCGCTTCTCCTGTCGTTCAGCCGCTTCCGGCCGGATCTGAGAGCTGCCGCCCGCACCTCAGTCACCATGTTGTGCGGTGCACTGCCGCCGCCACCGGCACTTGCCCCGGCCGGAAACGGCCGGGCTGCACCTATGTCGCCGCGAGCCAGTCGCGGAACAATCCCGTAAATCCCGGGAACGAGGTCTGGATATGCTCCCCGCTGCCGGGCATGGTGATCTCGCCGTCGCTTACGACATTGGCCATGAGCATGGTCATGGCGATGCGATGGTCGTAGTCGCATTCACCCGCACCGCCGCGGAACCGCTGCGGACCGCGAATAATAAAGCCGTCCGGCAGCTCTTCGACCAGTACTCCGCGCCGGGCAAATTCGCGCGCCACCACCGCAATGCGGTCCGATTCCTTCACCCGCAGCTCATGCGCGCCGGTCACCCGCGTTTCCCCCTCAGCGCAGGCCGCCGCCAGCGCCAGCACCGGCAGTTCGTCGATCAGCCGCGGGATCTCCCCGCCGCCGATCGTCGTCCCCCGCAGCCGCGACGGGCGGATCACGATGTCCCCCACCTCTTCGCCCGCCACGGTGCGCTGGTGCTCGATGGTCAGGTCCGCGCCCATGCGGCGCAGCGCATCGATCACCCCGGTGCGCGTCGGATTCAGCCCGACGCCGGTGAGCCGGGTCGCCGGCCCGCCGATGGCCGCACCAACGAGGAAAAATGCCGCCGAGGAGATATCGCCCGGCACCGCCACCTCCGTTGCGGTCAGCTCGCTGCGGGTGATTTCCAGCCGTCCGTCCCGCTCCTGCACGGGCACCCCGAACCCGCGCAGCATGCGCTCGGTATGATCGCGCGACAGCGCCGGCTCGCGCAGCGAAGTCGTTCCCTCCGCCTGCAGGCCCGCCAGCAGCAGCGCGCTCTTCACCTGCGCGCTCGCCGTCGGCAGGTCGTAGCGGATGCCGTGCAGCGCGCCGCCGGTAACGGTCAGCGGCAGCTTGTTGCCGTTGTCATTCCCGGCGAACCGCGCACCCATCGCCGTCAGCGGCTCAACCACCCGCCGCATCGGCCGGCGACTCAGCGACGGGTCGCCGGTCAGGGTAACCGGAAACGGCCGGCCCGCGAGCACACCCAGCAGCAGTCGCGTGCTCGTCCCCGAATTGCCGAGATACAGCTCGCCCGCCGGCGCGCGCAAGCCGACAACGCCCGTACCGTGCACGGTCAGCGTGCCGCCGTCGCGCTCGATGCGCACGCCCAGCGCCTGCATCGCCTGCAGGGTATGCAGCGTGTCGCCCGCCTGCAGGAAATTCGTCACCCGCGTCACGCCCCGCGCCAGCGCCCCGAAAAGCACCCCGCGGTGCGAAATCGACTTGTCCGCCGGCACCGTGATCGTCTTCATTGTCGTCCCCGTCATCGCAACACCATCGGTGGCCGGTTCACCATGAGCGCACTTCGATACCGACCGCACGCAATTCCGCCAGCGCGCGTTCGCGCTCGTCCTGGCGCAGGAACGACAGCCGGATTGATCCTTCGCAGCCCTCGCGCACCTTGAGCACCTCGATGTCGATAATGTTGATTTTCTGCTCCGCCAGCACACCCGTCACCTGCGCCAGGATGCCCGGCCGGTCCGGCACGCGCATGATCACGTCGTAGGTCGCCCCGACCAGCCCGCGCGCGCTTTTCGGCAGACCGTCGCGGATGTCCCGCGCCCGCACCAGCGCCTGTTCCACCGCCCCGTCTTCGCCCGCCGCCAGCTGCGCCCGCAGCCCGGCCAGCACGCCGCTGAACGTGTCGAGCTGCGCCAGCAGCTCGCTGCGGTTTGCCGCAAAGATCCCGCGCCACAGCGCGGGATCGCCCGACGCGATGCGGGTGATGTCGCGGAACCCGCCCGCCGCCAGTCCCAGAACCTCCGCACCGGACTCGGCCGCCGCCAGCACCAGCGCCGACGCCAGCAGATGCGGCAGGTGGCTGACCGCCGCCACCGCGCGATCGTGCGCGGCCGGGCTCATGGTAATCACCCGCGCACCGACGCTGCGCCACAACTCGATTACCCGCGCCACCGCCTCCGGCGTTTCGCTGCCGGCCGGCGTCACCACAGTGATTGCATTCTCATACAGCAGCGGATCAGCGGCGGCGTGGCCGCGCCGTTCCGAGCCGGTCATGGGATGCGACCCGACCAGCGCAACCCCGGGCGGCAGCAGCAGCGGCAGATCTTCAAGCACACAGCACTTGACACTGCCGGCGTCCGTGACCACCGCCCCGGGCTGCAGGCCGGGCGCCAGCGCGCGCAGCACCCCCGCCATATTCTCCACCGGCACCGCCAGCACGACAACATCAGCCGCCCGCGCCCCGGCCGCCGCGTCGGTCGTTACCTCATCCGCCGCGCCCGCCGCCTGCGCCGCCGCCAGTTTCTGCGCGTCGCGTCCGATCCCGATCACCCGCACGCCCGGCATCCGCTGACGCAGCGCCATTCCCAGCGACGCGCCCATCAATCCCAGCCCGCAAATCGCAACCCGCTTCATCGCCCACTCCCCCAATAACCGGGACAGTATACTTTATTTGCCATCCGGCAAATAAAGCATATTGTCCCCGCTATTTGGATCATGATTGCTCCTGGGGATAGGAGCCGAGGATCTTGAAGAAGGTCGTTTGGCCCTGCAGGCGCGCCAGCGCGCGGCGCACGGACTCCGTCTGCAGCCCGCCCTCCAGATCGACGAAAAAGACATATTCCCACGCCCGGCGGCGGGTCGGGCGCGACTCGATGCGGGTCATGTTGACCCCGGCACGGGCAAACGCCTTGAGCGCGGCAAAGAGCGCGCCCGGCTTGTCCTTCACCGAAAACGCCACCGAGGTCTTGTCGTGTGACGAGGGCATGGGCGATTCGCGGCTGATGATGATGAACCGGGTGATATTGTCCGCCCGACCGCCCAGGTTGCGTGCCATCAGCCGCAATCCGTAAAGCCGCGCGGCCAGTTCGCCGCAGATCGCCGCCGCACCCGGCTCGTGTGCCGCGCGCTGGGCCGCCGCCGCCGTGCTCGTCGCCTCGCGCAGCTTCGCCTGCGGCAGATGCTTTTCCAGCCATTCGCGGCACTGGGCCAGGGCATGATCCTTGGAATAGACGATCTTCACTTCAGTCAGCGACCGCAGCCGCCCGACGAGGTTGTGCGACACCGGCAGGTGCACCTCGCCGGCAATCACCAGGTCCGACGCCGCCAGCAGGTCATGGGTATGGTTGACCATCCCCTCGGTCGAGTTCTCGACGGGCACAATGCCGCAATCGGCCCGGCCCGCGCTCACTTCCTCGAACACGTCGCCCAGCGTCACCTGCGGCTGGTACTCGGCCTCCGGCCCGAACCGCTTCAGCGCGGCCAGATGCGTATAGGTCGCCTCGGGCCCGAGATAGGCGACCCGCACCGGGCATTCGAGGAGCAGCGACGCGTTGGTGATCTCGTAGTAGATGTTGCGCAGCGCCGCCGTCGGGAAGCGCCGGGCCCGGCCCGCCGCCCGCTCGACCACCGCCAGGGCGCGGTCGGGATCGTAGAAGCTGCGCCGCTCGCGCCGCTTGACCTTGCCCACGGCGCGCACCAGGGTCGCGCGCGTGTCCAGCAGGCCGACCAGCTTCGCATCCAGCGCGTCGATCTGGCGGCGCAGGCCGGCGAGCGGGTCCCGGCCCGCAGCCGCCTTACGCTTCGCTTTCCGTCGGGAGTTTGCTTTCATCCAGATCCTCCATTATCACGCCGGATTCGCCCGGCTCGGGCACCCCGATCATGCGCAGCAGCAGCGTGCGGCTGATGCTGCGATGCCTGCCCCGGGGCAGGTCGGCAAGCTTCAGGTTGCCGTACGCCACGCGCTGCAGATAGTCGATCGTATAGCCCAGCGCCGCGAACATGCGCCGCACCTGCCGGTTGCGCCCCTCATAGATGGTGATGAAGACCCGCTGCGGGTTGGCCGGCGATACGGCCACTTCCGCCGGCGCGGTCATCTTTCCGTCGAGGTCAATCCCCGCGCGCAGCTTTGCCGCATCCTCGCCGGTCAGCGGCGCATTCAGGTCGGCGCGATAGGTCTTGCCGATATGGTGCCGCGGATGCATCAGGTAATTGGACAGTTCGCCGTCGTTGGTGAGAATGAGCAGCCCCTCGGTGTCGCCGTCGAGCCGCCCGACGGGAAAGACCCGCTCGCGGATGCCGCGCCGCGCGAAATAGTCGATCACCGTCGGACCCTGGCGGTTGTCGCAGGAGCAAAGATACCCGGACGGCTTGTGGCAGAGGTAATAGACCGGCAACCGCGGCACCGCGCGCTTCCCCGCCACCCGCACGTCGTCATGTTCCGGATCAATGCGCGAACCGAGCACGGTCTGCACCGCGCTGTTGACGGTCACCTTCCCCGCCGTGATCAGCATTTCACAGTGCCGGCGCGAACCGAAGCCGCAGCGGGCAAGAAACTTCTGCAGGCGTTCGCCGCCCGCGGCCGGCAGCGTCGGCACGTCGGCCATGCCCGCTCAGGTCCCCGCCGGCGGTTCGTCGTCCGCCGGGAGAGCCGCCGCCGCTGATTCCGCCAGTTCCTCCGGATCGCCGTCCCAGGTCAGGTCGGCCAGGGCGCTTTCGAACGCCTCATCCCCCTGCACCTCGGTGATGACTCCGGGCGACGATTCGCCCGGACCCGGGACCGGCGCACTCTCGCCCACCGGCCCGCTCTCGCCGCCGCGCCACAGCCCGCGCAGCTCCTCGTCGGAGAGGCGCAGCGGCGGCCGGTCGGCATTCGGGTCGCCTTCGACATACTGCTCGGTCTCGCGCTCGTTGATGTTCCCCACCATGCGGTCAAGTTCGCCCGCATCGGGCAGGTCGCGCAGCGATTGCAGCCCGAAGTATTCGAGGAAGGCGCGGGTGGTCCCGAACAGGAAGGGCCGCCCCAGCTCCTCCTTCCGCCCGACGATCTTGATCAGCCCGCGTTCGAGCAGGGTGCGCACCACGCCGTCGGTCGCCACCCCGCGCAGCTGCTCCACCTCGGCGCGGGTCACCGGCTGCTTGTAGGCGATAATCGCCAGCGTCTCCAGCGACGGGGCGGTCAGCCGCAGCTGCTTGTGCTTGCCGTAGATGCGGCGGATCGCCTCGGCGAATTCCGGCCGCCCGGTGATGCGGAACCCGCCCGCCACCTCGATCACCGTCAGACCGTGGAAGCGGTCGTAGGCGTCGCGCAGCTCATCCACCATCTGCCGCACCTCCGCCTTGCTCCCGCCCACCACATCGACCAGCCGGGGAATGCTCACCGGCTCCTCGCTGGCGAAGATCAGCGCCTCGATCAGCGCCCGCTTGTTGCGCCAAAGCAGCGCCGCCGCCGCCGGCCCCGACTCCGCCGCCAGGACCGGGGCGCTTTCCGCCCCGGCATGTTCGCCCGTCACGGGCGCACTTTCCGGGCGCGCCACCTCGCCGACAAAAACCGCCGCATTGCCCCGCCGGTGCAGCAGCGCCTCGATTCCGCCCGGCGCACTCTCCGGCACCGCGCTTTCCGCCGTCACGGGCGCGCTTTCCGCCCGGTCGCTATCGTCCATCACGCGTCAGCTCCCTCGTCCGCCGTCTTGCGGTAGATGTAAATTTCGCCGTCCCCGGCCGCCTGATGCACCCGGATCTGCTGGATCTTCATCAGTTCCAGCAGCGCGAGGAAGGTCACCACAATTTCCTCTTTCGAGCCGCGGACGAGAAACAGGTCGGCAAAGCGCACGAATTCAACCATGCGCAGCCGTTCAATAATGTCCGCCTTCATCTGGCCGACGGTGATTCCCTCGCCTTCGAGCACCTTGGGCAGTTTCTTGCCGACCAGGTCCATGACCGACTTGAACGCCTTGAGCAGATCGAAAAGCGAGACCTCCTCGAACTCGACCTCGCCGCGCCGCAGCTCGCGGTCCACCGGCGGTCCGGGATGGCGGATATAGTCGGACTGGCGTTCGAGCATGCCGCGCAGTTCGCCCGCCGCCGTCTTGTAGCGCTGGTATTCAAGCAGCATGCGCGCCAACCGCTCCTGCGGATCCTCCTCTTCCGGCTCCTCCGGCGACGGCGGCAGCGGCAGCTGCGCCCGCGCCTTCCAGCGCAGCAGCGTGCTCGCCATTTCGAGATAATCGCCCGCCAGCTCGAGGTCGATCTCCTGCAGAATGGCGACGTAATCGCAGTACTGCTTCGTGATCTCGGCGATGGGGATGGCGTGGATGTCCATCTGGTTTTCGCGCACGAGATTCAGCAGCAGATCGAGCGGCCCGTCGAACACCGGGATCCGGCAATGGAAGGCCGTACTCAGTTCGGTGAACGCTCCCGGCGCTGATTCCGCACCGGCAGGCATCCCCACCCCGCCCGGCCCGCCTGCTGCCGGCGCCGATTCCGCCGTGGCCCGTCCAGCAACCGCCGATTCGGCGACCGCGGATTCCGCTGCACCGCTTGCCGGCGAAATCCCCGCCGCCGCGGACTCCGCCGTGGCAGCAGCGTTCGCCACCGCGCTCTCCGCCGCCATCAGCCCAACCCGCCGGTGAGCAGATGAAACAGCGGCATCAGCACCAGCCCGTAATACCAGTTGAGCAGCGGGGTGTTGATCAGCACCAGGAGGATGATGAACCCGAACGGCGCCAGCCGCGCATAGCGCATCGCCAGCTCCAGCGGCAGGAAATGCATGACCACCTTCGACCCGTCCAGCGGCGGGATGGGAATCAGGTTGAACAGCGCCAGGATCAGGTTGACCAGGATCATCATCATCGCCAGCAGCAAAAGCAGTCCAAAAAACTGTTCCGACAGTACGGCGGTCAGGCCCAGATTGCCGGCAAATGCCAGGCCGTGCAGCAACAGCGCCGCCGCAATTGCGATGATGAGATTGGCCGCCGGGCCCGCCAGCGAGCAGTAGAGCATGCCCCGCCGCGGATTGCGGAAATTCATCGGGTTCACCTGCACCGGTTTGGCATAGGCGAAAAAGAAGCCCGAGGCGAAATACAGCAGCGCCGGCAGGAGAATTGAGCCGAACAGGTCGATATGCGGAATGGGATTGATCGTCAGCCGGCCCTGCTGGCGCGGGGTATCATCACCCAGCCAGTCCGCCACCTGCCCGTGCGCATATTCGTGCATCGTTGCGCCGAGGAACAGCGCAAAAATGGCGAAGATGCCCTGGACCGGGTTCTCGAACATCGCCGCTCTACCCCAGCCGCCGCGCCAGCGCGTCGAGCTCGGCCTGCAGCGCTGCCGGCAGCCGGTCGCCGAACTTCGCGTAATGCTCGCGGATCGACGCCACTTCCTGCCGCCAGCCGGCCGCATCAACCGCCAGCAGCTCCGTCATATCCGCATCGCTCACGCCGGCCAGGCCGGTACGGTCGATGGCATCCGTCGTCGGCATCCAGCCGAGCGGGGTCGACACCGCCTGGCCGCCGCCGGCGCAGCGCTCGAAGATCCACTTGAGCACGCGCGCATTGTCGCCGTAGCCCGGCCAGAGCCACTTGCCCGCCGGGCTCTTGCGGAACCAATTGACATAGAAGATTTGCGGCAGCTTGTCCGCCGCGCTCTTCGTCCCGATCTTCAGCCAGTGGGCGAAATAATCGCCCATGTGGTAGCCGCAGAACGGCAGCATGGCGAACGGGTCGCGCCGCACCGTCCCCGCCTTCAGATCGAGCGCCGCCGCCGTCACTTCCGAACCGACGATCGAACCCATGAAGACGCCGTGGCTCCACGACAGCGCCTGGTGGATCAGCGGCACCACCGACGGGCGCCGGCCGCCGAACAGGAACGCGCTGATCGGCACCCCCTTCGGATCCTCCCATTCGGGCGCGATCGCCGGGCACTGCCCCGCCGGCGCGGTGAACCGCGCATTGGGATGCGCCGCCGGCTTCTCCGCGCCTGCCTGCCACGGTTTGCCGTTCCAGTCGATCAGTTCGCCCGGCGCGTCGTAGCCGATCCCCTCCCACCACACATCACCGTCCCGCGTCAGCGCGACGTTGGTGAAGATGGTGTTCTTCGCCGCCGCGTGCATCGCATTCGGGTTGGTCTCCGCCGAGGTGCCCGGGGCGACGCCGAAGAAACCCGCTTCCGGGTTGATCGCATAGAGCCGCCCGTCCGCCCCGAACTTCATCCAGGCGATATCGTCGCCGATCGTCTCGACCTTCCATCCCTTGAGTTCCGCCGGCGGCACGAGCATGGCCAGGTTGGTCTTGCCG
>CAZFBR010000109.1:0-11639 GCA_964517215.1 uncultured bacterium
GCCTCCAGCGACACCGCCATGGCGGCGCGATCGACCTTCATCAGCAGATCATCCAACAACCATCCAACAAAATCAGTCGCCATGCAACAAATCCGCGGATCCAACCCGCGATACTGCCGGTCCAGTCGCTCGAGATAATCCCCCTTCGCCACCACCAGCGCAGCGAGAAAATCGCCGGTGAGCAGCGTGCGCTTGTCGAGGTCGTCACAGATCCGCGTCAGGCCGTGATACGGCTCGTTCGCGCGCGGCGGGTTGAGGTACCGGTCGTACCCGCCAAACACCTCGTCCCCCCCTTCGCCGGTCAGGGCCACCGTGATCTGCGACCGCGCGGCCTGCGCCAGCAGATAGGTCGGCACCGCCGCATAATCGGCATGCGGCTCATCCAGCATCCAGACCAGCTTCGGCAGCAGGGTCGTCAGGTCGGCGTCATCGACCATGATTTCATGATGCTCGGTGCCCAGATGCTGCGCCACCTGCCGGGCAAAGGGCAATTCCGCCGACGCGCCGTCGTCACCGGCAAAACCGACGGCAAAGGTGCGCAGGGGGGACGCGCCCGCCAGCTGCATCAGCGCCGCCACCCCGCTGGAATCGACCCCGCCGCTAAGGAACACGCCGATGGGCACGTCGGCGATCATCTGGCGCTTGACCGCACGCGCCAGCTGGGCGGCAAAACCCTGCGCGGTATAGTGCGGCTTCACGTCGTACGACAGCTGCCACCAGCGCGAGACCGTGCTTTCGCCGTCACACCAGCGCAATTGGCAGCCGGGCATGAGCCGATGCACCCCGCGCAGCGCGCTTTCTTCGCCCGCGATGTACTGGTGGCTGAAGAAGGCGTCGAGCGGCCGCAGATTGAGCTCGCGCCGCACCACCCCGGCCGCCAGCAGCGCCTTGATCTCCGACGCAAACCACAGCTGGCCGTCCACGATCGTGTAATAGAGCGGCTTGATGCCGGCATGGTCGCGTGCCAGCAGCAGCGTGCGTTCCGGCGCATCCCAGACGGCCAGCGCAAACATGCCGTTGAGCCGGGACACGAAATCGGCGCCATACTGCTCGTACAGATGGACAATGACCTCGGTGTCGCAGCGGGTGGCAAAGAGATGCCCCTGCTGCTCCAGCTGCGCGCGCAGTTCGGGATAGTTGTAGATCTCGCCGTTATAGACAGTAGCCACCGTGCGGGTTTCATTCCAGACCGGCTGGGTCCCCCCCTGCGGGTCGATCACCGCCAGGCGGCGCATCCCCAGCGCAATACCCTCACCGGCATACAACCCCTCGCCGTCAGGACCGCGATGGCGGATGCTGTCGGTCATCGCGCGCAGGACCCGTTCCCGCGCCATGCGCTCGCCCGTGAATCCGGCTATCCCGCACATGGGCTATCCCCGGCATTACGGACGGCGGCCGCGTCCAGCTGTGCCAGCACGGTCATTTCACGGCGCAACCCGCGCCGCCGCGCACCCCACGCGGTAATCGCCCGCGCCCAGCGCTCCCATTGCGTGCCGCGCACCGGTTCGAGCAGGCCATCGTCCCAGACCTGCACCCGGCCGAACCCGGCGTCCGCCAGCAGGCGGCGCAGGTCATCCTCCGTGAAATGCAGCAGATGCTGATTGAGATCGAGCGGATAGAGCCAGCGGCGATATTCATCGGCAAAGGCCGCCGGCGCCGCCGCCCGGCAGGCCTCGAAATCCGGCACCCGGATGAGCAGCCGCCCGCCCGGCCGAAGCCACCGGGCGATGCGGGCCAGCGCGGTCCGCGGCTCGGGGAGGTGTTCCAGCACATCCCAGAGCGTCACCACCGCGAGCGTCCCGTCGGCGACCGCTGCGGCCAGCAGCTCGCCGCGCGCGACGGGAATGTCGCGCTGCCGGGCCAGCGTCACCGCGCCGGCGAGCGGCTCCACACCGCGCGCCGCCCAGCCCGCCGCGCACGCCTGCGCGACAAAGACGCCGGTAAACGCCCCGACATCAAGCAGCGCCCCGTCGGGCTCGCCGAGGCGGGCCAGCGCCAGGGCATACCGCTGCCGCAGCGTCGGCACCAGCGCGCGATCGTACCACGCAAAATAATCCGGATCGTACGCGCGCTGATAGAACGCCCGCTGCGCCGCGTCACTGTAGCGCGGCGCGGTGTACTGCAGGCCGCAGCGGCAACAGCCCGCCACGCCGAACGGCGGTGCCGTGAGCACCACCGCGCGTTCGGTGCTGCCGCAACTCGGGCAAGGGGGCGTAATAACGTCATTGGCGTCCATCAGCGCTCCCCCTGCACTCGATCCGCGCCCCGCACCGGCCGCAACAGCCGGCGCAGCCGTCGCCAATGACCACAGCGCGCCCCCTACAGCAGCGGCGCAAACAGCGCGCACAGGTTGTTCTTGAACTGATGCACATAGCCCCACTGCCGCAGCAGCGCCGTCGACACTCGCTGCGATTTGCCGATTTCCGCAAGCAATTCGCCGGTCAGGCGGCCGATGATTTCATCGCCCGACAGGACCAGATTCAATTCGAAGTTGAGGCGCAGCGAGCGGTAGTCGAGATTGGCCGACCCCACCATCGCCCAGGACCGGTCAATGATGATCGCCTTGCCGTGGATGAACGGAAGCGGCCGGCGATAGACATGCACGCCCGCGGCATGCAGTTCGGGGAACAGCGAATAGGCCGCGCGCGAAGTGACGCGATGATCGCTGCGGACGGGCAGGATGAGATGCACCGCCACCCCCGCCAGCGCCGCGGTCTTGATCGCCTCGAGGATGGCCGGGTCGGGATAAAAATACGGGGTCACCATCAGGATTTCCTCGCGGGCGGAGGTGATGGCGCCGAAGTAGGCGCGGCTCATCACCTGGTCCTGCTCGTCCGGCCCGGAGGCGATGACCCGGGCCAGCACCGGACCGTGCGCCTCGGCGCGCGGAAAGTACTTGTCCTCGACCAGCATCTCCTCGGTCATCACGAACCAGTCCTCGGCGAACACCTCCTGCAGCTGCGTTACCACCGGGCCCAAAATGCGAAAATGATAGTCGTGCACCAGCGTGGTGGGACAACCGCGCGGCTGGCGGCAGTAGCGGGTCGAGTTTTCCGCATGCAGGTTCAGTCCGCCGGTGTAGCCGATGCGGCCGTCGATAACGGCATTCTTGCGGTGGTTGCGCAGATTGAACTGGAAGCCGCGCTTGATCGGGTTGAGCTGCCCGAACGGCTCGATCTGCACGCCCTCGCCGCGCAGGAAATGGAGCAGGGTGTCCGAGAGGTGCATGCTGCCGACCGCATCGAACAGCACGCGCACTTCGATCCCCTCCTTGGCGCGCGCGGCCAGCAGCCCGCCCAGCTCCCAGCCGAATTCGTCGTCGGCGAGGATATATGACTGGATGTGCACGCTCGACTGCGCCTCAGCGATATCCTTAAACAGGCGCGGGTACGCTTCCTGCCCGGCGATGAGCAGTTCGACCGCATTCCCCTCGACGGTGGGGCGCTGGTTGAGCCGGGCAAAGAGGCGATGGCAGCGCACCACGCTGCGATAGCGCTCGTCGGCGGTGAAATCCGCCTGGAACTTGCTGATCCCCGCGTCGGCGTCGAACTTCTGGCGGACGGCAAACCGCCGCTTGATCCGCTTCTTCATCCGGCGGTTGTTGATGATGATCCCGAACAGCAGATACGAGAGCAGCCCGATAAACGGCACGGTGATGACGTAGAAGATCCAGAACGCCTTGGCGATGGGCTCCTTGCGCTGCATAACGAGATGGACAATGACCCCGCCCGCGCAGAGCACATCGGCAACGGTGACAATGACGGCCAGCCGTTCCATCAGATATGCCCCCGCAGCGCACGCGTCAGCCGCCCGTCGAGCCACACGTCGAATGCGGCGCGCTGCGGCCGGCTGATCCGCAGGTCGTACAGGTCGGGCGCGATCCGGAACGGATTGTCGCGGGTGCCCGCGCGCCGCTGCCGGCGGGCAGCCAGCAGCGGGGTGCTCCCCACCGGATCGTAGCGCACCGCGCGCGAGCCGTCGGGATCGCGCAAATATTCGAGCGCCACCCCCAGCGTCACATTCTGCAGCAGCGGCAGGTACTTCGGGTCGGGCTGCCAGGGGAGATGGCGCGCCAGTCCGGTCGCGAACCGCTGCCAGGCGGTGAGATTGCCGATGAGGATGCTCGTCCCGAACAGGCGGTTGCCCGCGGCATGATTCAGGCGCCCCTTCTCCCACACACACCGCAGCAGGCGATTGCAGGCGGGCGGATGGTAACGGACCAGATGGCGGGCGACGCGCCACAACCGCTGATCGAGCGCCAGCTCGCAGTGCGTCTCCCAGAACACATGCGCCGCCTTGCCCGGGAGCGGGGCGCTGAACAGCTGGGTCGGCACATAAAAATTGTGGGCGGTAACGTCGGCGGCCAGATGCGAGAGATAGCCCCAGGCAAAGGCCCGCTGCTCGTCGTTCTCCGCCCGGGCGAGAATGGTTGCCCCGATGCCCCAGTTGTGGCAATGGCGCGGCCCGCCGCGCGAGCCCTTGCCAACGTAAATGTCCGCGCTGATCGTCCCGTAGAGGAAGGCGGCAAACCATTCCGAGAGCAGCGCCGCCGCCGCGGGCGCCAGGAGATTGAGATTGAACGCGGCGTAGTATCCGGCAAAGAGATGCGTCGCCGGCCCCCACGCCAGCGCCGGCGCCGGCAGCAGCACGAGCAGCGCCGCCCACCACAACGTTCGCGCCTTCATCGGTTGCCGCCCATCCCCTCAATGATGATGATCTTCGCCTCAATGCGCTGATCGTTTGGGGCCAGCCGCTGCGCGGCCTGATATGCGGTGAGGGCCTCACGGTTCCGGCGCTGCGCAAAGAGCGACTCCGCCAGCAGGAACTGCGCGCCGGCATGCGCCGGCGTCTCCTGCAGCAGCGCGCGGCAGATCCCTTCCGCCTCGACGCCCTTGCCGCGCAGGATCAGCGATTGCGCCTGCTCCAGACGGGGATCGCCACCGGCCTGAAAGAGCGTATGCACCAGGATCGCACCGCCCCACAACAGCAGCATGAGTGCCACAAACAAAAGCGGACGTGACGTGCCGGTGGCTTTCGCGGTCAATACGGCAAGCCAGGACGGTTCATCAGCAACCGCCACCGTCGCCGGCGATGCGGGGACTGCTGCCGGCACCGGTTGCGCGCCGGGGCTGGGTTCCTGATACAGTTCCGGCACAGCATGCAGCGCCTGCCACTGTTCTTCACCCGCCCGGCAGACCTGCGTCTCAGCGCTCAGTCCGGGCCAGGTCAGGACCTCGGCCGCGGTATACGGTCCGGCCGGTTCCGCGCCATCAAGAATGTACCATTGTCCGCCGCCGGCTGCCGCCATCATCCCCTCCCGAAGGATGCGGACATCATAGCATCAGCCGCCGACGTGCGACAAGCGCGAGCAGGTTCAGGAAAGCGCCTGTTTCGGGCATTTGACCACGCAACTGCCGCATTTGCTGCAGTCGCTGCCGGGCACAACGCCGGTTGCCTTGTACTCGGCGGGATTAAGTCCCATCGGGCATTGGCGCGCGCAGACCCCGCATTCGACGCACGACTCCGCCACGCGGATGGAGGTGCGCTCGCCGCCCAGCACACCCTGCAGCGTGCCCATCGGGCAGATCACGCACCAGGTGCGCGGATGAAAAATGACCGCAAGGGGCAGGGCCACGGCCGTGGTCAGGATGCACATGGTGACGAAAACGAAACCAAGCCGCTCGAGGTCCGAGCCGGCATACCAGACGCGCAGCAGCATGAAGAACATCAGCAGCACAAAGACACCCCAGCGGAACCCCGTCGTCCGGAAGAGCGCAGGGATGTGCCGGCGGGTGGTCAGCGGCGACATGGCAATCTCCAGGAAGGCGCCGCGCGGGCAGAACCAGCCGCACCAGTGCCGGCCGCGGAACATGGCCAGCACCAGAAACAGCACCATCATGCCGCCCACTGCAAAACCAAGATACGGCCAGTAGATGCCGCCGATAATGATCACCGGCAACAGCCACATCGTGATCCGCTGGATAATCTTTCGTTTGCCTGTATCTGCCATTACGGTACTCCTCCTCACGTGCCCGCTTCGGGCAACCGGGACCAGTGTACCCGCGCCCGATCATCCTGTCAACATTTTTCTGCCAGCCGTTCCTGCCGCAGGATACCCTCCACTTATACACCACACCGGCATCCCGTGCTACACTAAGGGCAAACCACATTCGGGGGGTTTCCATGACCGCTGACTTGACTGCCAACGCCGCCCGGTATCTGCGGCAGCTCTGCACTTCGCATCCCCATCGTTGTGTGGGGAGTATCGGCAACCGTGCCGCCAGCCGGCTGGTCGCCGACCATTTCGCCGCCTGCGGGCTCGCTCTCGATACGCTCGCCTTCGACTGCTTCGACTGGCACAATGACGGCGCCACGCTGCGCTGCGGGTCGGACCAGTTTCAGGTGCAGAGCGGGCCGTATTCGCTCCCCGCGCAGCTGACCGCGCCTTGTGCCGCTTTCGCAACAATTGACGCGCTGGAACAGGCCGATATCACCGGGACAATCGTCCTGCTCCACGGCGAACTGGCGGGCGAGCAGCTTATGCCAAAGAACTTCCCGTTTTACAATCCGGAGGAACATCAGCGGGTCTATCGCGCGCTGGAAGGGCGCGGGGCGCTGGCGGTTTTGGCCGCCACCGCGCGCAATCCCGCCACCGCGGGCGCGGTCTACCCCTTCCCGCTCATTGAGGACGGCGATTTTTCCCTGCCCACGGCATATATGACCGACCGCGAAGGCGCCCGCCTGCTGGCCTGCGCCGGGCGCGAACTGGCCCTGACCATTGCCACCGCCCGCCAACCCGCCCGCGGGTACAATGTCATCGGCCGCTGCCGGCCCGGAACCAGCGAGCCGCGTATCGTCGTCTGCGCGCATCTCGATACCAAGCAGAACACGCCGGGCGCGCTGGATAACGCCGCCGGAGTGACCGTGCTCATGCTCCTTGCGGAACTGCTGCGCGACTACCGCGGCCCGCACGCCATTGAACTCAACGCCTTCAACGGCGAGGACTACTACGCCGCGCCCGGCCAACTCGCCTATCTCGAGGCGTGCGGCGATTTCAGCAGCGTGGCGCTTTGCGTCAATATCGACGCCGCCGGCTATCATGGCGGCGGCACCGCCTACTCCCTCTACAACTGCCCGCCGGACATCAGCGCCGCGGTGCAGGCCGCCTGCACTGCGCCTGAGTTTGCCGCCGGCGAGCTGTGGTATCAGGGGGATCACAGCATGTTCATCCAGCAGGGGAGGCCGGCCATGGCAATCACCACCGCCGAACTGCTGCCGGTGATGACCCGCTACACGCATACGCCGGCCGACACCATTGACCTGATTGATCCTGCCAAGCTGGCCGCCATTGCCACCGCCATCCGCGCCCTGCTGCCGGCACTGGCGTAAGTTCTTGCCAGCATCTCGCAATAATGCTACATTGCGGGTGAACCTTGCAGCGGTTGTGGTTACTGTATTGCACTTGATGCCCAAGGAGTTGGTATGAGCGATCGACCCGACGGTGCTTTTGGCGACGAACTGAAGGATGGCGACTTGGATATGGTGTGCGGTGGTTTGGCTGCCGCCGGTAACGCGCTCAACGGCATCGGCACTGTTTACTGCACGATCCGCACGTCTTGCTCCTTTGCGAGCTCCACGTGCGCACCGAATACCTGCGGCCATGCCGGCCCGTCCAATGGCGGTTTCCGCTAACCGTGCGGCTATCCAGGCACTGGCAATTGCGGTGAACCATGCGTGATCAACCTGACGGTACATTCGGCGACGATTTGAAGGACGGCGAGCTGGACATGGTGTGCGGCGGCGTGGCCAACAGCATCGACCCGACGCCCTGCAGTATCCGCACTTCATGCGGGTATGCAACCGCCAGTTGCGCCCCGAGCAGCTGCGGCCATGCCGGCCCGTCCAACTTCCCGTATCTCGTCACATGACTGCAATCCCGGGGGCGGCATTGGGTGCAGTCGTGCGGCACCACCGCGTGGACACACCGAGCGAGGTGCGGCATGAGTGATCGTCCCTGCGACAATGCTGGCGATGTATTGAAGGACGGCGACCTGGCCATGGCCTGCGGCGGCGACCAGGGTGATCGTGGCAGCGATTGTCCCTATCGGGGCACCGACTGCAACGGCGACATTCTGACCTGCCCGCATTATGCCGAAAACCAGAGCCGTTGCACATTCGGCTGATCCGTTGGTACAATAGCACAGCGTAAACCTGCGTGAGGTGCAGCATGAGTGACCGTCCCTGCGATGACAGCAGCGATGAATTGAAAGAGGGCGACCTGGCCATGGCCTGCGGCGGCGCCCCCTACGCTATCCCCTACGCTGCGCCGCCGCCGCCCTGCAGCATTCGCGCCACCTGCGGCTTCAATACCGGGACCTGTGACCCGTCCGGTTGCGGGCACAGTCCATCGTCGGTAGCCCGATGCTAACCGACCGCCAGCTGCAGGCGCTGCAGGCCCTGTTCCCCGGGAATGCCCTGCTGCCGCCGGGCGACGACCGGCTGGCCCCCTATGCCGCGGACGAAGGGCCGACCACGGCCGCACTGCCGGCGGCGGTGGTCTTCCCGACCGACGAGCGGCAGGTCGGCGACCTCCTGCGCTACTGCCATGGCGAACGCATTCCGGTCACCCCGCGCGGGACGGGGACCGGCCTGTGCGGCGGCTGCGTCCCCGCATCAGGCGGCGTGGTGCTGGCACTTGAACGCATGAACGCCATCACCGCCATCGACGGCGCCAATTTCTCCGTCGTGACCCAGCCGGGCGTCGTCCTGCAGAACCTGCATCAGGCGGTCGAGGCGCAGGGGCTTTTCTATCCCCCCGACCCGAACTCGCTCGACAGCTGCTCCATCGGCGGCAACGTCGCCACCGCGGCGGGCGGGCCGCGCTGCGTCAAGTACGGGATCACCCGGCAGTATCTGCAGGGCATCCGCGCCGTGCTCCCCGACGGGACGCCGCTCTCCTTCGGCGGGCGCTACGACAAGATCAGCACGGGCTACAACCTCGCGCACCTGCTCTGCGGCAGCGAGGGGACGCTGGCGGTCATTACCGAGATCACCCTGCGGCTCATCGCCAAACCCGCGCAGACCATCGACCTGCTGGTGCCGTTCGCCAGACTCGCGGACGCGACCGCCATGCTCCCCGACCTGTTCGTCGCCGGGTTCAGTCCCGCACTGATCGAGTTCATGGACCGCGCCGCGATCGGTTACCGCGAGCGGTTTCTGCAGAAGCCGCAAAAGTTCCGCGAGGCCGCGGAGGCGCAGTTCATCATCGAGCTGGACGGCAACGACCCGGAGGCGCTGGAGCTGCAGGCGGAAAAGCTGGCGGAATTCCTCGTGGAGCGGGGCGCGATCGATGTCTTCGTGGCGGCGGAACGCGCGGAAAAGGACCGGCTGTGGGAGCTGCGGCGCAATCTGACCGATGCGATCAAGCAGGTCGGGGTGCAGGCGTTCAGCGAGGATGTCGTCGTGCCGCGGGCCAATATCCCCGAGCTGCTCCTCCGGGTCAATGCGCTCAAGAGCGAATTTCCCGTTGATATCGCCGCGTTCGGACATATCGGCGACGGCAATGTGCATGTCTATTGCGTGCGCAACGACCTGCCCGAGGAACGCTGGCAGGCGCTCAAGCCCGCGTACATCGACCGGCTCTTCAGCATCACCCGCGCGCTCGACGGCACGATCTCCGGTGAGCACGGGATCGGGCTCACCAAGCGGCCGTACCTGCGGCATGCGCTGGGCGCGACGGAGATCGCGCTCATGCGTGCGCTCAAGGCGTCGTTCGACCCGCACGGCATCCTCAACCCCGGCAAGATCCTCCCGGACGCCTGAGATGCGCGCCGGCCGGCTGCGGTTCGGCTGGTTCGCGCTCGTCCTCTGCTGCGGCTGCTTCTCCGCACCGCCACCGGCACCGTCATCACCGCCGGCAGTATCCGCCGCGGCGCCGGGCGCCGATACGGTTTCGCTTGTCTGCATCGGCGATATCCTGCTGCATATGCCGGTCGTCGCGGCGGGGCGTGACACCGCCGGGTACGATTTCACGTCCATGTTCGCGCATATTCGTGCGACGGTCGCAGCCGCCGACCTGGCCACAGTGGTGCTGGAGACGCCGCTCTCCGATACCCGCGCGCCGTGGCATGGTTTTCCCCTCTTCAATACCCCGCGGGAGATCGCCACCAGCGTGCAGGCGATCGGCTTTGATGTTGCCTTCACCGCCACCAATCACTGCCTCGACCGGGGCGAAACCGGGTTGCGCCGCACCATGGCGCATTGCGCCGCCCTTGGCCTGGCGCAATCCGGGCTGCGCCCCGACACCGCCGCACCGCCATTCGTGCTCAAACGCGTCCGCAATCTCACCGTCGCGTTTCTCGGCTATACCACCACGACCAACTGCCTGCCGCTCCCTGCCGGCCGGCCGTGGCTGGTGAATATTTTCAGCGAGACCGCCGCCCGCGCCGATATTGCCGCCGCGCGGCAGGCCGGGGCGGACGCGGTCGTCGTCGCCCTGCATACCGGTACCGAATACCTCCGCCGGCCGTCCGATCAGCAGCGTGCCGAGGTGGCGCAGCTGGTTGCCGCCGGCGCGGATGTCATTCTCGGCAGCCATGTCCATGTCGCCCAGCCGTGGGAGCTGCGCACCGTCACCGATACTGCAACTGGTCGCAGCCGCCAGTGTTTCATCGCCTGGTCGCTGGGTAATGCCCTGACCAACCAGCAGTGGCATTACAGCGATTACGGGCTGATCGCAACGCTTGAACTGGCGAAAACGCGCGCCGATTCCCGCCTGACCATCACCGTGCGCGAGGTGGCGCCGCTCTGGACGCAGCGCGAATGCGTTGCCGGGCGCTGGCGCTACCGCCTGCACCAGGTCACTGATGCCGCCGACACTGCCCTGCTGGCCCCGGCGGCGCTGGCGCATTGCGCCGCAATCTGCCGCGAATACGCCGCGCTGGAGCAGGCCTGGGCCGGCTGCACGACCCCGCTCTCCGCTGCGCCGACGGCGCTGGCGATGCTGCCGCCGGCCCCGGTTCGCACCGACAGTGCGGTTGCGTTTGCCGCGCGTCGCCCTGCCGCGCCCGCTGACTCACGCAGCCGTCCGGCCGCGACCGTCCGCAGCGATTCGCGCACCCGTCCGGGTTCGGGCGGGCGTGGCGACAGCGGCATGGTCCGCGCTGTCGTGCGTCACGACACCGCCGCCCGGCCACGGGTGCCGCTGCGGCACGATACCGTCCCATTGCGTCCGGCCCGGCCGTCGGCTGCGCCCGCACGACCCGTCCGCACTGACAGTGCCGCCGTCGTCAGCGGGCGGGTTATCGTATCGCGTCCAACCCCCGGAGGTTTGCCATGATCCGCTCGATCCGTTTGCTGCTGCCGGTTGTGCTGCTGTTGCCTGCGCTCGCGCAGGCGGCGTCGCCCGGCGATATCCTCTTCGCGCCGCCCGACCTGACCCGCACGACAACCCTGATGCAGGCGCTGGCAGATCGCGCTTCGGTGCGCGAATGGTCGGCGCGCGAACTCGACCGCCGCGATCTTGGCGACCTGCTCTGGGCGGCCAACGGCATCAACCGACCTGCCGAGCACAAGTACACCGCCGCGTCCGCCCAAAACGCGCATGATATCGACCTGTACTGCTTTTTCCGCGACGGGGT
>CAZFBR010000110.1:0-11562 GCA_964517215.1 uncultured bacterium
TTCATCGCACTTCCCCTCCCCGGGTTTCGCCGCTGCACCCGTCATCATGCCGTTGTATGGTCAGCGTTGCGGCGGGCGTCGCTTCCTGACAATCGGCTCCGGCGCGCGATTATAGACCGTCGAGCCCGCCGCCACCGACTGCACCAGCCAGACATTCCCGCCGATCACTGAACCGCGCCCGACCACCGTTTCTCCGCCGAGGATGGTCGCCCCGGCATAGATGGTCACATCATCCTCGATGGTCGGATGCCGCTTGGTGTCGGCCAGCTTCTTGTTCACCGCCAGCGCGCCCAGGGTGACGCCCTGATAGAGCTTGACCCGGTCGCCAATGACCGTGGTCTCGCCGATCACCAGCCCGGTGCCGTGGTCGATGAAGAACTCGCGCCCGATCGTCGCCCCGGGATGGATGTCGATCCCGCGTTCCTGGTGGATGCTTTCATTGATGATGCGCGAGACCAGCGTCTCGCCGCGCCGCCAGAGGAAATGCGCCAGCCGGTGGGCCATGATCGCCGCAAACCCGGGATAGGCGAGAATGACCTCCTCGCGATGCTTGGCCGCGGGGTCGCCGCGGAAAAGCGCCTCGATATCGCCGTACAGCTGATTCTGGATGGCGGGCAGCTGCTCCAGCAGCTCCCAGACGATCGCCGCCGCACGCTGCCGGCAGCGCGCCTTCGTCCCGCAGCGCCCGCCCTCGGTGCAGACATAGCAGAGCGACTTGAACACCTCTTCGCTCAGCAGCTCCTCAACCCGCACCATGCGCTGCCCGGTCACGTATTCGATGTTGGTCGCGGTAACCGGGGTGCTGCCGAAATATCCGGGAAAGAGCAGCGCGCGCAGGATCTCCAGCGCGTCGAGCACCCGCTGCCGCGACGGCGCGTTATGCTCGCGATTATGCTTGAACCCGCCCTTGCGCAAATAGGACCGGTGCAACGTTCCGACAATCTTTTTCAAACGCCGTATCGTGCCCATGGCCTGCCCCATTGCCTGCATGTCAGCGGACGGCCCGAACCAGTCCGCTGCCGGCAGAGATTACTCCCGTGTTCCGCTGCTGTCAAGTTGCCCGGCCGACGCCCGTTGCATCCTGGCGCAACACCGCCCGGAGCAGCACCCGCCGCGGCGCCTATTCTGGCCGCGTACATTGGCGCAGGATGCCGTTGTAGCCGACCACCGTGCCGCCGGCATCGCGGCGCGCGCGCCCGCGATTGCCGTACCACATGGCGCCGCCGCTGCCGGTGCAGAGGCGGTATTTGTTTTCCCGCTCCGGGCCGCCGGCCATCACCCGCGCAAAATCCCCCAAGACCGCGTCCCGGCTGTCCGGATGGATGAAATCGAGCAGCTGCCGGCCGATGAGCTGCTCGGGCCGGTAACCGATCTGCACCGTTTGCGGGCTGACGTATTCGATGATGCCGGACGGCGCCAGCCGGTAGATGATGTCCTGATTGTTTTCGATCAGCTCGCGGAACTGCTCTTCGCTGTGGCGCAGCGCGCGTTCCGCGCGCTTGAGTTCGGTGACGTCACGACTGATGCCCAGCACTGCCACCACGCTATCGTCGCCGTCGCGCAGCGGAATGAGCGTGGTCTCCTGCCAGCTGCTGCCGTTGGGCAGCGCCTGCTCGCTCGCCACCCGCTGCTGGCGCCGGGTGGTGAAGACCCGGGCCAAAGAATCCTTCTGGTGTTCCGCCACCGCCGGCGGGAAGAGGGCCGCGCGCGACTGGCCGACCAGCTCCTGCGCCGGCCGGCGCAGGAACGCGGCGGCGGCCGGATTGACGTACCGGACCGTATCGCTGCTGTCCACGGCAAAGACAATGTCCGGCACCGCATCAAGCAGCTCGCGCACCGGTTCGTCCAGCAGGTCGCCAATGCCGGCAGTGGTCGGCGCGATCACCGCGCGGCGCGGCAGGGTCACGGTAAAGGTCGCGCCGGCCCCTTCCCGGCTTTCCACCCGCACCGCGCCGCCATGCCGTTCCACAATCTCCCGCACCACCGCCAAGCCAACCCCCACCCCGCCCTGCCGGCGGGTGTTGGAGCCGTTCACCTGATAGAACCGGCGGAAGATCTGTTCCTGCTCCTGCACCGGGATGCCGAGACCCTGATCGCTGACGCTGACCTGCGCTTCGTCGGCAGTCGGCGCCGGCACCTGCAGGGTCACCGTCCCGCCCTCCGGCGAAAACTTGATCGCATTGTCGATCAGATTGATCAGCACCTGCTGCAGCCGCTTGGGGTCGCCCGCCAGCATCACCGGACCGGTTTCACCCTCGCGCTGCAGCGCCACCCGGCGCGCGCGCGCCTTGGGCAGCAGCAGGGTCAGCGCCTCAACCACCAGCGCGGTCAGATCCACCGTTTCCAGTGCCAGCGGCTCTTCGCTCCCCTGCAGGCGCGAGAAGGTCAGCAGGTTGTCGATGAGATAAACCAGCCGGTCGAGGTTGCGCAGCACTGCGCGCAGCTGATCCTGCTGGCGGTCGTTCACCGGCCCGGAATACCCCTCGGCAATCAATTCAGTATAGCCGCGCACCGCCACCAGCGGGGTGCGCAGCTCATGCGAGACCGTGGAAAGCAGGTTGTTCTTCAGCTCATCCAGTTTGCGCAGTTCGGCATTCAGGCGTTCCAGTTCCTCGGCGGTGCGGCGAACCTCGGCCTCCTGGCGCTGGCTGACGCTGACGTCGCGCATATACCCGCGCAAACCGATCGCGCTGCCGCCGCGCTTGACCACGGTCGACTGGATTTCCACGATAATGCCGGTGCCGTCGCGCTGCTGGGCGCGATACTGCCCGGGCGGCGTCGACACCCCCGCCAGCGCCTCATGCATCGCCACCAGGGCGCGACCACGGTCATCCGGATGGATGTATTCCATCACCGAATGGCCCAGCGTCGCATCGGCCGGCGTATAGCCAAAGATGCGGTACAGATGCCGGTTGGCAAACGCCAGCCGGCCGGTATGATCGATTTCAAACACCCCGATGGGGAGAAAATCCGCGAGCGTGCGATAGCGCTCCTCGTCGGCGCGCAACGCCGCCAGGGTCTGCTCGATACGGGCAAGGTCGTGGATGAACAGCCACACTTCGGGGCTGCCGTCCGCCGCCAGGTCGCGGACCTCGGTCACATCCGCATAGATCCGCTGCCCGTCACGGCGAATCAGCTGACGCTGCCGGCTGTCCGCGGCGGCAGCGGGCATCACCTCCGTCACCGGCCGGCCGCACAAATCGCCGGCGACATACCCCAGCAGGCGCTGGCAGGCGGCATTGCTGTCGATGATCCGCGACTGTGCGTCGCAGCGGATGACCCCGTCCGGCAGCAGCGCCAGCAGGCGGGCGCCGGTATCGGCGACCGTCATCGCACGCTAACGCCGGCGATCATGAGCGGGAAGCGGGTTCATTTCGTCAAGCCGGGCCAGCGCCGCCGTCAACCGCAACCGCTGTGCATCGGTCAGGTCGCGCCGCCGCGCCTGCTGCTCCAGCCAGCGTTGCTGGGCGGCCAGCTGCCGCTGCTGCCGCTGGCGGGCATGACCGGCCGCCTGAAGCTGTGCGTCAATCTGGGCGAGCCGCAACCGTGCGCGCGGCCGGCTGCTGTCGGCCAGGGCCGCGCGTTCCTGCTGCAGCCGCTGCTGCTGCTGCGCCGCCGTCTCCGCCCGCTGCCGCGTTTCAGCCAGCCGGGCTTCCATCCGCGCCAGCACCACCGCAAGGTTGGGCTGGGCGCGGGGCTGCCCGAGCGCCTTGAATTCCATGCGCTTCTGCTCGCGCACCGCGGCGCGGCGGTAGGTCGCCCGCAACAGCCGTTCGCCCAGACCGGCCCGTGCGGCGCTGCCGCCGCGCACGGTCAGCTCCTCGCCGGTCAGCTGATTGTCGACGCTGACCGCCCCGCTGTCGACCTGCACCTCGGTGGTGCCGTCCGGATCCGCCGTAACCTCAAAGACCGTGCCCCGCACCCCGGCGACCAGCGACGGTGTCACCACGGTGTAGTCGCGACCGTTGAGCCGGTCGAGCATGTTCTGCGCCGTCCCCTCATCGAGATACAGCGTGATCCCCGCCGCATCGCGGGTCAGCGCGCATTTGCTGCCGTTCTTGAGCGCCACCCGTCCCGCATCCGCCACGGTCAGTTCCACTTCACCGTCATAATCCGTGGCCAGTTCCGCGCCGTACGGCAGAAAATCGTTCAGGGCAAGGGCAATCGGCACCGTTTCACCCGGCGGCAGCCAGGCGGCATTGCCCGCAAGCATGGTCACCTGCGGGCGCGGCCACGCGGCCGCAGAATCAATCGCAGCGGTATCGGTAACAACCGTTGCCGTGTTGCCGGGGGAAACCGTTGCATCGGTCGCTGTCGTTGCGGGCAGGGTGGCAGCACACCCGGTTCCGGTTAGCGCGAAAACCCATACCGCAGCCATAACCGTGATGAATCGTTTCATACAAACATTATAGCACAACTTTCGCCGGGCGGGCAATCACCAACGGTACAGCGACAGAATCGTGACCCCGGCCACGGCATAGCGCCGCACCGGCTGACGGCCGGCCAACGCTGCCTGCAGGCCGGGGTCGGGGATGTGCGATTCATACACCAGCAGCCAATCCCCCGCGCGCAGTATCCCGTCGTTCTGCCAGCCATGCCAGTTGCGTCGCGGCATGCCCAGCCGCTGATACAGTTCCTGCTGGCGCGGCGCATGCGGGGTGATATGCAGCTGCCGACCGGGCTCCACGATGCCGGCAAGCCCGTCGAGCACCGCCGGGGTAAGATGCGCGAATTCCGCAAAGGTCTCATTGCCCGCCTGCGACCAGCCGCGTGCCCCGCCGACCAGTGCATTGGCATAGAGCGCCGCATGCGGCTGAAGGTGCAGGTACTCAGCCAGCGGGGCAAACAGCACCAGCAGCAGCGGCAGCGCCAGCAGCCGTGTCCGCAACCAGCGTCCGACACAATGCGTCCCGTATCCGACCATGATGGCGAGGAACGGGAACGCCGGCAGCAGATAGACGCGAATCCCCGCGTACTTCGGGGTGCCGGGCAGCGCCGCCAGCAGCAAACAGCCCAGCACCTGCACCGCCGCCAGGAGTACCAACCGTCCGCCCTGTGTCTGCGTCCGCCGCATGAACAGCGCCAGGGCGGCAAGCATCAGATGCGGCAGCGGGATGGCACTGGCCAGCTGCGCCAGCGGATAGAGCGCGTTCCAGCGCCCGTCCGCCTGCGTGCGCCCGAACAGCTGCAGCGGATACGACACATGGCGCGCATGATGCATGATGACCTGCTGCACGCCGCCGGGAAAGCGGAACTGCGGTTCGAGCAGAACGTAGCCGAGCATCGCCAGCGCCAGCAGTCCGGCAAGACGCACGGCCGGGCGCACGCCATGCCCCAGCCACGCCCACACCACCAGGCCGCAGGCCAGCGGCAATGCATTAACCTTGGCCGCCACCATGAGCAGCGCCAGCGGTACGATCAGCCATTGCCGGGGCGTCATCAGCCACTGCGCGGCTGCCAATCCGGTCAGCACTGCCAGGAACGCAACCGTCGGGTCATGGGTGGCGAGCAGTGCGTAGGCGAGAAAGCGGGGCGAGGCCAGCAATGCCGCGGCCGCACCCAATCCACCCAGCACTCCCCACCAGTGCGCGGTGACCGCTGCCGCGACGCCCGCCGCGACCGCGCCCAGCAGGATATTGGGCAGCCGCCAGGCGCGGGGAACGCTTTGCGGAACGCTTTGCCGCACGTCTCCCCCCTCCGCGCCAGGTTCCGGCCGCACGCCCGGCAGGTGCTCCTGATCGTCGGGGAGATACTGCAGGACCAGCCCGGTCAGCAGCCGCAGGAGGAACGGATGGCAATCGTATTCGTTATAGGACCAGAACCGCTGCAGGGCCGCCGGCTGCCACGCGGCCGGTTCTCCTGCGCAGGCGGCCGCAAACCACGGCTGGCGCTGCAGGTCGGCGGTCAGGTAGGCGGCCTCATCGATATGCAGGCCGAGCCGCGGCGCCTGCCACAGCCCCAGCGCCAGCCACAACCCGCCGGCCAGCAGCCCCAGCAATGCCGCGCGGCCGCGAGGCATCGGAAATCAGCAGCCGCGGAGGCGGCGGCGCAGCAGCAGCGTGAGGGTGGCGGTCACCGTGCCGCCGACATTCATCTTGCTTGCCCCGCGCTTGTGGTCGTAGCGCAGGATGAGCGGGGCCTCGTCCATGATGGCGTCGAGTCCGCGCAGCTTGAGCAGAATATCGACCATGCATGAGAACCCGCGCTCCTCGATAAACCGGTCGCCGTACTGCTCCTGCGCCGCGCGGAGGATGGCCCCCGCGTAGGCGCGGTAGCCGCAGGTATAGTCGCGCACGTTGCGGATGGGAAAAAGCAGGCGGCAGAGCAGCGACGCGCCCGACGACATAACCTGGCGCAAGGCGGAGACGCCGACCACCCGCCCCCCCCGCTGGTAGCGCGAAGCAATCACCACGTCATTCCCCTCGCGAATCATGCGGATCATGCGCAGCATCAGCTCGGGATTGTGGGTGTTGTCCGCGTCCATGACAATGACGATATCGCGTTCCGCGCAGTCGTCCAGCGCCGCGGCAAACCCGCTGCGCATCGCCTCCGCCAGCCCGCCGTTCTGCTCCCGCGCCACCACCGCGACCGGAAGCTGCGGGGCGAACCCGCGCGCCACCGCGGCGGTCGCGTCGGATGAGCCGTCGTCCACCACCAGCACGCGATAGGGCAGGCCGCTCTCCTGCATCGTCTCGCCGATGCGCCTGAGCAGCGCGCCAATAGATGCCGCCTCGTTATAGGCGGGCAATACGATATGGATCATCGTTCCTCACCGTCGCCACTGTACCAGAGCATGGCCGTGGGCGTCAATGCGCGCGACTGGCGGCCGGCGGTTCGCTGCGAACCGCAACCGGCAACGGCGGCAGGCCGCTGTTGCAGCCGGCAATCCGGGACAGGCACCGCTGCCGCCGGGCAGAGGCCGCGCAGCCGGCACGGCTTATGCGGCGCGCGGCAGGAATATGGTGAAGGTGCTCCCCCCGCCCGGGTTGGCGGTCACGCCAATCGTGCCGCCATGGCGGGTGACAATATCGCGGGCGATGCTCAGCCCGATCCCCAGGCCGCCGTGCTCGCGGGTGGAAGAGCTGTCCGCCTGAAAAAAGCGGTCGAAGATCCGCTGCCGGTCCGCCGCCTGCACCCCGCAGCCCGTGTCGCTGACCAGCAGCCGCGCCCCCCCGGCGTCGGGTTCCGCGGCAACAGTCACCGTGCTGCCGGACGGCGAGAATTTGATGCCGTTGTCGACCAAATTGATCAGGGCCTGCACCAGTCGCCGCCGGTCGCCGTAGAGCGGCACATCGTCGCCCGCGCAGGCAATGGTCATCCCCTTCTCCCGGGCCTTGCCCGCCAGCAGCGCCTGCACCTCGCCCAGCAGCTCACCCGCCCGGAACTCGCCGCACTGCAGCGCGGTTTCACTGCCGGCCAGATGCAGCAGGTTGTCGATCAGCGCCAGCAGACGTTCAACATTGCGCAGCACAATCCCGCATTGCTCCCGCTGCTGGTCCGTCACCGGTCCGGAGCGGCCCACATAGATCATCTCCGCGTAGCCGCGCACCGCCACCAGCGGCGTGCGCAGTTCATGCGAGACGTTGGCCAGCAGGTTGTCTTTCACCCCGTCGAGCGTACGCAATTCCGCATTGGCATGCTCGAGCTCCTTCACCTTGTCTTCCAGCTTGCGGATCAGCACCTCGTTGTATTCCCGCAGATAGACCGTCTCCGGCGCAAGCCCCTCCGTCACCGTGCTGACCGCACTTCCCGGCGCACGATTGAGCAGCTCCTGCACGGCCTGCACGATGACATCCGGCTCGGCGGGCTTGCTGAGAAAGCGGTCGGCGCCCAGCGACAGGGCAAACTGTTCGTCCTTGGGATCGGTATAGGTGGCGGTGTAGAATATGAACGGGATCTTCCACAGCACCGGGTCCTGCCGCCATTGGCGGCAGAGGGTAAACCCGTCCATGACCGGCATCAGGATATCGGCAATGATGATCGCGGGCGGGTGCGCCCGGGCCACGGCCAGCGCCTGTGCCCCGTCGGGTGCGCTGACCACCTGATAGCCATACGCCTCGAGCGACACCTGCAGGAGGTACAGATTTTCCGCCAGATCGTCAACAATAAGCACCGTCGCCATGGCCTGTTCTCCGTTCAGGACTGCAGATATTTGCGCAGCTGATCGACAAAGGTGTCGGGGTTGATCGGCTTTTCGATATAATCGGTCGCCCCCGCCGCCATCACCCGCTCGCGATCGCCGGGCATGGCGAATGAGGTGACGGCAATAATCGGCACCGCCGCCAGGGCCGGAATCTTGCGCAGCGCCGCCGCCACCGCATAGCCGTCCATTTCCGGCAGCTGGATGTCGAGCAGGATCGCCTGCGGCGTCTCCTCCTCCGCCAGGCGCAGACCGACTCGGCCGTCCAGCGCCTCGCGCACCCGGTACCCGCCGTTCTCCAGCATGAACCGCATCAGGTACATGTTCTGTTCATTGTCCTCAATGATCAGGATTGACCCGCTCATATCGTTGCCTCCCCGAGCATCGGCAGGGTGACCGTGAAGGTGCTCCCCTCGCCGTAGCAGCTTGCCATGGTTATCGTCCCGCCCATCAGCTCAATCAACCGTTTGCAGATCACCAGCCCCAGCCCCACCCCTTCGTGCTTCCGGGTCAGACCGTCGTCGAGCTGCCGGAAATTGCGGAAGATGGCCGGGAAATCCTCCGCCCGGATGCCGATGCCGGTATCGCGCACCGCGATCGCCACCATTCCGTCGCGGCACGCTGCCGTCACCGTGATCCCGCCCCGCTCGGTGAACTTGACGGCGTTGTCCAGCAGTGCCAGCACCACCTGCTGCACCCGCCGCTCGTCACCCTGCATGATCCCCACGGACTCGTCCATAACCAGCGTCACCGCCAGCTGCTTCAGCGTCGCGTGGGCCTGCGCCCGCCGGGTCGCCTGTTCCAGCAGCGCGCGCAGATCATACGGCGCCTGCGCCGGCTGCAGGCGGCCGGCCTCGATCTTCGCGATATCGAGGATGTCCGTGATCATGGCCAGCAGCCGCTGGGCGCTGGTGCGCACCATCCCGATCTGTTTCTGCTGCTCGGCATTGAGCGGCCCCGCCAGCTGCTGCTGGAGGATGCCGGAAAAGCCGATGATCGCATTGAGCGGCGTGCGCAGTTCATGCGACATGGTCGCGAGGAACGCCGATTTCAGCCGGTCCGCCGATTCCGCGTCCTCCTTCGCCTTCCACAGCTGCAGCTGCATGCGCTGCCGCTCGATCGCATAGCGAACGGCGCGCACAATGCCGTAGCGGTCGAGCCGCCCCTTCACCACGTAATCCTGCGCGCCGCGCTGCACCGCCGCCAGCCCCGCCTGCTCGTCGTCAAGGCCGGTCATGACAATGACCGGCAGGTCCGGCGCCGCCGCCCGGACCCGGTCGAGGGTCGCCAGCCCGCTGCTGTCCGGCAAGCCGAGATCGGAGACCACCACGTCAAAGGTCGCGTGCGCCAGTGCCGCGACCGCCGCCGCCATACAGTCGGCATGCGTCACCGCATAGACCGTTTCCGGACCGCCCGCCAGATACTTGCGGAAAATCAGGGCGTCGTCGGGGTTGTCCTCAATGAGCAGCACCCGCACCGGCACCTCTGCCGCCGTCAGCGTCATGCGCCGCCGCTCCCCGGCACCTTTGACACCAGGGTCCAATACAATTCGAAATGTTCGATTACCTTCGCAAACGCCTCAAAGCCGACCGGTTTGGTGATGTACGAGCAGGCGCCGCCCTCATAGCTGCGGACGATATCCTCCTCACGGTCCGAGGTGGTCAGCATGACCACGGGGATCTTCTTCAGCCGGGGATCCGCCTTGAGCTGCTCCAGCACCTGGAAGCCGCTCATGCGCGGCATGGCGATATCCAGCAGAATCAGCCCGGGACAGGGGGGCTGCGTTTCGGCATACGCGCCCGTGTGCCGCAGGTAGGCCAGGGCCTCCTCGCCGCTGCGCACATAATTCACCTTGTTGGCCAGCCGGGCCCGGGCGAAGGTGCGGCGAATGATGACGATATCGTCCTCGTTGTCGTCAACCGCGAGAATACCGAAGGTCTGTGCTGCGCCGCTCATGTCCCGCCCTCCTGCGGTTTGGGCACGGTGAACAGGAACGTCGTCCCCTTCCCTTCCGCCGATTCGATCCAGATCCTGCCCTGATGCTCAAGGATGATATTGCGCACAATCGCCAGCCCGGCGCCCGTTCCGCCGCCGAACGCCTCGCGCGCATGCAGGCGCTTGAACACCTGAAATACCGTGTCGAAGTGTTCCGCCGGGATGCCGATGCCGTTGTCGCGCACGAAAAAAGCGCCGTCCCGGAACCCGACGGTGATGATAATCTCCGGCTTGTCGTTGTACTTCATCGCATTGCTGATCAGGTTGTAGAACACCTCGCGCATCTTCACCGGGTCGCAATGGATATGCGGCAATTCGTCATCGATGGTCAGCTTGACCTTTTTCTCCTCCAGCACCGGCTTGAGCCGCTTCACCACCTCGTCGAGCAGAACACCGGAGTCCACGGTGGCATAGGGGTTTTTGATGCGCATGAGACGCGAGAGCGACAGCAGGTCGTCGATCAGGTTGCGCATGCGCACCGTGCCGGCGATGATGCGCTTGAGGTAGTCGCGGGCATCGGCGTCAAGCTTGTCGGCGTAGTCGTCGGCGAGGAACTTGCTGAAGGTCTCGATCCCGCGCAGCGGCTCCTTGAGGTCGTGCGAAGCGATATAGGCGAACTGCTCCAGTTCCTTGTTCGACTGCTCCAGCGCGGTCATGGTGGTGCGCAGCTTCTCCTCCGCCGCCTTGTGGCTGTCGACCTCCGTGGCCAGCGCGGCCGTGCGCTCGGCCACCTTCGCCTCGAGGATGGTGTACGACTCCTTGATTCTCGCGCTCATCACATTGAACGACTCTGCCAGCGCCTGCAGCTCGTCCCCGGTGCGCACGGTGAGCGTCTGCCCGAAGTCCCCCCCCGCCAGCCGGCCGGCCGCGTCGCGCATCGCGACCAGCGGCCGGGTGATGGCATTGGCCATGCGGGCGGCGACCAGCACAATGAGCAGCACCGCCGCCAGCAGCAGCCCGGCGGTCAGCAGCGCCACCCGTGCCAGTTCCACCCGCAAGCGGTCAAGATTGAACCCGGCCCGCACCCAGCCCACCCGCCGGTTTTCGAGCATAATCGGGCAGGCGAAATCGTAGATCGTCCGCCCCTGCACGGTCAGTTCAGCCACGCTGGCAGTCGCGCCCGCCGCCGGCTGATGGGCCCCGACCAGCGCCAGCGGCACCCCGGCGGCGAAGGTATGCGCCATGATGGCGTTTTCCTGATCGAGCACGAACGCATAGTCCGCGTCGCCGGACTGGCGCGTGCGAAAATCATCGAGCATTGCCGTCAGGCGCGCCGTGTCATACCCGAGCAGCGGTTCGGCAGCGGCCGCCGCCAGGTACGCCGTGGCCGACCGGCTCTGCTCGAGCATGCGGGTACGCAGCGCGCTGTAGACCGCCCCGCTCTGCAGCACCACCGCGACCAGGCCGAGGACGATCACCGCCGTCGC
>CAZFBR010000111.1:0-11528 GCA_964517215.1 uncultured bacterium
GCCCGCGACACCCGTCCACACGTCGCGCAGCACTGCGCTGAAACACCGCCGGCCGGCGTACATGCCCGGGATGATCAGGTTGTTGACCGCAAACTGCCACGCCACACCGGCGACCGCCAGCACCATGATCACCAGCACGCCGAGAGTAATCAGTACGGCCGCCAGCACCACCCGCGACAGCGCACGATCAAGCAGCCAGAATACCAGCGCCACGCCCCCGCCCGTCACGAGCACGGCCAGCAGCGCCACCGCCAGCGCGCCCAGCTGCCATCGCCACAGCGACCACGCCTCGGCGGGAAATTCCCGCCACGCGGCCCGCCACCGGCAGTGGCCGGTGACCAGCCCGTGCAGGAACATGAACTGCACCCGCGCCTGCAGGTACATCGCCGCCACCAGCAGCACCAGAGCCGCCGCGGCCAGCAGCACGCCGCCCGCCGCCAGCAGCGCCACATGGCCGCGCGACCACGCCGCCAGCCAGTTCACCCATCGGACAAAGGTGGCCGCCGGCCGGCGCAGCTGCAATGCGCCGCCGGCGGTTTCCCGCACATCCACGCCTTCATCGTCGCGCCCGGTCGCATGGTCGCGGGTCAATTCGCTGAAATCGCCGCCGGGAATGTTGCAGCTGCCGTTGTAGTTGGCGCCGCCGAGCAACAGCGTCAGCACCGCCATCTTGACCCAAAACCGCCAGCGCACCGGACGGAACAGCAGTTCCACCATGCGCCGCCAGGCCGGGGCAATCGCCGCCAGCACCACCGGCTCTGCCATCTACCGTGTTTCCCGCACCCGCTGCAGTTTGCAGAAATCAAACGTCTGGCGCAGCCCGTCATCCAGTTTCATCAGCGGCTGCCATTCCAGCTCGCGCCAGGCCCGCTCCGCGTTCAGCGCGTTGCGCTGCAGTTCGCCGCTGCGCGCCGGCGCATACTGCACCTCGACCGTACTTTCCGCCAGCGCCCGCAGTTTGGCAAACAGCGCATTCACCGAGGTCGTCGTGCCGGTGCCGACGTTATAGGCGCCCATGCCGCGTTCCAGCACCTTCAGATTCATCGCCACCACGTCGCTGACGCAGACGTAATCGCGCACCTGCTGCCCGTCGCCGAAAATGGTCGGGGTTTTGCCCGCCAGCAGCGCCTGGCAAAAAATGGTGATCACTCCCGCCTCGCCGCCGCGCTGGCGCGGCCCGTAGACATTGGCGTAGCGCAGCGCCACGCCCTCAAGGCCGTGTTCCGCCGTGAAGAAACGCAGATACTGCTCGCCCGCCTGCTTGCTGAAACCATAGGGAGAAATGGGGCAAAGCGGCGCCCGCTCGCTCGCCGGGAACTCCTGCTCGCATTCGCCATACAGGACGCCACCCGACGACGCAAAGATAAACCGCCTGGTGCGGCAGCGTGCCGCATGGGTCAGCAGGTTGATCGTCCCGAGGATGTTTACCGTGGCGTCGAATGCCGGCTGCTCCAGCGACAGGCGCACATCGAGCTGGGCCGCATGGTGGTTCACCACCTCGGGCCGCACCTCGTCAAAGACCTTCTGCACCTGGTCGTGAAAGCAGATGTCGCCCTCATAGAGGGTCGCACGCGGATTGAGGTTCTCCCGTCGACCGGTGGACAGATTGTCCAGCACCGCGACCTCGTGCCCCGCCGCCAGATACGCGTCCACAATATGCGAGGCGATGAAACCCGCCCCGCCCGTCACCAGAATACGCATAATCCACCCTTCAGGTCGAACGCACCGCCAGACACGGCCGGCGCGACAGCCATTCACTCCGGTCGCGGCCCCGCGGTCCTGCTCCGGGTCGCCGCATGCACGGTCATTACGAAAACGAAAGTATACTACGCCCCGCCCGGCCGTGCAACCCGCATCACACCGGGGCGCTCTCCGCGGCAGCACGGCGCAGCCAGGCCAGTTCCTCGTCCGCGGTATGCAGCAGCCCGTCAACCCGCCGGGCGCGCACCTGCGCCAGCAGTTCACTCCGCCGCGGACCCGCGGGCACCCCGAGCGCGATCAGGTCATCCCCGGCCACCGTCGGGGCCGCCACCAGCCGCACCGCCAGATAGCGTTCCAGTTTCTGCCGCCCCGCCGCCGTCGCCTGTCGTGCCAGCCAGTCAAGATACTCGCCCCGCGCCTCGTTCAGCCGACGGTCGATCGCCGACAGCGGAGTCGCGCCGTCCAGCAGCGCCAAGTCCTCCCGCCAGCGCGCGGCCTCCTTCGCCAGCGCCAGATCGTAATGCGCAAAACCGAAGTCGTGCAGCCAGGCCTGCCGGTCCGGCGCAGCGAGCGGCATGAGCAACGTCAGCAGGACGAGCCGCCAGCGGCGGCTGTCCTCGCGCCAGACCAGCTGCGGATCGGGGGTCATCAGGCGTTCGAGCGCCGCGTCAACCCCGCCCTGCAGGGTGAATGCGGGATGCAGCTGGCTCAGGATGCCGTGCTGCGCCATCAGTGCCAGCGTCGGGCGCGGATCAGGCAGCTCAAAGATATCAACCAGTTCCGGGCGCAGCCGCGTCGGGGAGATGCTCCCCAACCGCCGCTCCGCCACCGCCAGGTCAAACGCCCGCTGCGTATCATCGGCAAGAGCGAACCCGCCGCGCGCGGCAAAGAGCAGCGCGCGCAGGATGCGGCTCGGGTCGTCGACGAACGAATGCGGGTGCAGGATGCGCAGTTCGCGGTTGAGCAGGTCGGTATACCCGAAATGCGGATCGACGAATTCGCCCAGCCGGTCGGGATTGAGGGCCACCGCCGCCGCATTGATGGTGAAGTCGCGGCGCGACAGGTCGCCGACGATGTCGCCCGCCGTCACCTCGGGGAGCGCCGCCGGCTGCGCGTAGTATTCGACCCGCGCCGTCGCCACGTCCACCGCCACCCCCTCGGGTGTGTGCAGCTTCGCGGTCATGAACCGCTCATGGAATTTGACCGGAATCCCCCAGCGCGCCCCCAGCTCCCGTCCGAAGCCAATGCCATTCCCCGCGATAACGATATCGATATCGAGGTTCTTCGCCCCGAGGATCAGGTCGCGCACCATGCCGCCGACGAGGAACGCCTGCATCCCCAGCCGCTGCGCCGTCTCCCCCGCCTCCGCCAGCCGGGCGAACACCGCGCTGCCGTAGTCCTTGGCCAGCAGCCGGCGAATCTCCTCCGCCGGCAGCGGGGTCACCGTCGCCCGCGGGGTCACCAGCTTGCGCCAGGCCGCCGGCCCGCTGAACAGCGCACGCATCAGGTCGCTGCGGGTGACAATCCCCGCCAGTTTGCCGTCGGCCGCCACCACCGGCAGCCGCCCGACCTGGCGTTCGAGCATGATCCGCTGCAGTTCGTGCAGCGAGGCGCCCGGCGGTGCCGTCACCACGCCGGTCGCCATGTAGCCCTTGACCGGCGCGTGTTCCAGCCCGTGCTGCAGCGCCTTGTCGATATCGCGGTGGGTGATGATCCCGCGCACCGCACCCGTCGCCGAGGTCACCACCAGGGCGGAGCAGTCGAGCTGCAGCAGCAGGCGCTTCGCCTCGCCGATCGAGAGGTTCTCGCGCACCGTCCGCACCGGGCTGGTCATCACATCCGCCGCGTTCACCTGCGCGGTGATCTTCTCCGCCAGCGTGGCGACCAGCAGTTCCAGCCCCTCCTCCGCCGTCATCCCCGCCAGCGCCACCGACGCCGCGCTGGCGTGCCCGCCGCCGCCGTGCGCGGCGAGCAGTTCGCCCACCCGCACCGCGGGATTGGTCGACCGCGCGACGATGTGCAGCCGGTGCTCCATTTCCGCCAGCACAAAGAGCACCGGCAAGTTCTCCAGGTCGCGCAGCTTATGCGCGATCAGCGCCACGTCGCCGACATAGCTGTCGCTCTGCGCCGCCGCGAAATGCACCGGCACGCCGTTGATCATCCGGCAGTGCAGCGAGGCCATCAGCCGGTTGGTCAGCTGGCGCTGCGCCTCGCTCAGCGGGTGGTGCATGAAATTGCGCACCAGGTCGAGATTGGCCCCCGCCGCCAGCAGGCGCGACGCCGCCGCCAGATCGCGCGGCGTCGTGGTCGTGTGCGCCAGCGAGCCGGTATCCTCGTAAATGCCCAGCAGGAAGAGCGACGCATCATCCGGCCCGATGGGCAGGCCGCGCCGCTCCAGTTCCTCGACCAGCATGGTCACCGTCGCGCCGAGCTGGTCGGTGCGCTGCACCCCGCCGGTCAGGTCGTCCTCCGCCGGCGGATGGTGGTCGTAGAGGTCGATGGGGATGCCGCGGTCGGCCAGCACCGCCAGCCGGCCGAGCCGCCGCCGCTGGCGCGTATCAACCAGCACCAGCCGGGCCACCGCCTCAAGCTTGATCCGCGCCATGGGGGTGAAGAGCCGCTTCTTCCCCATGAGCTTGAGATACTCGCGGACATTCTGCTCCTGGGTGTCGGGCAGGGCAAGCTGTGCGCCGGGATAGAGCTGCGCCGCCGCCAGCAGCGAGGCGAGCGCATCGAAATCAAGGTTGAGGTGGCTGGCAATCAGCGTCGTACCGGGCAGTAGCCCGCCACGCGCCGCCGGCGCAAGCGTATCCATGCCGCCATCGTAGCACCCGCACTGATCCGCCGTCAATGGCCGGTCGCAAGCCATTGCCAGCACCCATGCGTCAGCTCCGCAGGGATCGTACGGCACTCCTGCCGGACGCCTGCGACACGCACAGCAGCAGTCCCGCTGCCAACACACCGGCGGGGAGCGAATGACCCCGGCGTCAGCGGTGACCGCCCGGGCGCGGGCGCCAAAAAAAGCCGCACCGCAAACTGCGCGGTGCGGCGATGCGCTACTGCGAAAAACCGTGTGGCCTAACGGGTACCCTGCACCTGGCCGGCGACACTGCCTACGGTCGCGGCACCGGTTACCTGCGGCTGCACCTCATAATCGATGGTATAGGTGCCGCGCATGCCGCCGTTGATCGCCCGCATGAGGCCGGTGAACTGCGCCGGACCTTCCGCATCGTCCCAGGACAGAAATGCGCCGCCGGTTTCCGCCGCCAGGCGCTGCAGTACCGCCGTCCCCTCCGGCCGCACCGTCCCGAGTTCAACCGCCAGAACCTTCACCCCGTTCTGCTTTGCTGCGGCCAGCACCGGATCCAGGGTGCGGACACTGCCGCGTTCCTCGCCCGGCCGCCCCTCGTCGACGCCGTCGCTGAACAGCACCAGCACGCGCGGCGCCGGCTGGCTGGCCAGGCGGCTGTTGAGCGCCTCGTACATCCCGTCGTTAAACCGGGTAAAACCGTTGCACAAGGTTCCGTTGACCAGCATCACCTGACCGGTCCGGTCACGGGTCAGTTCGTCCAGCAGCGCAATGTCCTCATTGAAGCTCATCAGCACCAGCCGGTCCCCCTCGCCGCGGCGATCAATGAAACTGCGGGCCGCATCGCGCAGTTCACCGCCGGAAATACTGCCGCTGTTGTCCAGCACCATCCCCAGCGAACAGGGCGGCTGCGTGAACTGCTGGGCGACGCGCACGATCTTCTTCGGTTCACCGTTCACCATCACCGTGAAATTGTCGGCCGGCAGGTCAGCCATGAAATCGCCGTGGGCATCCACCACCGACGTGGTAACGCTGCGCACCACCGGTGCCGGCACCGTCAGGGTGATCAGCACCCGGCGGTTCTTGCGGCGGTTTTCCTCGCTATCGTTCGGGTAGGCCGGACGCTCTTCGCCATAGCTCTTGTCCAGCACCCGCGTGCGCGCGATATGCTCCGTCTGCATCAGGTAGCGCAGCGCCGCATCAGCACGCCGGCGTGCGAGCCGGGCATTATACTGGTTGGTTGCCAGGTCGCAGGTATATCCTTCGAGCACAATCCCCAATTCCGGGTATTCGCGCATGATGTTTGCCACTTCCTGCAGCGTGGGGATCGCTTCACCCCGGATATCCGCCTTGTCCAGATCGAAATAGATCTCCCGGACGACCGTCTGCCCCGGTTCATATGCCCCGGCGCTCATGGCCACGAGCATTACCACCGCTACCGCCAGCATGACTCTCCGCATTGCCTGCCTCCTCAGATTTTTTTGCCGCCCGCGGCTGGCCGTCCAGTACTCCCGCAGGCGGTATGATAGATAACTTATTCCCCGACACCGGTCAATCGGCCGGTCAGCACCGCCGGCCGGACACGGTGGTCCCGTCCTGCCCGACCCGTTTACCGCCATGCTGCCCACGGCAGCAACAGCAGCCCGCCGCCATCAGTCGCCAGCCTTGATCAGGATTACCGCGAACAGCGCGAGCACAATTGCACCCCAGCGAACGGGGGACAACCGCTCGTGATACACCCATACCGACAGCACGATCGGGATCAGGATGGACATGGCGAACACGGGCTGGATCAGTGCCATGCGGTAGCCGGCAAAAGCCTGCAGGACCAGAAAGTAACCGACGCCGTTCAGCACCCCGATCAGCACCCCCGTCATGACCTGCCGGCGGTTGCGCAACGCCGCCAGCAACGCGCCGCGCGGCAGGCGCGCCCGGGCCACCAGCAGGGCATAGCCAAACACCAGGGTATAAGAAACCAGCATGTACCCGAGCTTATCCACGCGCTCGGCCGCGAGTTTTCCGGCTGTCATCGACAGCGCCGTGCAGGCCGCACCCAGCAGCGCAAACGCCACACCCGGCCAGTGTGTTACCGGGCGCTCGCCGGCGTCATGCCGCACCAGCAGCACCAGTACCGCCAAGGCAAGCACCATGCCTGCCGCCTGCAGTCCGGTCGGACGGTCACCGAAAAAACAGATCCCGATGGCAATAACAAACAACACATTCATCTTGTCCAGCGGGAAAACCACCCCGGCCGATGCGCGCCGCAGTGCCGCCAGTTTCGCCAGGTGTCCGCTCCCGAAAAAGAACCCGTTCAGGCAGGCGAACCACAGCAACCACCCCGTCTGCGCCAGCACCGACTGCCGGACAAGCAGGATCAGCAGACAGCCGACGGCGATTGTTCCCGCCAACACCGCCACCATCACCGGCGCGCGATACCCCCGCTCGGCGGCGATCTTATTGATGAAGTTCATTATTCCGTACAGCAGTGTCGCCCCGAGAGTGTAGCTCAGCCACATGGCAGATGTCCGTCCGGCGGGGCCGGCCGCAGCGGCGGCGCGGCCGGCATCCCCGCCACGCCGGACCGGGCGAGCATTTTCCCCGCCGCGGTGCTCATGAACTGCGGGGCAGGAATGATCCCGACCCGGCCGAGATCAAGCCGGTCAGCATCCCAGCAGGTGCCGATAGTCGGATCACCCGTAACCGTCCCGTCGGTATGGCCCGCCACCGCAGCCAGCAACTGCTCGATCTGGCGCGCGTCAAGCGCGCCCTGCAGCATCGCCAGCGTCCGCAACCATGCCGCCGCACGCCGGCCATGGTCACGGTCTTCGCCATCGTCGTTCCGGCAGACGTCGTGACCAAGGGCGAACAACCGGCACACGGTCAGGTCGGCACCGGTTGCAGGGGCAAGGCGGCAGGCACATTCGTCCACCCGCCGCCAGTGGTCCGGGCCATGCACGGAATTCAACCCGAGCCCGAAGATCGCCAGCGCCTGCGCCTGCAGTGCATCGTAATCCATCGGTTATGCCCCGCCGGCATGGTCCGGAACAAACGCCACAACTGCATGCCCGCAGGAAATCGATTCCCCCGTCCGGGTCGCGCGGAACGCCACCACCCGGCAACCAACCGCCAGCGCCCCGGCCGGGTCGTCAGCCCGCATCAGCGCAGCAGAAAAGCAGCCGATGAATGTGTCACCGGCGGCGGTCGTATCGATGGCCGGCACCACCGTGGCCGGTTGATGCCGCATGCCGGCGGCATCGCCATAGCCCGCGCCGGCGCGGGCCAGCGCCAGCGACTGGTTGAATCCCTTGCCATCGGCAAACACCGTGGATGCAGAACAGACCAGCGACTCGCCCAGCCGCATGAAATGGGGAACCGCGCACACCTGGTCAGTATTCAGCAAACCGTTTTTGCGTATCTTCATGCGGGCAGTATAGCACACAACCGGCGGGCCCAAAAAGAAACCGGGCCGGCGGGAATTCCCGCCGGCCCGGCTGAATCAGATGGAGAGTATTACCACGACTGCCGGCATGGCGTCCGGCAAACCGCGATATGTGTTTACTGCAGGTACTTCCGGGCCAAATCGAGTTCCTGCAGGGAGCTGGCGTAGTCTCCCAGCGAATAGAACGCGCAGGCCAGCGCATAATGCGCTTCAAAATTCTCAAACTTCACCTTATTCGCCTCACTCAGCACAATCACCGCATCGGCATAATCGCCCGCCTGCAGCCGTTCCCGACCGAGACGGTACAATGCATCATACGTCGCCGGCAAATTGCGCGGCGGCGCCGGCATGGCCGGAGCAGCCGTTTCTTCCGCTGCTGCCGTCGGCGGCACTGTCGGCGCGGTCACCACCTGCTGCGTGACGATGACCGGCACCGGTACTGGCGCCGGCGTTGTCACCGGCTGCTGCTCCACCGGCGGCAGCGGCGGGCGCGGGGCCGGCACCACCACTGCCGTCTCGGCTGCACGCACCGGCGGAACCGGTACAACCACCCGTTCCTGCCGCACCACCGTCGGCTGGGCAGCGGGGACGGTCCGGACACCGACCGACGCCGGGGTTACCGGCTGACGCACCGGTTCCACCGCCTGCAGCGGATTCTCCCGCGTCCCAAATCCGTCGAAGGCGATGCGCAGCCCGACGCGATGGATATTGCCCAGGTCCGAACGCGGCACAAACGCATAGTCCACGGTCAACGCCTGATAATTGAACGCCAGGCCGGCGCTCAACGCATCGAACCCCTTGAAGTCCGTTCCCACTTCATACCCCGTGCGCAGCGCCAGATAATCCGTCATCTGGTACTCGAGGCCGGCCGACATATACGGGTCGGCGTCATTGGGGAAACTGGCGTCCGCCGCGAGCAGCAGTTCCGGCAGCCAGCGATAGGCCATTCCCGCCTTGACCACCGTCGGCAGATTATCACCTTCATGCTCGAAGGTGATTTCCGGCCCGACGTTGAGCATGGCCAGCCCGAAACTCCACTCCGGCGACTGCCGGTAGAACAGACCCAGATCGGCCGACCAGCCGTGCGCGGAAACATCAGCCAGCTGCTCGTCAAGATAGCGGCCGGTGATGCCCAACGCTACCTGCGCATTCACCGCCCACGCCGCACTGATGCCCAGCGCCATATCGTGGTTGGTGAAACTGCCGAGATCCTGCAGTTCCGACCGGTAATTGTCGTCGGTCTGCGTGGCGATGATGTCCGCCCCGAAGGTCAGGCGCTTGCCGTACGGCATGGCCAGCGCCACGTAGTTGTGGGTCACATCGGCGAACTCGCTCATATGCTGCGCCCCGAACTGCAGCGTGGTGAGCTGGGCGAGCCCGGCCGGGTTCCAGCGCGCCGCATACACGTCATCGGCGATCCCCACATACGTGCCGCCCAGCGCCGCCGCGCGCGCGCCGCCCCCAAGCTTCAGGAAGGACGAGCCCGCCGAGCCGTCGACCGACGCCATCGCCGCCGTGCCGCACAGGAGCATCACCACCGCCCCCGCCGTCAGGTGCCGAAGCGCCGTCATCAGTAATCGTCCGCCGCGTCTGGTCTGTTTCATCTGCATCCTCCTGCTACCGGATGATGGTGAGCTTGCGCACCACCGTGCCCGCCGCCGACTTCACGACGTACACATAGGTGCCGCTCGCCACCGTCCCCCCGGACTCACTGCGCCCGTCCCACCGCGCCACATTCTCCTGCGGCGTGACGGAAATCTCCTCACCCACGCGCAGCGTGCGCAGCAGCTGCGCGGCGGTGTTGTACACTTCGATCACCATCCCGGCGTCGGACGGCAGGTTGTGGATGACAATCTCGCCGTCCTGGTCGGGCCGGAACGGATTCGGCCAGCTGCGCACACGGTCGAGATCGGCAATCACCAGCGCCACCCAGCTCACCTGCGCCGTCACTGCCGCCGCCCCGCCCGCACCGTCCGGATCGTAGGTGACCGTGATATTGCCGTTGCTGTTGACCTTGATCGTGCCGGCCTGCGAGCCGCCCTGCGTGAAGCGCACGTCGCCGCTGAAGATGCCCGTGTTCAGCCCGGTCTCGGTCAGCGTCACCGTGATGCCCGCCGCATCGGCGTCCGACGTCACCTGCACCCGGACCCGGTTGGTCAGGCCCGGCGTGTCCTGTCCGCTGTCACGGACGGTGACCCGCATAAGATCGGTCAGCCCGCGATACACCGCCTTGTCCAGCGCGATCCCGTAATCGATCACCGTGATCGGCACGGTACAGGCAATGCCGTCGGCATGGACCCCGAGGTTCACCGTGTCAATGCAGTTGCTCACCGTCACCGGAAGATTCAGGCAGACGCCGCCGGCCACAGGTGCTGCACCCGGTGCCACGGTGCCGGTGTCGGTCAGCAGCACCGCTGCCGCCGTGTACTCGGTCATGACATGCCAGGCGGCCGGCAGGCCGGTGGTGTCGTCGTACGCCCGGATCGTGACATTGAACGGCACACCGGCATAAATCGCCGCCGGCGGATCGATGAAGCGGAATGCCAGCAACCGTCCGCGCAATGCCACCGTCGCCGTCGCCGAATCGTATGCCGTCGCCGTCGATTGCGAGAGCGCCCGCACCGTTATCGTATTTGTCATTTTGTTGGTATTGTTGTTTGGTTTGTGCACCGCAATTGTGAACGTCAGGGTCTGGCCGGCCGCCAGCATCTGGGTTGCGGCAAGCGGCAGGCCGCCGGTCGCACCCCGGCTGTCCCACAGCGTGGCCCGCCATCCCAGCAGTGAGGCGGTATCCAGCGCCACCGTATCCGGCCGGCCGGCGTCGTTCGTAACCGTGAACGTCAGCCAGAGTGTTTCGCCGCTGTTCAGCGTGGTAACGGTATCGCCGGCAACGGTGATCCAGTTGGCCACCACGAATGTGCAGGGGGGCGACAACTGCACCGTACCGTCGCTTGCCGTCAGCGTGCAGCTGCTGCTGATCAGCGTCCCCACCGGGGTCATGGCCGACACTGCGCCCGACCAGGCCACCAGCACCAGGCACACCACGAGCATGCCGAGCAGTGCGCGCGTCATACACCTCGCCCCGCTACGCCACACGATGTGCCTCAGTTGGCCGAATCAGACGCATACCCTCATCGTCCGTCCCCCGTTATGCCTGCACGCATACACCCTCGCTGTCGTTCAGCATTCCTGCCGTCCGTCACTGTGGTTCAGTTGCATACCTGCTCCACGTCCGACACCTCACCCGTCGGTTTTCGACGCAAATAGTGACGCTATGACCCTGGAAAATCAGATGAAATGCAGCTTATGCCGACCAACCGACACCTGAGGCCACACTGCACCCCACATGCACGCATTTGATCGGCACTGATGCCATCCCGAACCGGTATAACCAGACAGCTATGGTGTCTGAATATGCGTGGTGCTTTTCCCTTTACGCATCATCAGGTTACACCTCGAGCCATCTTCAACCGTCAACTCCTCGCGGAGTCATCACGGAAGCCGGTCCGGACGCGGCATCAGGCATTCATCCTGACTGCGTCACTCCCTACACCATAATACCTCCCCTTAGTTGATAAT
>CAZFBR010000112.1:0-11521 GCA_964517215.1 uncultured bacterium
TTCTCCATGATGCTGCCGGTGATCTCCATGCTGATCGGGTTCTGCATGCTGTGGATTGTGGGCAGATGGCAGGCGATTCGCGCGAGATGGCTGCCGTGCCTGCTGACCGGAACGGTGATCGGGGTGGTGGCGCATTTCACCAATCAGTACGACAATCTGGTGGTGCTGACCGGGATCCTCTGCGGCCTGGCGGTGATTGTCACCATGGCGGCATACCTGAAGCTGACCGGGCGCTGCGTTATCGACGGCAGCCGGTTGAGCGATGAGGAGAAGGTGTACGCATGCCGGTACGGCCTGCTGCGCGCGCTGTCGCCCTGGCTGATCCTGGTGATTCTGATCCTCGTCCTGAACCTGCCCCAAGCGGCGTTCGACTATTTCTACCGCACGCTGAAACTGCCGATTAACGGCCTGACGGCAGACGGCAAACCGCTCGATACCCGGCTGCTCTGGCAGGCCTATACCTGGATACTGGTGAGTACGCTGCTGGCCATCCCGGTCATCCGCCCGAATGCGGCGCAGCTCAAGGCGACCCTGCGCGCCTGGTGGCGGCGGGCGCCGCGCCCGGTCTATGCCGCAGCAATCTATTTCGCAATCGGCGAAGTGATGAATATGACCGGTTACGACATGGCGGCGCGGGGATTTGCGTCGCCGAGCATGGTAACGGTGCTGGCCGATTATTCGGCCCGCTGGTTTGCGCACGCGTACGGCGGCGTGGTCTGCTTTATCGGCCTGTTCGGCGGCTTTATCACAGGGAGCGAGGCGTCAACCATTGCCATGTTCGCCCAATATGCGCTGGCCACGGCCGGAAAGCTCGGCCTGTCGCTGGACGGGCTGCTGATCATTACCGCAGGGCTGGCCTTTGGCGGTGGCTTGGCCAGCGTGGTGTCGCCGGCCAAGCTGCAGAATGCGGCCGCAGCGATCGACCGCATCGGCGAGGAGAACACCGTCATCCGCACGGCGTTTGTCTTTTCGCTGCTGCTCACGGCGGCGGCCACGCTGTGCGTGGTCGGGCTGTTGTGGCTTTACGGCTGACCGGAACCGGCACGCCAGCGCCGGTCCCGTCCCGGGTGTCGCCGGCGGTCAGTTGCGCTGGGCCGGGTCTTCCTTTTGCAGGTACGCGAGCAGTTCCTGCGCCACGGGCGAGATGGCAATGACCTTGCTGTAATCGAGCGCCACATTGTTCAGGTACTGCAGGAGCAGGGTGTCGCCGTGCCGGTCGCGCGGCAGGATGCCGCAGAAGAAGAACCCCAGCTTTTCAAAGGCCGGCGTCATGACCGCGGTGAGCGGGTCCTCAAGATTGAGATGGAGAATGATCGCGGTGAACTGGCGCAGGCAGCAGTCGCGCACCGCCTGCTGCACCTCGCGCTCGATATCAGTGCCGTAGGCGTCCACGGTGAGCTCGGCGCACCCCTCGGACGGGTAGAGGGTGGTGGTGAGCTGCGCGGCCTGCGCCGGCAGCGCGGTACCCGCCGGCGGGTCCGCGTAGGCATGTGCGGGTGCGCCGATATTGGCATACAGCTTTTCAATCAGCGCCCGGTGCCGGGCCGGCGGATAGAGCGTCAGCGCCGGGGTGACGGTCAGGTACTTGTAGCAGAGGACCACGCTCATGCGCTGTGAGGTGTCGCCGTCGATCCCCTTGAAATGCCAGGTGGCCGGGCTTACCGCCATGGCCAGCCCGCAGTCGTTGATGCCGTATTTCACCATGGTCTTCTGGGTGAAGGGATGGTTGGTCACGGCGTAGGCGTATATGCCGTCGAGCGGGAATCGCTTGGGGGTGTTGAACAGCTCCGCGCACATGCGCTTGAAGCAGCCCTGGCTGCGGTATTCGGGATCGACGAAGACGAAGGTCAGTTCGGCGATGCGCGCCCCTGCCTCGGGATAGAGCAGGGCGCTGTGCCCCATGAACCGGCCGTCGTCGGTCACCGCCACCACGGAGACCAGGGTCCCCGCCTCGTTCAGCTTGACGATGGAATCGGGATAGTAGATGAGTTCCTCGAAGAAGGTGTAGCCGTGTGATTTGTAGGCGCCGCGCGCCACTTCGATCGCCTCGCCGGCCTGCAGCCGGCGGACCTGGTAGGGGATCCGCTCGGTGATGGCGGCTGGTTGCGGTTTGGGTTCGGGATTGGGCGCCAGGTCGGCGGCCGGCAGGTAACTGGTGATGTCCCGCTGCGGGAGCCGCTTCAGCATCCGCGTTTCCTTTCCCTCGGCGCCGAGATTGTGGAAGGAGAGCTCGTCCATCAGCTTCCGCATCAGGTGGATGCCGAGCCCGGCGGGCGCGCTGCCGTCTTCGGTGAGCGCTTCCGGCCGGTATTGGGCGGCGCGGGCGGGATCGAAGGGCATCCCCTTTTCCCGCAGCCGCAGGCAGAGGCCGAGCGGCTGCGGTTCGCAGATCAGGGTGAAGGTCGCATGTTCCTCCCCGGCGAGGGCGTGCTTGACGACGTTGGTGATCCCTTCCTCGACGGCGACTTCAAGGTGGTTGAGCTGCGGCTCGGTGAAGCCGAGGAGCTGGGCGGTGGCGCGGACGAATGACTGGGCGATGGGCAGGTATGTGAGGTCGTTGGGCAGGGTCAGCTTGAGGGAGCGACTGTCGGGCATGCATCACCTCCGGTGGCGGTGTGTGCAGCAATTGTGCAACCGAGCATACACCTCCGCCGGTGTGCCGTCAAACGGGAATGCGCATTGACGATGTCGCGGGCGGCTGATACACTCGGCAGCAGTCCCCCGGTGTTAGTGCGGTATCCTGCTGACGCCGCGACGGAGAAAGGATGCAGAGGCAATGGCGTTGACGGTCATTCGCAATCGCGAGCATCAGCGCCATGCGCCGGAATGGGAGACCGCCTGGCAGAGCTCGCTCGCCTACGCTGAAACCCCGGAACGGCTGACGGCCATTGAGCGGGCGATCGCCGGCATACCGGCGCTGCGGGACGCGGCAGTCGAATCCGTGCCCGCCGGGGTCCTGACCGCGGTGCATGCGCCGGCGTATCTGGCGCATCTCGAACTGCTGACCAGACAACTGCATGACGACGCTGACTACTGCACCCCGCAGGTGCTGCCCGGCCCCGGCCGCCTGCGCCTGCCCGACGACCGCTACGCGCATATTATCGCCGCCTACGCGCTCGATGTGACGACGCCGTTCGGCCGGCAGACGCTCGCCTGCGCGCAGCACAGCGCCGCGCTGGCGTGGACGGGCGCGGGGTGCCTGCTGGCGGGGGACAAGCGGGCGTACGCCATGTGCCGTCCGCCGGGCCATCATGCGGAGCGCGCCCGGTATGGCGGCTTTTGTTTCATCAACAACGCGTCCGTCGCCGCGCAGCGGCTGCTGGCGGCGGGCAGGGTTGCCATCGTCGATATCGACTATCATCACGGGAACGGCACGCAGGACATCTGGTACGACCGGCCGGAAGTGCTGTATGTGTCGCTGCACGCCGACCCGGCCCGCGAATTCCCCTACACCTCGGGCTATGCCGACGAGACGGGAACGGGCGCGGGACTGGGCTGCAATCTGAATATGCCCCTCCCCAAGACAACCGACGACGATGCCTATCTGGCGGCGCTGGCGACGGGGCTGGAAAAGGTGCGGGCGTTTGCGCCGGCGCATGTGATCGTCTCGCTGGGCGTGGACGCACATCATGCCGACCCGGTGGGCGGAATGCGCCTGACCGACGCCGCCTATCCGGCCATGGGGAATATGTTCGCGGAACTCGGCCTGCCGCTGCTCATGGTGCAGGAGGGCGGTTATAATGTCGAGACGATCGGCGGCCTGGTCAGCGGCTTCCTCCGGGCGCTGACGCTGCACGACCGCTGATTACCCGGAGCACGGGTTGCGGTTCACGGCCGGTCAACGGTGCAGGCGTGCCGTATGACCCGCCGGCACGGGAGGGAATACCGTTGACAGCGGGTCTGGCGGCTGTTACGCTGCCGACGCTGTTCTGCAGATACGCGGAGGAGAACCACTGCATATGAAAGCGATGGTGAAGCGGCCGGCGCTGGCGGATGGTGTTGCCGGTGGCACGTTCATTGACGGGCAGCAGTATAGCGCGCCGGCGCGGCGTTGCGCCTGCCCCGGGAGTATCGGCCGGCACGCGGCTGCATACGGTGTGCGGTCATGACCGGCGGATCGGCCCGCCGGACCTGGTACGATCTGGCGGCGGTGAGTGTTGCGCTGCTCTTTCTCGAAATCGCCCTGATCCGGTGGATTGCCACGGAAGTGCGCATCTTCGCCTATCTGAGCAATCTGGTGTTGCTGGCATGCTTCGTCGGGATGGGGGGCGGCTGCTATGGCGCAGCCCGGCGCTGCCGCTTCGGCTATATCCTGCCGCTGCTGACGCTGCTCGTCTGCGCGGCAGTGCTGCCGTGGAAGGTGGTTATTGCCGGGCGCTCGCTGCATCCGGTGCGCGATATCCCGGCCATGGTGACGGTATTCACCGAGTCGCCGGTCTGGGGGCATTACACGTCGGACGATATCACCGGCAGCGCCCTCTTCGGCCTGGCGGCCACGCTGGCGGTTTTCGCCCTGATTGCCGCGTTGTTCTATCCGCTCGGGCAGCGCCTGGGGGCGCTGCTGGACCGGACGAACCGGCCCATTCTTGCCTATTCGGTGAACGTTGCGGCGAGTATCGCGGGGGTGTGGCTGTTCGGCCTGCTGTCGTTGTGGTGTGTTCCGCCCGCGGTTTGGTTTGTGCTCGCGACAGCGCTGATCGTGCTTACCTGGCCGTCCCGGCGTCATGCCGCGCTGGGCGTGCTGTGCGCGGCGGTCATGGTGGCGGTGCTGAGTGTGCCGGAGCCGCGGGCGATTGAGCGGCTGTGGTCGCCGTACCAGAAACTGGTCTTGCACCCCTGCGAACGCGACGGACTGGTTACGGGCTACGGGATTGCGGTCAATAATGCCGGGTACATGCAGCTGCTCGATCTGTCGGATACGTTCATTGCCGCCCATCCGGCGCAGTTCCCTGACGGGATCGTTGGGCGCACGTTCTGCCATTACGATCTCCCGTACCGGCTGCGACCCGCGGCGCAGCGCGTGCTCATCCTCGGGGCGGGCGCGGGAAACGACGCGGCGGGAGCGCTGCGCGCCGGCGTGCGGCAGGTCGATGCGGTGGAGATTGATCCCGGCATCTTCCGGCTGGGGCGGCAGTACCATCCCGCGCAGCCGTATGCCGATTCACGGGTGCAGGTCCATATCGACGATGCGCGCGCGTTTTTGCGGCGGGCGCAGCCCGGCTACGATGTGGTCACGTTCGGCCTGCTCGACGCGCATACCTCGGCTTCGGCCTACAACAATACGCGGCTCGACCACTACATTTACACGCGCGAGGCGCTGGCCCAGGCCGCGGCGCTGCTGGCGCCCGACGGTGTGCTGACGCTCGTGTTTGAATCGCATTACCCGTGGCTGACCGACCGGTTCTACGGGATGCTGCGCGATGTCTTCGGCTATTCACCGCTGATGGTGTTCGCGCGCAACGGCAACCGCTACGGCTGGGGCGGGACGATGTTCATCTGCCCGCGCGATCCGGCGGCGTTTGCAGCCAGTGTGCGGCGCGATCCGGCGCTGTCTGCCTGGCTGGGCACGCATTGGCAGGAATTTGCCGGGACGACCGCGGCGATCACGGACGACTGGCCGTACCTGTACCTGCCCGGGCGCCGGCTGCCGCCGATGTATTTGCTCGTGTCCGCGGCGCTCCTGCTGCTGGCGGCGGCGTGGGGCGGGGCGGTGCTGCGCCGCGCCGGGGGGATGAGCGGCAGTTTCTTCTGCCTGGGCGCGGCGTTTATGCTGCTGGAGTTCCAGAATATCAGCAAGTCGTCACTGCTGTTCGGGGCAACCTGGGTGGTGAGCGCAGTGACGATCACCGCAATCCTGGTGCTGATCCTGTTCGCCAACCTGCTGGTGGCGCGCCGCCCGCTACGGGATATCCGCACGGTGTATTTGCTGCTGTTTGCGTCGCTGGCGGTGCTCTATGCGCTGCCGCTGGAACTGCTCACCTCGCTGTCGCCGCTGCTGCGTTTGCCGATCGCCGGTTTCTGCCTGAACCTGCCGATTGTCTTTGCGGGGATCATTTTCATCGATGCATTTGCGCGGACCCGCAATCGTGCGGTGGCGCTCGGCTCGAATTTTCTGGGTGCGGTTGTCGGCGGACTGCTGGAATCGCTGTCGTTCGTTACGGGCGTCCATTTTCTGGTGGTGCTTACGCTGGCGCTCTACCTGCTCGCGCTGCTCTGGCGGGAACGAAGTGGTGATGCCAGCCCGGCGGCATCGCGCTGAACGTACGGAAATATTAGGGAATAATGCCGGCGAACGATTAGTAGTGTGTGCCACCGATGCGGTGGCATGTTGTGTACAGATTGCGCAACGCTGTGTACCAACGCCGAAGGCAACGTCTTATTGGGCGCTGGCGCCGGTCATCCCCTGCAGCAGCTGCGGCAGGTACCAGATCTGCTGGTCAGTGGCGATTTCGCCGTCGCGCAGGAAGACGGAACCGTCCTGATAGTTGAGCGGACCGCGGAAGAGGTTGCTGCTGCCATCCCCCAGCCCGGCGATGAAGCGGTCGAGCGCGGCGTTGGCGGCGGGCGACAGCGCCTCGCCGCGGGTGAAGCCGACGCTGCTGCGCGTGCGATCGTTAATATCCGGCCAGTAGGGCGCGGGCCAGGAGAAGGACTGCTGCCAGCGCTGCTCGCGCGCCATGGCGACGGCGGCGGCGTAGGACGGCCCCCAGTTGAAATACGGCACGCCGAGCGATGCGTCGGCGGCCTCGCGCCCGGCGTCGTGATAATCGTACGGGACGGCATAGACATTATGACCGGCGCGGCGCAGGCGCCCCGCCTCGACCAGTGCCTCGGTGGTATTGATCCCCGAGACAACGACATCGCAGCCGGTGGCAAAGAATTCGTCGCTGACCTTGCTCGGGTCGAGCGTCTGCCCCGGGATATTGAACCAGAACCCGATCCAACTCACGATGAACTGCAGGCGGGCCGGGTCCTGATGACGTTCATTGACCCAGGCGTCGCGGGCGCCGAGGTAGGTGGCGGCGGCGAGCCGGCGCGATTCGGCATTGACCAGCGGGCCGACATACCCGATCTTCCCCGTCTGCGTCGTCATGCCGGCGGCGTAACCGCCGATCATCTTGCCGTAGACCATGCGCCCGAAGAGATTGCTGACATTCGCGGGCGCGCGGTAGGCCTTCCCCTCGCGCCAGGCGATATCGCTGCCGACGCTGATGAAATACAGGTCGGGATGTGCCTGCGCCGCCTCAATGACCCCGTCGCAGAATTCCTCCGAGGCGGCGATGATGAGCCGTGCGCCCTGGGCGGCGAGCAGGTCGACCACCTGCGGGACCGTGACGCCCGGCCGGGCGCCGGGGTTGACGTTGTCGATGTAGACCATGCGCGTGCCGGGCATGCTCTGCTCGACATACTGCCCGGCCTCGTAATGCGCCGCACCCCAGCCGCGGTCGTTGTAGGTGCCCGGGAGAATGACCCCGAAGGTAAAGGTGTCGCCCGACCCGACGGCAGGTGCCGACGGCTGGCCGCAGCCGGCAGCGAGCAGAACCGGCAATACCAGCAAAAGAACAACCCAACGATTCATGGACAAGCTCCGCAACCAAGGTGAGCGCATCCTAACAGGCACTGCCGTCCGCAGTCAAACAGGATAATACATTGTTTCCGGCGCGGGGTTCGGGCGTGCCAGCTGATTGTCAACGGGTCAAATGACGCTGACCCGGCGCAGGCCGGCGGCGGCGGCGATGGCGGCGAGCTCGCGCATGAGCGCCGGCTGCGGCTCGCGCCAGCGGCGGGCGGGTCCGCGCACCCCGGCGCGACGGAAGGCGATGAGCGTAAAGCGCGGCGGGTGCGGCAGGGCGGCGAGAAAGGCCGCGGCCAGGCGGATATTGCGCCGGTTGTCGAACAGGCCATCAACGACGACGGTGCGCACCTCGTAGAGCTTGCGCGCGCGCGCGGCGGCGCGGATGGTCGCCAGCACCGGGGCATTGTCCGCAGTTCCGGTCAGCAGTTGGTGGTCGGCGGGACGGAACGCCTTCAGGTCGACCATGAAGGCCGAGGCGGCGGCCAGCAGCTGCCGGCAGACCGCAGGGGGCATCATGCCGTTGGTATCGATGAAGGCGGTCAGGCGCAGCCGGCGCGCGGCGCGGCAGATGGCGGCGGTGAAGGCCGGCTGCTGCGACGCCTCGCCGCCGGAGACAGTAAGCCCGGAAATGAACGGGCGGTTCTCCGCCAGCAGGTCGGCGACCGCCGCGCTGGTGATGACACAGGTGCGGGGGGAGCTGTGCCGGCGGCAGCGGGTTAGACAGCGTCCGCAACTGCGGCAGCGGGCGGGATCGTGGACGACGGTAGAACCCGCGCGGCGCAGCGCCCCGCTGCGGCAGGCGGCGACGCAGCGGCCGCAGCCGGTGCAGGCCTGCCAGGTCTCGGGATTGTGGCAATAGCCGCAGCGCAGATTGCACCCCTGCAGGAAGACGGCGAACCGGTTCCCCGGCCCGTCCACGGCGCTGGCGGAGAGGATGCGGTTGACGCAGCCGGTCGGCATCAGCGGACGATGCGGTTGAGCAGGGCGGCGCTGCGGAACGAATCGACGCTCAGTGCGACGGTGCCGTGCAGCACGGGCCGCCCGCGTTTCGCCTGCGCGATGGCCGAACGCTTGACGAGAAAGCCGGTAATGCGCACCAGGTCGCTGTCGCTGCAGCCGAAGGCGAAGAGGCGCAGGCCGGCGGCCATGGCCCCCGCGGCGATATCGAGCACATGCGCGGGATTGCGCCGCGCGGTCTTCTCGAACAGGAAGATGTCGCTGACCCCGGCGGGGAAGAAGTCGTGGAACGGCGCGGTATGGCGGATGTGGTCGATGATCTCGGGCGGCTCCTCGCCCGAGGGGATGCGCACCCCGGCGGTGACGCCGACGTCGGTGGTGATCCCCGATTGCGCATGCAGGACGTAGCGGTGGCCGGTGATCGCGCAATGGCGCGAGCGCAGCCGGGCGACTTCGTCGCGGAGCAGGGTCATGATGGCGAGCCCGAGCGAGCGGGCGGCGGCGCCGCGGCCGTAGCGGTCGCGCGGCGCACGGGCGTTGAGCAGGTGGTTGACGCATTCCGCGAGGCCGTAGATGCCGAACATGGCGGTGAAGCGGTCGCGGGCGATGAACCCCTCCTCGACCAGGAAATTGCGGGTAAAGAAGCCGCTCTCCTCGACGAGGAAGCGCAGCCGCGCCTCGATGACCGCGCCCATGGCCGCCACGGCGGCGGGGAGCTCGCGGTCGAGGAAGCGGGCGACGTTGCGGCCGCGGTTGCGCCGGGCCAGCGCGGCGAGATTGAGCCGCACCAGCGTGAAGCTCCCCCCGCCCAGCGGCAGGGTATTGTAGCAGCTCGCCACCCCGTAACCGCCGGGATAGGTGTCGCGCAGCAGGTCGTCGTTGACGAAGTAGGGCTTGGAGACCGCCAGCCCGGTGCGCACCGCGTCGAGCGCGAAGGCGCGCGGGGTCAGCTGCGGGCTGTACTTCAGCGAGAGATTGGGGACCGCGTTCTGCAGCTCGCGTTCCGCGGCGAGGATCAGCTCGCCGGTGCGGGTCGCCCGCGGCCCGATATTGGCGTGGACGAAGGAATCGGTCAGGGTGCGGTCGAGGTGCAGCAGGAAGCCGCGGATCGCCGCCGCGGCCGCCGCGCGCGGGATGCGGCGCACAAACGGCTCGAGCAGCTCGTCGAGGTTGCCGAGGAAGACGGGAAACGAGGTGATCGACGGGACATGCCGGTAAATGATGGTCAGCGCATTGAGCGCCTCGGCCAGGGTGCGCGGCGGGTCCAGCCCGAGGAAGGCGCTGCCGCGGCGCATGAGCACGGCATAATCGGGGAGGATGTAGCGCGGGCGGTACGGGGCATTGCCTTCGGACATCTCGCAGATCACGCCCGCCCTGATGTGCTGCCGCGCCGCCGCCGGGTACTGCGGCGGGGGGAGCGTGGCTTCCGCTTCCATGGCCAGCTTGTAGAGCTTCTGCTGGTAGGTCATGGCGGATGAAGCAATAATCGTGCGCACCTGGTTCATGATCGCCTCCACTGGCGGCAGTGTAACTTGGCATAACCGGCGGCGCAAGCTGGTGCCTTGACCGGACAACTGTTGTGCCGTTGCGCAGTATTTGCGGTATAATATGGATAGGAGCAACGGAGAGCAGGAGCGGGTGCCATGAAATACCATTGCGCCATCTGCAACCGGGAAATCGACGAGGCGGCTGGCCTGGCCCACATCAAGGCGGAGGAGTACCTGCTCGAACTGATCCGCCGCGACCATCCCGAGTGGCATGAAAAGAAGAACACCTGCCAGAAGTGCGTCGACTATTACCGGCGGCTGGTGAAGGAAACTGAAATATGAAACGCCGCGCCCCCGCAGATGGGAGCGCGGCGTGCTGGTGATGGCTCAGCGCGGCATGCTCTTCAGCAGCAGCGCGCCGTCCTTGAGCAGGCCGACTCCCGGCGCGTATATCTTATAGCCGCGCTCGTTGGCCTTGAGGCCGCTGGTCTCCTCCGTACGCAGGCAGTTGGTGAACGAACCGGCCGGGGTGGTGAATGACTCGGTCACGGAAAGTACCTCGGCCCGGTCGAGCGCGACCCCGGACGCCACCTCCTGATAGTAGCGGTCGCCGACGCGCGGGGCGCCGGGGAGCAGCAACCCGAAGCGCGCCCCTTCCACCCCCGAGCGCCACGCCCCCTCGTGTCCGCTGATACGCCCGGCGTGGTACATGTCGACCTCTTCGCCGAAATAGTAGAGGTCCTGCGTGGCGGGATCGACCGCGAACCAGTTGCGCGATACCTCGACCAGCTCGCCGTCCTTGCTTTCGCGCTCCTCAACGACGCGCGTCGTCACACCGTCGATGACTTCGGTCCTGTTCGTCACCGTAATGATCAGCTCGACCGGCTCCCCGTCTTCGCTGCCCGCGTAGGTCAGCATGTGCCCGGGCCGCAACGGGAAGTAGGGATTATCCCCCTCAGGGCGCAGGGTGGTCGTGTCGACCGCGAAGGCATCGCGCCACGCGGGTGCAGCAGGTGCTGCAGTTTCGGTGGCGGCCGGCGCTGTGGTCGGGGTGGCGGGCGGGTTCTCCCGCGCGCAGCCGGCCAGCGCCAGCAGGGTGCAACCGGCAATCAGTATGGTCATGAACTTCATTGGAACCCGCTTTCCCGACGCCGAAGCGTCGTGTGTATCATTGGTTCCCCGCCGCGGACGGCAGGGTGAGCGTGAAGCAGATGGTATCGGCCGCGGGCATGGTGGCGGTCAGCGAGCCGCCGAGCAGCTCCGCCAGTCCGCGCGCCAGCGCCAGGCCAAGCCCGGTGCCGCGCCCCGCGGTGCGGGCACAGTCGCGCCGCCAGAAGCGGTCGAACATGGCGTCGCACTCCGCCGCTGTCAGCCCGGAAACCGCATTGGTGACGGTGAGGGAAAGGCCGGCGGCGGTCACAATCGCGCGGATGAGGACAGTGCTGCCTTCTGTCGCGTAGGCCGCGGCGTTGCCGAACAGGTTGTCGAGGATGATGCGCAG
>CAZFBR010000113.1:0-11518 GCA_964517215.1 uncultured bacterium
ATTGGTGGTGTTGGTTTGTTGTAGGATGTTGTATAGCCGCGCATGCGTATACTGCACATAGTAGACGGGATTGTCGTTGGACTGCTGCTTGGCCAGCGCCAGGTCGAAATCAAGATGGCTTTCATGCTGGCGCATGAGGAAAAACCAGCGGGCCACATCGGTGGAGACCTCGTCGGTCACCTGGCGCAGGGTGACGAAGCTCCCCGTGCGCTTGCCCATGCGCACCTCGTGGCCGTTATCGAGCAGCTTGACCAGCTGGTAGAGCTGGATCTCCAGTTTGCCGTCGTCGAGCCCGAGATACCTCAGCGCGGAGCGCACCCGCGCGGTATAGCCGTGATGGTCGTACCCCCAGATATCGATCATGCGGTCGAACCCGCGCGCGAATTTCTGCGCGTGGTAGGCGATGTCCGCCGCGAGGTAGGTATAGCGCCCGTCCGCCCGGCGCAGGACGCGGTCCTTCTCGTCGCCGTGTGCCGACGACTTCAGCCACAGCGCGCCGTCCTGCTCCGCCAGCGCGCCGGCCGCCTGCAGCTGCGCCACCACCGCCTCGACCGCGCCCGAGCGGTACAGCTCCCGCTCGCTCGACCAGACGTCAAACCCGACCTGAAACCGTTCAAGATCGCCGGTGATTTCGACCAGCAGCACCCGCTTGCCGAAGTCGCCGAACGCCGTGCGCGTCGCGTCATTGTATTCCGTATAGCCGTCGCCCAGCTCGCGCCGCGCGGCCGCCGCCAGTTCGACCAGATATTCGCCGTGATACCCGTTCTCCGGCAGCTCGATCGCCACGCCCTGCGCCTGCCGGTAGCGCACCCACAGCGATTCCGCCAGCATGCCGAGCTGGTTGCCCGTGTCGTTGAGATAGAACTCGCGCGTCACCGACCAGCCCGTGGCCGCGAGCAGGCGCGCCAGCGCATCGCCATACGCCGCGCCGCGCCCGTGCCCGATGTGCAGCGGCCCCGTCGGATTGGCGCTGACATACTCGACCATGGCCTTCCGGCCCGCACCGCCCGCACTCCGGCCGTAGGCCGCGCCCGCAGCGAGCATGCCGGCCACCAGCTGCGGCCAGGCGGCCGGCGCCAGCGCCAGGTTGATGAACCCCGGGCCGGCGATCGTCGGCGGCGCGAACCACGGGCCGCCGTCGAACGCGGCCGTGATCTTCTCCGCCAGCTCGCGCGGCTTGCACCGCGCCTGCTTCGCCTGCGCCATGGCGAGGTTCGACGCGTAATCGCCGTGCGCCGCATCGCGCGCGCGCTCGACCACCACCGCGTCCGCCGTCACCGCCAGGCCCGCGGCCTGCGCCGCCGCCGCCAGCCGTTCCCGCAATTCCTGTTTCCAGATCAGCATGTCATTTCCTCGCCTACGTCCGCGCAATTACCGGGACGCTTTTCTCCGTGGCGGGCCGGGGCGCGCCTGACGATGCCGCCACCGCCGCCGGCACCGCCGTCAGCCACCCGCTGATCCGGTCCTGTTCGGCAATAACCACGCGCGGCAATCCCGGCACCTGCCGGAGCCGCGCCAGGGCATGCCCGGCCGTATTATGGTCGCCCGACAGGTGCGCCAGCAGCACCGCCTGCACCCGCGTGCCGGCCAGCGACCGCACCAGCTGCGCGGCGTCGTGATTGCCGAGATGCCCGCGATTGCCCAGCACCCGCTGCTTGTTGGGCCACGGGCGGTCGGAGGCATAGACCAGTTCCTGCTCGTAATTCGCCTCCAGCACCAGCAGGTCGCTTTCCCGCGCGCAGCGGGCAAGAAACTGGTTCATCACCCCGATGTCCGTCATGACCGTGGCGCGGCATTCACCGTCGCTGACGGAAAACCCGAGCGGATTGACCGCATCATGCGGCAGCGGAAACGAATTGACCGCAAATTCGCCGATGGTGAACTGCGGCGACTCCAGCCGGCGCAGGTCGGGAAGCTCGCCAAGCTTTTCCTGCGCTGCCGCGTAGGTCAGCGGATCGATATGGACCGGGATGCGGTACCGCCGGGCCAGGATGCCCACCGCGGCGGTGTGATCGCCGTGCTCGTGGGTGACGAGAATGGCATCGACCCGCGCAAGGTCGATCCCCGCCTGCGCCGCGCGCGCGGCCAGCTCCTTCCCCGTCAGCCCGGCATCGATCAGCACCGTGGTCGTGGCGCCGGCAATGAGGATGGCGTTGCCCGCGCTGCCGCTGGCCAGCGAACAGAGTCGCATGCTGCCGCCTATTCCGCCCGCGGCAGGGTGGGCTTGAGCACGGCCAGGATGCGCTGCCAGCGCTCGAGCCGCGGCGCCATTTCGTATTCGAGCAGATCGGCCAAAAGCACATAATCGCGGTTGCCGAACGTGTCCACAATCGATTTGAGATTCTCGAGGAAATCCTGCACCCATTGCGCCAGCGACTTGTCCTCGAACACCGTGGTGGTGAAGTCCGTCTCGCCGAGGCGCTGCACTTCCTGCAGCAGCGCAATGAAGGCCTGCAGTTCGCTCACCGCCTCCTGGAAAACCTGCAGGCCCTTGATCTCCTCGCCCGTCTGCAGGTGGACCGCCGTCTGCCTGAACGCCCCCGCCAGTTGCGGCAGCTGCTGCGAGAACTTTTCGAACTCCTCATGCAGCCGGCGCCGGCGCAAGGTGCCGGCGTTGCCCGCCAGGGTCAGCGCCGCATGCTGCTGGCGCAGGCGCGGCAGCAGAGGCCGCACCTGGTCGCGCAGGACCTGCGCCGCCGCCGCATCGTCCGCCGCGCCGCGCAGCATGGCCGTCACCGCGGCCACCTCCGCGCCGAGCGCCGGCAGTTCGTTGCCCGGCACGCTGAGCAGGGCGGCACTGGTGCTCATCGCCCGGCATACCCAGTCGAGCCCCTCCGCCACATCCTTGCGCACGAGCCCGGTTTCGATCGCCTGCTGCTCCGCGGCAAACCCGCCGATTTCATTCACCGCCCGTTCGAGCTTGTCGAAATACTCGCTCACCCCGCGCAGCGTCGCCTGCACCAGTTCGTTGACGTTTTCCATCTCGACCCGCACTTCACCGATCGCCGCAACCGGCCGCGTCAGCGCCGCCGGGGTGGCATCACCATCCACGGCAAACGACACCATGACCCGCTCGTGTTTGGCCAGTTCGGCATTGAGCGCGCGCTGCACCTCACCCGCCGTTTTTTCGCCATTCAGGGTAAAATCTATCTTATTGCCGTTGATATAGATATCCACAAGTTCTCCCCTCCCGGTTCCCAGCGTAGCAAACCCTGCCGCCCGCTGTCAATACCCGCCCGCAGTTTTCCGGGCGGGGCAGGTTCACTTCGCGTGCGACAGCGCAAGCAGCGCCCGCGCCGCAGGACACAACGTGCCCGCGATACCACACATGGCACCCGTACCGCACGCTGCTGATTGACTGCCGCGGGAACGCCGCCGGATCCGTGCCGCCCCGAAACTGCTGCCCGTCATCGGCCCGGCATGCCGCGGATTACGGGCGGGCAATAAGGGCGGGGAGCCGACCGTTGCGCCAGGCGCGGTAGTCGGCCAGCAGGCGGTCGTGGTCAAAGGCCAGCGCCGGCAGTTCGTCGAGCGCGCAGATCGCCGCCTGCCGGGCGTCGTCCATGCCGCGCGGCTGGCCGGCAGTCGGCGCCGCAATTAACACCACACTGATCGAATGACCGCGCGGGTCGCGGCCCGGTGCGGAATAGGTCGCGAGCTGGCCGAGCAGCGTGACCGCAAGGCCGGTCTCTTCGCCCGCCTCGCGCACGGCCGCCTGCTCGCAGCTTTCACCGGCATCAACGAAACCGCCCGGCAGCGCCCAGCCCGGCGGCGGGTTCCGGCGCTCGATCAGCACCACCCCGTCGCGCCCGTCGGCAGTGCGGGCGGGGATGATAATGTCGACCGCCACCGGCGGCGTTACCGGCGCGGGCATCTCAGCGGCCCTGCGCCAGGCGTTCGCTGAGAAAGGCCGGCAGGCCGGCCGCGGCCATCTGGCCCTGCGTCGCCGCAATGTCGTACGGCACGCGTTCCCAACGGCAGCGGCGGTTGGCGATATCCCAGACGACAAACGCGGCCCGCGGGTCATGATCGCGCGGCTGGCCGACGCTCCCGGGGTTCAGCAGCACCGGCCGGTCGGGAATGACGTACCAGTCGTCCACCGGCACCTCTGACGCCGCCGCGTCGCCCGGCGTCCCGTCCGCAGCCGGCTGCCAGATCAGCGGCCGGTGGGTATGACCAAAGAAGGCATAGCGGCCCGCCGTCAGCAGGGCGAGCGATTGCGCGGCGGCAGCCGGCGTGGTGAGGTAGGTCACGTAATCGTCCACCAGATTGCCGTGAACCAGCAGCGCATTGCCCGTCGGCGTCGGCACTTCGCGCCGCGTGGGCAGCGCCGCGAGCAGCGCCTGTTCCTCCGCGGTCATGACCGTGCGGGTCCAGGCAATGGCTTTTTGGGCCGGCGGACTGAAGTCGTCGGCCGGACGCAGGCCGCAGGCGACCACATCATGGTTGCCCAGCACGCTGGCGCAGTTCCGCCGGCGCAGCTCGCGCACGCACCAGCCGGGATCGGGCCCGTACCCGACGATGTCGCCCAGGCAATAGAGCGGCCCGTACCCGCCCGCATCAACGGCGCGCAGCACCGCCGCCAGCGCCGCCTGGTTGCCATGCACATCGGCAAGCACCGCCGCGCAGGTGGTCATCATCACATGATGTAGAGGACGGCGGTCAGGAAATAATTGGCCACGAGAATGAGAATGCAGGCGAGCACGACGGCGAAGGTGGTCGCTTTGCCGACCCCCTCCGCGCCGCCGCGGCAGTTCAAACCGGCATAGCAGCCCGACAGGGCGATAATGGCGCCGAAGACCGCGGATTTGAGCAGGCCGTTGAGGATGTCCGTCGACTCGACGATTTTGGTGGTGGCGGTATAGTACAGGTCGGCATTGATCCCCAGCAGATGCACGCTGATCGCATAGCCGCCCAAACACCCCACCACCATGGTGAACACCGTCAGCACCGGCAGCATGACCGCCAGCGCCAGCGTGCGCGGCAGGACGAGATACTTGACCGGGTCGGTGCCCATGGTGCGCAGCGCATCGATCTGCTCGGTCACCGCCATGGTCCCCAGCGAGGCGGCAATCCCCGCGCCGACGCGCCCCGCCACCATGAGCCCGGTCATGACCGGGCCCAGTTCGCGGGCCATGGAGAGGCCGACGATGCCGCCCACATACATCTCCGCGCCGAATTTTTTGAGCTGATAGGCGGTCTGCAGGGCGAGCACCATGCCGGTGAAGACCGCCGTCAGCAGGGTGATGGGGAGCGACTGCACCCCGGACGCATGCATCTGGCGCACCACCTCGCGCCAGCGCCGCGGGCGCACCGCCAGCGCGCACACGGTATCGCGCAGCAGCAGCATATACGCGCCCGTTTCCGCCACAAAACTGCGCGCCGGCCGGGGCAGGCGCAGCGCCAGTGCGGTCAGCGGGCCGGCAGCGTGGGTCATCCCGGCACGTACTCCGCTTCCGGACCCGGCTGCTCGTCCGGATTCTCCTGCGTCTCGAAGCGGGTGTAATCGCCGTAGAAGGTCAGCCGGCCGTTGATCCCCGCCACGCCGTTGCGCTGCTTGGCGATAATGAGCTCGGCGGTGTTCAGCGCCTCCGGCGGCACCGGCTTGTTGAGCCGCTTGAGGTAGTATTCCTCGCGGTAGAGCATGAGCACCACGTCGGCGTCCTGCTCGAGGGCGCCCGATTCGCGCAGATCCGACAGCCCCGGCCGCTTGTCCTCGCGATGCTCGACCTGGCGGCTGAGCTGTGACAGCGCCAGCACCGGCACGTCGAGATCGCGGGCCAGGCCCTTGAGCTGGCGCGAGATGGCGGCGATCTCCTGCTGCCGGTTCTCCGGCCCGCCGCGCCGCCCGCCTGTGTCCGCCTGCATCTGCTGCAGGTAATCGATGACGATCAGCCCCAGCTTCTTCTTTTCCGTTTTCAGCCGGCGCGCCTGCGCGGTGATCTCGAGCGGCGTGATCGCCGACGAATCGTTGATCTGCAGCTCGCACTGCGTCAGCAGGCTGGCCGCATCGGTGATGCGCACGAAGGCGTTGCTGTCGGTGATCCCGCGGTTGAATTCGTTCCAGTTGATGCGCGCCTCGCTGCAGATGACGCGCTGCAGCAGCGACTCCGCGGACATTTCCAGCGAAAAGATCAGCACCGGCAGGCCGTCATGCCCGGCATTGAGCTCCTGGTTCTGCTCGTCGCGGTTGAAGGCGATGCGCGTGGCGATATTGAGCGCCAGCGCGGTCTTGCCCATCGACGGCCGCGCGGCAAGGATGAGCAGGTCGCCCCCCTTGAGCCCGCCGGTGTGGTGGTCAAGCCAGCGGAAGCCGGTGCGCAGCCCGCGCCAGCCACCCTTCTGCTTGTGGATGGACTCCATCTCGTCGACGACGCGGTGGACCAGGGTCTTGGCGGGGACCAGTTTCGCCCCGTCCTCCGCCGCCGCGAGCTCGCAGATCTGCTTCTGCGCCGCGTTCATCAGGTTCTGCGGCGGTTCGCTGTCGCGGAACCCGCCGGCCGTCAGGTCGGTCCCCACCTGGATCAGCTGGCGCAGCAGGTACTTTTCGCGCACGATGCGCGCGTATTCCTCGACGTTGAGCGACGCCGGCACGGTGTTCATCAGCTGGGTGAGGTAGAGGGTGCCGCCGACCGCCTCGAGCTGCTTGCGCTGGCGCAGGGCGTCCGCCGCGGTGGTCAGGTCGATCCCCTTGCGTTCGCGGAACATGTCCTGCAGCGTGGCGAACACCAGCCGGTGGCGGTCGTCGTAAAAGAATTCCGCCGCGGGGATGGACTCGATCGCCGCGGGAACGCAGCGCGCCGACTTGAGCATCGCCCCGAGCAGGTTCTGCTCGGCCTCGATATTGCGCGGGGGGAGCGCCACCCGCCCCAGGTCGCCGGACATGCCTATGTCTCCGCGACCACCGTCACGGTGAAGGGCGTGGTCAGGCCCTCGCCGAGGTTCGCCTGGGCGCGATGCTCGCCCACCGTGCGGATGGCCTCGGGGATGACCACGTGTTTGGCGTCCACCGCGTAGCCCTGCGCGTGCAGCGCCTCGGCCAGATCGCGCGCATTGACCGAGCCGAACAGCTTTTTGCCGTCCGCACTCTTGCGCCGCAGGGTCACGCCCGCACCCTTGAGTTTTGCCGCCAGTTCGCGCCGCGCCGCCGTGGCGGCGTCACGCTGGCGCTTCACCGCCGCGGCCTTGTCCGCCGCCTGCTTCTCCGCGCCCGCCGTCGCCGGCACTGCCAGTCCGCGCGGGATGAGGAAGTTGCGCGCATGGCCCTCGTTGACGTTCTTCTCGTCACCAACCCGGCCGAGACCGTTCACATTCGCTGTCAGAATCACCTTCATCGCTTGTTCCTCCCGCCGGGCGCAATCGCCCGGTCCTTGGCCGGCGCCTTATCCGGGGCCGGCGGCCGGCGAAAATCATACCATGTATCGAGCAGGCCGGCCAGTGCCAGCAGGTGGGGCATGCCCAGCACCAGGTAGAGCGTGCCCAGCAGCCGCCAGAGCCGCCCGACCTGCCAACGGTCGAACAGCACGCGCAGCACCAGCAGGCCCTGCACCAGATAGAGCAGGGCAAAGAAGACGACGGTGTTCAACCCCACCACCCACAGCCAGGGATGCGCCCGGCCGGGCAGCAGCAGCAGCACCCCGGCCAGCAGCCCGGCCGCGCAGGCATCGTAGCAGCGGGCGGTGGCGAACGCGGGGAGCCGGTAGGGCAGCGCCAGCCCCAGCCGCCAGAGCAGCCAGAGCGACAGCGCCAGATTGATCACCGCCATGCCCATCCCGCCAAACACCGTCATGGCCGGCGTGGCCAGCTTGATATACTCCGTCTGCTCGTGCAGCGCCTCATGCTGCAGGGCCAGGTCCGCCGCCGTGGCCCCCAGTTTCCGGTTCAGTGCCAGCTTCAGGTTGATCGTCTGCTCCGTGATCGCGTCGAACGAGGTGAACAGCTGCGCCATCGGATCCACCCCCAGCCAGGTGCGGGAAATGGCGTAGGTCGGCGTCAGGGCCAGCACACCAACGATGGTGCCGATCACTGCCGTCTGGCCCAGCGGCAGCCGGCGGCGCAGGCACTCCCCCAGGGCCACCCCGAGGAACCCGAACGTGAACAGGAAGAGCAGGGCCAGCACCGGCGAGGCGCCCAGCAGCAGCACCGCCGCCGCGCCGGCGGACATGGTCGCGGTGCGCAGGCCGTGCCGCACCCCGACGTAGGTCAGCGCAACCGGGCAGAACAGGCCGAGCAGCCAGACCACCGGGGCATATTGCCAGGCGAGGAATAATAAAACGGCGACCGTCGCGAGGAATGCTCCTTCGACGGTCGCCTGTGCCCGCAAACGGGGCGTCATCGACGGTGGATCAGTCGTTGACGTACGGCAGCAGGGCGACGAACCGCGCCTGCTTCACGGCCTCGGCAATCTTGCGCTGATGCTTGGCGCAGTTGCCGGAACGGCGGCGCGGGAAGATGCGCCCGCGATCGGAAACGAACCGCCGCAGCAGCTCGATGATCTTGTAGTCGATCTCAATCTCCGGGTCCTTGCAGAAGATGCAGACCTTCTTGCGCCGGAACCGGCGGAACTTGCCGCCGCCGCCCTCTTTGTCACGATCGCGCGGTCCGCGATCCGAACGACGTTCACCGCTTCTACCGCCAGAATATTCAGCCATTAGTGGAAAGGCTCCTCTTCAACGTTGTCAGTTGCGCCCGCCGCGGACCCGGCCACGCCGCCGCCCGCACCGTCCGGTTTCCGGTCGTCCGCGAACTGCACGCGGTCCGCCGTCACCTTGAGTTTGCTGCGCTTCTCGCCGTCCTTCTCCCAGCTGTCGAGCCGGAGCGAACCCTCGATGAACACGCCCGAGCCCTTCTTGCAGAACTGGGCGACGTTTTCCGCGCTCTTGCCCCAGACATCGACATCAATGAAGGTGGCTTCTTCCTGCCATTCGCCGCTCTTGCTCTTGAACCGGCGGTTGACCGCCAGCCCGAGCTTGGCCACCGCCATGCCCGTGCCCGTGTACTTCAGCTCGGGATCGCGCGTCAGGTTGCCCAGCAGGAATACCTTATTGAGTGACCGCAGGTTCGCCATGACTGGCTCCTTCAGCTGGCGCTGCCGGCGCTGCCGCCGCAGCCGTGGTGCCCATGCGCGCCGCCGCGGCGGCCGCTTCGGCCTCCGCCTTCATCTTCGCCCGCGCTTCGGCTTCCGCCTTCTTCGCCGCAATCCGCTCCTGCCGCGCCTTCTGCTGCTCGAAATAGTCCGTCGGCCGGTTGATGACCATGAACCGGATGACTTCGTCGCGCAGCCGCAGCCGGCGGTCGAGTTCCTTGACGGAATCTGCCGTTGTGTTGATATACGTCAGATAGTAGCGGCCCTGATTCTGTTTGTTGATGTCGAACGTCAGGCGGCGTTCACCCCAATCGTCGGCCTTCACCACGCTGCCGGCATGCGCGGCCACCACTTCCTTGACGACGCCCAGCAGCCCTTCCGTTGCCTCCGGCGTCAGCGCCGGCTTGAGGACAAGCATCACCTCATACAAATTCATCTGCTACCTCCCTTCGGTCTCCATGGCCCCGCTCGGTTCACCGGTGGGGCAGAGGGTATACTGCCGCAAAGCGGCCGACTGACAATAGCATACTCCAGCACAATACGCAAGCAATTGGTCCCGCCGCCAGTGATTGCCGTTGGCCGCCATGCGGTTGTGCCGATCCGCCGTTCAGGGGAGCGGCGGGAGGCGTTTGGCCCGGGCGAGGACGCCGGCAGGGATGGTCATCCCCTGCGACCGGGCGTTGGCTTCACTGACTAGAAGCTGCTGCACCGCGCAGGGGCGCAGCGGGACGTCCGTCATGGCACTGCCGCCGAGCAGGGCGGCCGCCACCTGCCCGCTGGCGTAGCCCCAATCGTAGAAATCGACGCCCCAACCGACTGCCGCGCCCTGCCGGACCACTTCCGGGTCCGTCCCGAACACCGGCAACTGCCGTTCCCGCGCCACCGGCAGCAGCGCGTCGATGCTTGCGTACACGGCATTATCCGACACCAGCACCAGCGCCTGCGCCCCCTGCCCCGCCAGCGCCAGCGTGGCGTCGCGCAGTTCGTTGACGGTGGTGATCGGCTGCAGCAGCACGGTAATGCCCATCGCAGCCGCTGCCTCCCGGACTTTGCCCGCCGCATACACCGCATTGGCTTCGCCCGACGAATACGGGATTCCGATGGTCGTCAGTCCGGGCAGGCATTCGCGCATGACCGCCAGCAGCGGTCCGGCATCACAATCGTCGTAGTAGCCCGTCAGGTTGGGCGGAACCGTCGTGATGCCGTTCTCCCGCGGACCGAACGTCACGGTGATCACCACGGGAATGTCGCGCACCTTCTGCGCGGCGGCCAGCATGCACGGGGTGGTGTTGGTCCCGATCAGCGCCACCCGTTCCTGCACGAACCGGTCGAGGATCAGCGGGACGGCGGTCAAATCACCCTGCGCACAGCGGTAATCGATGGTGACGGTTTTCCCGTCGACATATCCGGAATCGCTGAGCGCCTGCCTGAAACCGTCATAGCCGAGATTGAGCTGCGCTGATTCCAGGAGCTGCACAAAGCCGATCGTCGGCCCCGTCGCCGCCGGCGTGGTGCCGCCGCCGCATCCGGCAGCCGCCAGCACCAGCAACCCCAGCAGCGCGAGGTTCCGCACCGCGCATCTGCGGGCGGGCCTGCAAACTGCGGCCGGTTCCCGTTTCAGCATGATCGTTTTTCCTGGCGCAGGAGCTGCACTGCCAGCAGCCCCAGCAGCACGACCCCCAGTCCCAGTCCGACATAAATCAGCCACGGCCGCGTTTCCACCAGCGGCGCTTCGGGTGCGCGCCAGGCGGGGTTCACTTCCTCGGGACCAACGCCGGCGGCCGTGCCCGCCGGCCGCGCATGGTTCGCCTGCCATTGCGCCGCCAGGTCGTACCGGGGCGCGGCCGCCGCCGCATTGCCATAATACAGGAACGCACGGCGCGCGTCGGCGCGGTAGCACAGATACTGCGGCACGCCCAGCACGGTAATTGCGGTCACCGGCAGCGGGGCATCATCGTAATGCCGGATGACCACCTGCAGGTAGCGCTGCTGCTGCTCGGGATAATCGACGGTCAGCTCCTGCCGGGCGCCACTGCGGTAGATGACGCCGCCGCCCGCATAACGCCACGGGCCATCCGGGCGGTCGGCGGTCAGCAACGCCACTTCGCGCTGGAAATCGCCGCCGCCGGCAACTGCCACCGCGACCCGCCGGTGGGGAGCGCCAAACAAATCGAACTGCGCCGTACTCTCCCGGCCGCGTGCGGCCGCCACCACGGCCGGCGGGCCGGCGTGGGCGAGCAGGACAAAATCACCCGGTTCGTCGATGCGTTCGGCAACCGTCACCTGATCGAGCGCAACCCCCGCCGGGACCTCGCGCACGGTCAGGCGCAGGTAGCGGAAATCGCTGCGGCCGTAGCGCACTTCGCTGACGCCAACGGTCTGGTCGCCGGCAAAGCGGAGAATGTACGCGCCGTCGCGCAGGGTCTGCCACTG
>CAZFBR010000114.1:0-11480 GCA_964517215.1 uncultured bacterium
CCGGCGACGTCATGATTAATCAGGGCCCGAATATGGACGGGACCGCCGGCAACCCCATCCCGCTGGACGCTGCGCCCGGGTTAATGCCCGGCGATATCATGGTGAACATGGGGCCGGACAGCGCGGGCCAGGTGATTCGCGACGGCGTGGTGATTCAGGGTGCGGGCCGGGGCGTGCCGCCGCAGCTGGTGCCGCCGCCGGGGGCGCAGGCCGGCGATATCATGGTGAACATGGGCCCGGACAGTGCGGGCCAAGTCATTCGCGGCGGGGTGGTGATTGCCGGCGAGGGTGCGGGCGTGGCGGTTCGGCCCGATGCCGCCGGCATTATTGATCGGGGCAGGACCGGACTTGGTGATGCGCCGGCAGCCATACACGAGGGGCTGGGGAGTATGCCCGACGTTGGGTTGGGCAGCCACCTGTCAGCCGCCGGCGGCGCTGCGGCGCATGCCGGTATGGGATACATGCCCGGTGCAGGGAGTCATCTTGCCGCGGCAGGTGCGGGCAGTGTCAAGCCCGGCATGGGACTGGGCGGCGTGCTTGGTCAGGTGACGGGCATTAGCCCGACAGTGACCGGACTGGGGACCGGCCATCTGCCCACCATGGCGCAGGTGATGATGACGGCCGGAGTGCGGGCGGGTCAGTTGGCCAATCTCGCCGGTCTTGGCCAGATTGCCGCCCAAGGCAAGCAGGGCCTCATGCAGGCGGCGGCGCAGTCGATGATCCGGCGCCGGCCGCGCGGTCCGAAGCCCGGCTGGGGTAATGAGCCGTACCGGCCACCGCTGGAGCCGCGGGCGCCGGTGCCGGAACCGCCGGAATACTGGACCGGCGGCTACAGCGGCGGCGGCTGGCATGACATGATTCCCGGTTATATCGGCGCGGTAATCGGTGCGGCGGGCGGCATCGGCCTTGGCGGCGGCATTTACTACGGCGATATGTGGGCGGAATACCATCCCATCCGGGTAATGACCCATCCGTCGCGCTCGGAGGATGCATCCTGCTTCAAGATGGATTCCGATTTTGCGGTGCAGAATGTTGCGGCGGGCGGAACCATGTCCCCGGCGGCGGGGGTCGGGGTGGCGGTGAGCGGGGCCACCGGCCCGGCGGGGGGGACTACTGCAGGCGGGAGCGGCACGGGGAGCGGGAGCAGCGCACCAGCCACCCCAGCGGGCGGCAGTGATGAAGAGCCGCTGCCGGGTGCGGACGGTACGGTGCTGGGCATTATCAAGGGTGCGGGCGCCGAATCACTGGAGGGCCAGAAGGCGGCGGCGCAGCAGGAGATCAACGACCTCATCAGGAACCAGGGCTATGACCCCGACAACCCTAATGCCGGCCAGCAGATTGCCAATGCGCATCAGGACGCGCTGACGCAGGAGCATATCGCGCGCAACAATTATCAGGACGCGGTCAATAACGAGGGGCGGCTGCAGAGCGAATACTGGAACAGCGGCGACCCCGAGATCAAGGCGCAGCTCGATGCGGCGCATCAGGCGACGCTGCAGGCGCAGGGCGACCTGAACAGCGCCCGCGATGCGCGGCAGAACCTGTCGGACCAGATGGCCGACCAGCGCGGCGCCCGGGAGCATCTCAACGACATCAACGGCCGCATCGAGAAGCTGAACAGCATCGCCGACAAGGCGAATATGCTGCTCGATTTCGTCAACCTGATGAACAACGACGGCATGTCGGCGGCGGAGGCGACGTTCACCTCGTATTTCGGCAATACCGCCGCCAATGCCGCCACCGCCAATATCGGCACCGCGGACTTCGCCGCGGGCGTATTCTTCCCGCAATCGCTGCAGGGCTATGTGCCCGGCAATGTGGTCAAGGACAGCGTCAAGGCGGGGACCAATGCGATCAAGGCGCTGTCGTCGTTTGCAGGGGGCGATGAGGAAGCCATCAACCAGTTCGGGCAGAGCGCGCTGAACGGACAGCAGGGCGTGGTCGGGCAGGGTTATGCGGAACTGGCGGGCATTGCCGGCACCATGTGGGACGACCCGCTGTCGGCGCTGGGCGATTTCGGACAGGGGGTAAAGGAAATCTGGAATGCTGGCCCGCTGTCGCTGGCGGGGGACGCCATCAACAATTTCGCCGGCAACTGCCTTGCGGGCAAGGAAGGCCCGATGGCGCAGACCATGGCGGAAGTGGCCAACGCCGCCGGCGATCTGACGGTCAATCCCGGCGAGAAGATCCAGCAGATCGGCAATGATGTCAATACCATCATGCAGCACGGCCAGCCCAGCGATATCATCTTCGGCGACGAGGGCTCGCAGCGCGCGACGCAGATCCTCGGGCCGATCGGCCAGGGCTACGCCGAGCTCGGGCAGCTGGGCGGCGAGATTGTCGAGAATCCCGGCGGCTTTATCCGGGACGTCAAGGACACCACGGGCTACGTCGCCGGCGAGGCGTGGCAGGGCGTCAAGGACGGCGCCAGCGGTTTGTATAACTGGGGAAAGAGCTGGTTCTGATGGCAACGAAACCAAAAAAGGCGCGCGCTGCGGTGGTGCTGACGCTTACCGAGCCGGAAATCTGGGCGGTGATCCGCGCACATCAATTCACGGTGGTCCCGGCCTCCCCGTTTGCGCTCATGGCGCAGTCGGCGGGGACGCTGGACCAGCTAATCGCCGCCGGGCGGCAGGGGCTGAAGGCGCATCAGCTTATCGACGATGAACGCATCAATTACGCGCTGGCGGCGGCGGTGCGGGTGTTATGCCGGCCGCAGGAGTGCATCTCGCTGGTTGAGCGCGGGGCGCTGGGCACGCTGATGCGCGCGTTCTACGGGGCCAATGAGCTGTTCATCGGGCACACCCCGCTGGTCGGGTCGCATACCCTGACGTTTCCGTACACGCGGGGGCAGCTGATCGGGATTGCGGCAACGACCATCGGCCTGGAACCGCCGGCGGAGAACAGGAGCGTGCGTCGTGGGTGATATTGTTGCCTTAGGGGCCGGCGCCATTTCCTTCGTCGCCTTTGCGGTACTGCGCGGAGTGTTCTCGCTGCTCACCATGGCGGCGGCGATGTATATCTGGAAGCGGATTGCCCGCTGCCGCGGGACGCAGGTGGTGCGGCCCGCTACGCTGCTCTACTTCCCGGTGGTGGCGGTGGTTTTGCTGCTGGCGTTTGCCGCAGTGGATGGCATTCGCCTGCTGCTGTCGATCAGTGCGTCAATGGTGGTCGGTGCGGTGGTGGTGGCAATGGTGGTCGTTCCCGGCGGGCTGCTGGCGGGATTTATGACGGGCGCCATGACGCACATGTACCAGACGCGCTGGGGCCGGGTGATGATGAAATCGTCGGGCAATTACCTTGTCTTCTGGTTCGCCATGACCATCGTTGCGGTCTTTTTCCTTATTCTCCCCTATGGCTGGCTGGCTATCCCGACGGCGGGCCTGATGGTCTTCGCCACCTTGCAGCTGCTGGTTGCGCATGTCGTGCTCTATGCCCGGTACAAGCAGCTCCAGCACAAGGCGGTCGCTGCCGTGCCCGGGCCGGCTATCAATCTGAGTTTTGATGCGCGGGGTGCGGCGGTGGTTTCCTGCGGGATGGAGTTGTGGGCGAAGAATGGTGGCGCGGCGGTGTCGGCGGCGGCGTTTGCGGCGGCGTTTGCGCAGGGTGGCCGTCTGACCGGCGATTATGCGCTGGCGACATTGCCGACGGTGCAACTGGCGTGGAAGGAATTGGCGGGTAGCCCGGAACTGTTGCAGGCGACGCTGCAGACGCTGATAACGCAGGGCGTGCTGCAGGCGAACGGCGCGCCTGGCGAACAGCTGGCGCGGCTGCTGCGGATGGGGGTGCTTGCCCGGACCATCACGCTCGGGCATACGCGGTTCAGTGCCGACGGGAAGGCCAGCGAACGTCAGCAGCATGCGGTGCTGGCGCAGACCGGCGGCACCAACCTGCTCTTTACCGGCGATCGCAATGTGTTTGCCATCCGCGAAGTGCAGGCGATGGAAATGCTCAACCTGCTGGCGCAACTCTGGACGCCCGCCGGCGTGTAGCCGGCAGCATCCGGCGTTTTCCGCCGCTATTTATCTCGCAACAAAGCAGCACGCATACGGGATGAAATAGAGTATACTGTCCCTTCTATTTCAATCAGGCGTGGTAGTGGAGCTGGCCTTTGCCCTTGCGCTTGGCCTCGGCGAGCGCGATCTGGACGTTCTGCAGAAAGTCGCAGAACGGCACGCCGTGCTGACGCGTGGTCAATCCGATGGACGCGCTGGTGGCGAGGTCGTGCTCGGTGTACTGCCCGCGCTTGAGCCGGTCGCGGAAGCGGCGGAAGACAATATCCGCACCCTTGCGGTCGGTGTTGGGCAGGTAAATGATGAACTCGTCAATGCCGAAATGGGCAATGACATCGACGCCGCGCGTGCATTGGCGCAGTTCGCTGATGACGGCGCAGCAGAGCTGCAGCCCCGCGGCGGGGCCGTGCTCGCGCAGCACCTCCTTGTAATTGTCGATATCAATCAGCGCCAGCGCCATCGGCTCCTGATAGCGCATGGATTTGTCGAACTCCGCGCGCAGCAGCTGCTGGAAATGGTCGTAGTAGAGCAGGCCGGTGTCGGCGTTGACCTGGCGCAGTTCGCCCAGCAGCTCCCGGTTGCGCTCCTTGTCCAGGGCCAGCATGGCGAGATCGGCAAGGGCGCGCACGAAGGCGCGTTTCTCATCGTCGATATCGACGCCTTCCGGGAAATAGACGGCAAGAAAACCAAACGCGCGGCCGGCGGAGGCGATGCGGGCGAGGAAGGCGGCGCCATAGGGCTGCTCGATGAGCAGCTCCTTGTAGCCCGCCGGGTCGTCTTTGCGGGTGACGGTCAGCGAGTCGGTCTCAAGAAAAATGCGGCCGATAACTCCGGTACCGACCCCGCGGACGAATTCGCGCCGCGCGGTTTCCGACAATTCCACCGAACTGATGATGCGCAGGGTGTCGGTCTTGCGGTCCTTGACCGCAACGAAGGCCATATCCGCGCCGATGGCCTTGCGCACCGCATACAAAATGGCATGCAGCGAGTCGCGGGCGGTGTCCTGATTGGCGATCTTGTTGATGGCGGTGCAGAGCAGGTGATGGCAGGTTGTCATAACGGCCTCCTCAAGGGCTGCCTGCTACAATTATAGCACACCGTGACGGGAAAGCAAGACCAATCATGAAACCCGTCATCCCGCCGGTGCCGCCGCCAGCGCTTCGCTACCGGCGACGATATCGAGCAATTCATCGGTGATGGCCGCCTGACGCATGCGGTGAAACTGCCGGCGCAGCTCGCGGCCATGCTCCGTGATGTTCTTTTCCGCCCGCTGCATGGCGGCGAGCCGGGCGGCGTGCTCGCTGGCCAGCGACTGCGCGCAGGCGCGATAGAGCCGGGTGAACAGGTGTTCGCGGGTAAGGGCTGCCAGCAATTGTTCCGGGTCCATGCGAATAACGGGGAGCGAGCGCGACGGCCATGGGCGGGCGGCCAGCTCGCGGAGCCAGTCCGGATCGACCGGCAGATAGCGGACGGTCTGCGGTTGACTGGCATTGCCCGGCTGATATGCATGATGGCAGAGGAAGATGCGGTCGACCTTGCGGCGGGTATGCCAGTCGTCGAGCAGGAGGAGCAGCTCCTGTACCAGCGGGGTGATCCCGGCGCGGGTGGCGGGGAGCGGAATGCTTTCCTGCGGCGGCCAGCCGGCGGCGGCGCAGCAGTCGGCGGCCCGCGCCCCGACAGCAATGAGCAGGCATTGCCCGGCGGGAATACCGTCGGCGGCGAGCGCGGTCCGGGCGTGCGCGGCGATTTGGCGATTCAACTGGCCGCACAGGCCCTGGTCGGAGCCAAAGACCACGGCGGCGCAGCGCCCGGGTGCGGCGGCACCATCGCCGGCCGGCGGCACGGGAAAGGCGACGGCGGCCGGCGGCGCCGGAAGGCCGGCGTTGTCCGGCGGGGGCGGTTGCTGGTTGCCGAGCAGGGGCAACACCACCTGAAAACCCTGCTCGATGGTTGTGCAATATTCGTCCAAGGCGATGACCGCCTGCTGATAGTGGCGGATATTGACCGCAGCGAGCACTTTCATCGTGCGCACCACGGCGAGCAGTTCATCGGCATTCCTCACCCGGCGGCGGAGCTGCTCAAACGCCGGCATGCGCGGACGCTCCGGCATATTCGGCGGCAGCGGCGGTCAGTGTCGTCAGCAGGGACTGGCGCAGATCGCCGGTCAGCGGTTCGCCGCCATTCAGCCGGGCCGCGAGTCCGGCAGTATCGCCGGCCAGCGACCGGCGCAGCGCCGCGGCGGCGGCGCCGATTGCTTCCACCGGCACGCAGTCGAGCATGCCGGTGGTGAGCGCGAGCAGGATGGCGACCTGTTCTATGACGGTTAACGGCTGATGCTGGTCCTGCTTGAGCACCTCGCGCACGCGCCAGCCGCGTTCGAGGGTGCGCCGGGTGGCGGGATCGAGGCGGGTGGCGAAACGGGAAAAGACCTCCAGTTCCTCGAACTGGGCATAGGCGAGCCGCAGCTCGCCCGCCACCGCGCGGTAGGCGGGGAGCTGGGCCTTCCCCCCGACGCGCGAAACTGACTTGCCCACGTCGATGGCGGGGAGCATGCCGCGATTGAAGAGCACCGGCGACAGGCAGAGCTGGCCGTCGGTGATGGAGATGAGATTGGTCGGGATATAGGCGGCGATATCCTGCGCTTCGGTTTCGGCGATGGGGAGCGCGGTGAGCGAGCCGCCGCCCCGCTCCGGGCGCAGGTGTGTGGCGCGCTCCAGCAGGCGCGAATGGATGTAGAAAATGTCGCCGGGAAAGGCCTCACGGCCCGGCGGGCGGCGCAGCAGGAGCGACAGTTCGCGGTACGCGCGCGCATGGCAGGTAAGGTCGTCGTAGACGATGAGCACATCATGGCCACGGGCCATGAAATATTCGGCCATGGCCGTGGCGGCGTAGGGAGCGGCGTACTGCAGCCCCGGCGGGTCCTCGCCCGTGCTGGCGACGATGATACAGTTGCCCATGACGCCGTGTTCCGTCAGGGTGGCGACCACGCGGGCGATGTCGGCGCCCTTGCGCCCGATGGCGCAGTAGACGGCAAGGACGCCGGTGTCGCGCTGGTTGATGATGGTGTCGAGGGCGATGGCGGTTTTGCCGGTCTGCCGGTCGCCGAGGATGAGCTCGCGCTGCCCGCGCCCGATGGGGATGAGCGCATCGATGACCTGGATCCCGGTCTGCAGCGGGGTGGTGACGGGGAGGCGGTCCATGATCGGCGGGGCGGGTCCGTCGGCGGGGCGGCGCTCCGGGCAGCGGAGCTCGCCCTTGCCGTCGCGCGGGCGGCCGAGCGCATCCACCACGCGGCCGAGCAGCGCCGTGCCGACCGGGACGTCAAGCACGCGCCCGGTGCGCCGCACGTCGCTGCCGACCTGCAGCTGCTCACCGGGATCGAGCAGGACGACACCGATATGGTCCGGTTCGAGGGAGAGCGCCAGCCCCATGATCCCGCCCGCGCAGCAGACCAGTTCTTCCGCCTGCACCCCCGGCAGGCCGCTGACCCGGGCGATATCGCGACCGACGTAGGTGACGGTGCCCAGTTCCTCCGGGTGCAGCACGGCGGCATGCCGTGCGATGGTGTCGGCCATGACCCGGAAGGTGCTGTCGAGCGTGTCCTGATCGCAGCCGGGGACGGATCTGGTGCGGTTCATGCGGCGCCGGCCTTGTCGCGGAAGGCCGCCGTGAGGTCGGCGGCCAGTTCGTCGAGGTAGCGGTCGGCCGTCCAGGCAAGGGAATGGCCGGCGCTGCGCGCCTCAAGCCCGGTGCCGAGTTCCGGTGCGGTCTCGTAGCGGAGCTCGGGCATGCGCCCGAGCAGGGCCTGCCAGGTCCGCGCGCACTGGTCGCGCAGGTCGGCGGGGAAGGGGGAGGAGCTGCGCATGACGATGGGACCGGCGGTGAATTGCGCACGCCCCGGTGCGTCGAGTGCGGCCACCCGGCGCAAAAAGGCGAGGACCAGCTGGCGGTCGAGCTCGGCGTCGGCCAGTTCGGTCAGCATGCGGCCGGTGGCGGCGCAGACCTGACCGGCGGCCCGCACCTGAAAGGCGCAGACGAATTCATGCTGCTCGCGCCGCAGGTCATCCTGCCATTGCCGGCGCTGCGCCGCCGCTTCATCGCGCGCCTGCGCGAGCAGCAGCGCGCGTTCCTGCTCCGCTGCGGTGCGGGTGTCAGCCAGCAGCCGGTCGCGTTCGGCGGCCAGCTGCTGCTCGCGGGCAGCGGCGGCGGCTTCCGCCGCGGCAGCGGCTGCCTGCGCGGATCTGGCCTGCTGCTGTTCCGCGGCGATGGCGGCGGCGCGTGCGGTCATCGCGGCGGCAATGCGGTCGTAGAGGAAATGCTTGAGCAGCACGAGGAGCAGCAGGAAATTGACCAGCTGGGCCGCGAGGACGAATGCGTTGAGGTGCATGATCAGCTCCCGGTCCGGATGACGTAATTCCAGAACGGATTGGCGAAGATCAGGATCATGGCGATGACGAAGCAGTAGATGGCGAGCGATTCGAGCATGGCCAGCCCGACGAACAGCGTCTGGGCCAGCGGCTTGTGCACATCCGGCTGCTGCGCCATTGCGGTCAGCGCCTGCTGAATGGCTCGGCCCTGCGCGATGGCCGGGGCGATGGAACCGATGGTGATGGTGAGCCCGGCAAAGCCCATGGCCGCTATGCCGACGACAGTGATCGCATCCATAGGTCAACCTCCCTGCGGCGTGGTTGGTGCTGCCTGTATGTCGTCGGGCCGGGATTCGTCACCGGCGTCGTTGAGTGCGGCGGCGATATAGACGGTGGCCAGCACGGCAAAGATATAGGCCTGGATGGTGCCGATGACGAGGCCCAGCACCTGCATGACCGCGGGAAAGAAGAGCGGCACCACGGAGAGCAGGATGCCGATGATCTTCTCATGGCTCATAATATTGCCGAAGAGCCGGACCGCGAGGGCAATGGTGCGCGCGCATTCGCTGATGAGGTGCAGGGGGAAGAAGAAAATATTGGGATGGGCGTAGGCCTTCAGGTACGACCACAGGCCGTGGCGGCGGATCCCGTACAGCGGCACGGCCACGAACACGGACAGGGCGAGGGCGGCTGTGGTGCTGAGCGACGCGGTCGGGGGCACATAGCCGGGGACCAGGGCGAGGGCATTGGCAGTGAAAATGAAAATGAAGAGGGTACTGACGAAGGGGAGACAGACCACCGCCGCCGCGCCGCCGAGATCCTGCACCTGCTGACGCAGGGCGCCGGCGATGGTTTCAAGCAGCAGTTGCCGGCGGCTGACCGGCCCGTGATGCACCAGGTTGCGGGTGAGCAGCAGCGAGCCGGCCACCAGCAGCGCCATCACCAGCCAGGTATAGACCAGGGTGGCGTTGATCATCAGATCGCCGTACTGCCAGATGATCACCTGATCGGGACTGATCTGATTGAGATCCATGATTTCCATGGCTACGCCTTCCGACCGGCCCGGCGGATGACGACGCCGCGCATCATGAGGAAGGCGATGAGGGCGACCGCAACCCGGGCCGCGGGGCCGTGCACGAGGATGTAGAACACGGTTAGCGCCAGTGCCATGCGGGCGAGGTAGCCGGCCAGCATGAGCCGCCACGGCGACCGGGCGGCAGGGAGCCGCACGATGGTCCCCCACAGGATGCTGAAATAGGCGAACCCGGCGAGCGCGCCGGCGGCGGCGGCAGCGAAGAGGAGGAGCAGGTTGGTCGCCATGTCAGTCCTGCCGTATCCGCCGCCCGATCCGCTGCACCCAATACCAGGCGTTGAGGCAGCCGAGCAGCACCCCGCCGATGAGCAGCATGAGCGTCCACGAATACTGGCTCGGATAGCGACCGTCGATCCAGATGCCGGCCGCCACGCCCAGCAGCGCCGGGATGGCGACCGACCAGCCGACGATACCGCTGAGGCCGAGCCCGAACCAGAGGATATGCACCTGATGCTGCATGCCGCGCGCCCGCAGCGCCTCCTTGGCGGCAATGGTGCGGACGAATGGCGGGGCGGAATCAGCGCGGGAGCTGGCGGGCGGGTGCGGTCCGGTTACCATAGCTCACCCCCGGCCGCCAGTCCGGCGGCGGTGCGCAAGGCGATAAAGCGGCGCATGAGATCAGTGTCGAGCCGCGCGGCGGCGGCGCGGGCCTCGCGTTCCGCCAGCGCGAGCACGCGAAACTCGTTAGCGACCGTGCGCGCCAGCTGGCCGGGCACCGTGGTGCGCACGGCGCGCTGCACCGTGACCCGGACGGTCGTGCCCTGCTTGACCAGCGTGCCGGCATCGACGGCGAGCAGTTCCGGCGCCCCGCCGGGCGGGGTATAGGCCAGCAGACCGGGGACCAGCGCGGTGACAAAATCGATATGCTGCGGGAGCAGGCAGAAACAGCCGTCGCCCGCTTCGGCAATGATCTTGTCCGCCGGAGCGTCGAGCAGAACGCCGTCGGGGAGCAGCAGGCGCAGCTGCATCAGCCGGCCCCGCTGATGGCGCCGATCATATAGAGCGCCGCTTCCGGGCGGTCGGCATACTCGTCGCGCAGGATGCGCTCGCAGCCGTCGAGCGCCTCGGCGAGGGTCACAAAGGCGCCCGGCCTGCCGGTGAACTGCTCGGTGACGAAGAAGGGCTGGGTGAGGAACCGTTCGAGCCGCCGCGCCCGCGAGACGGTGCGCTGGTCGGCGGAGGAGAGTTCCGCGAGGCCCAGCATGGCGATGATGTCCTTGAGCTCCTCGTATTCCGCCAGGGTGCGGCGGACTGCGCGCGCCAGCCGGTAATGCCGCTCGCCGACGATGGCGGGGAGGAGCATGGTCGAATTCGACTGCAGGAGGTCGATGGCGGGATAGAGCCCCTCGCTGGCCCGGCGGCGCGACAGGGTAATGCTGGCGGAGAGGTGGCCGAAGGTATGCACCGCCGACGGGTCGGTATAATCGTCCGCAGGGACGAAAATCGCCTGCAGGGAGGTGATGGCGCCGCGCGCGGTGGTGCAGATGCGCTCTTCCAGCCCGGCGATCTCCGAGGCGAGCGTGGGCTGGTACCCGAGCCGCGAGGGCATCTGGCCCAGCAGGCCCGACACCTCGGTGCCGGCCTGGATGAAGCGGAAGATGTTGTCGATGAGCAGCAGGACATCCTGCTGCTCGTCGTCGCGGTAGTATTCCGCCATGGTCAGGGCGGCATGGCCGACACGGAAGCGCGCCCCGGGCGGCTCGTTCATCTGCCCGAAGACCATGACGGTGTTGGCGAGGACGCCGCTGGCCGCCATGTCGCGATACAGTTCCTCACCCTCACGGCAGCGCTCGCCGATGCCGCAGAACAGGGTGACCCCCGCATGGTGGCTGGCGGTATTGTGGATGATCTCGGTGAGCAGGACGGTCTTGCCGACGCCGGCGCCGTCGAACAGGCTTGCTTTGCCGCCGCGGGCCAGCGGGGCGAGCACGTCGATGGTTTTGATACCGATGATGAAGATCTCCGCGATGGTTATCTGCTCCGCCAGGAGGAGCGGGATGCGATGGA
>CAZFBR010000115.1:0-11320 GCA_964517215.1 uncultured bacterium
CAATTGGATTTGCGTCACTCATATAATGCTCTCCTTTGTCTCTGGCCTAACGATCAGCGCTCTGCGTTGAGCCGCGTCAGCGGCGAAGCGCAGTAGCGCAATGCTATCCGACGCATCCTTTGATTATATATCACTGCCTGACCTCTAGCACATGTAATAGCTAATATACTATATCCAGTACATTATAGCCATACAGTCTTGTGTCATGGACCATCGAGTGTCGGGTTAGCATATGTATGGCGTCTGCGAGTTTCTGCCGGGGACAACTGCCGACGGCTAGTAGGAATTCTGGTAATAGTTGAGGCTCGTCGCATATATTCAGTAATCCAGTCGTTAATAGAAACGGTGTTGCGCTGTCGCATCACATCAAGAAACTCACGATAGACAAAATCATTAGCTGGTTGTCGTTCAATAATGCCACCGTTTGACACATACACACAAAACGGCCCATCTTCGCCATAGCGTATGCTCCAGTCAATATTTCCCTGTTCATCATAGGCACCGATGCATTTGAGCAGATACAGTCTCCCGCGGCGCGAAGAAACAAGTGTTTTCCATAGTTGTTCTTCATTATTTCCCTGTGTGACGTATGCGCATATTCGGGTATATGCTCCGTCACGAGTGAGATAATACACCGTTTCTTTCGTTTCCTGCCATTCCCATCCGCCGTCAGCCGTAACGACGATGAATTCAGGTACCGGCGTCCCGATCACATTCTGCAGACGGCATGATATGACTTTCGTGATCCGAGCCTGCTCACTATAGGAACAGGCATCGTAATACAGTGAAAGCTTGGCCAGCAAATCGGTGAATGCTGGAGGGATACCAAACTGTGATACATCTGTATCGGGTTGGCGTATCGCGAGTTGTCGTAGAATATATGCTACGTTGATGTAATCATGCTTTTTCCAGGCATGCTGTAATGCGTTTGTAAGTTGGACCGGGCTGCTGTCCAGGAAACTTAGTGATGTAAGCGGGACCCATCCTGTAAGATAACGTTCGTGATTAATGAGCGCGAGATTTTCTGCTGTAGCAACGGCAATAACCGTGACTGTATCACCGCGGGTCAATAGACCAGCCGGTGCTCTTGCAGCATAGTGGTTTGCACGAACATTCAGCGTATTGTCGATACACAAGGCTAGATGGTTATTCCGTGCCGCAGGCTGTTGAAACCATCCTCTCGCTTCAAGTTCCATCGCCGGTTTAAGCATCTGCCAGCAGCTCGGAGTTTCGTTTCGCATCTCGATCTTAAATTCATCGTTGAAACGGCGACAGTCAGCGGCAAATTGCTGACGGACAAATTCAGATTCACCGATAATATCAAGCGCAAGTACCAGCTCACGCCCGACTTCCAACTTATCAAGCGCTAGCCTCGGGGCATCTTTGTTGATATTCTGTCCCGCTAAGGTCATTAAGGTGTCACTGGCAATGATGGTTTTGATTCGGGAAACCAACGCCTCGGTAACTGGCTCGTGCAATAGCGGCAGACGCGGAGAAAAATGAGCTGTGTTCAAAATGTCGGGATAATCTCGATTTGCCTGTGGTGGCGGTGGCGACGGATCATCTGGGGGTTCCGTACAATTCCATCCCATCAGCGCCATGGTTAGATATAATGCGAATATCCAGAATATCCCCCATCGCCCGGGGCAATTCATCGGGAAAGTCAATCGAATTTTCCTACATACTGAATAGCTGCCAATCGCATCACATCACCGCCCTATATTCCGGCTTCATTATCGTCATCGCGAGGATAACGATTAGCGCTCTGCGTTGAGCCGCGTGAGCGGCGAAGCGCAGGAGCGCGAAGTTGAGCCTGTAGAAAAACCCCCGAGCCGCAGTCAACGCATCCATTGGCACGATTTTATCATACAAATATTATGAGTGCCAATCACCGGGAGGGAATGAAATGGCTCGCTATCGTATTCGCCGTCGACAGCAGATGATCATGGTGCCCGTTAATCTTGACGACCAGCTGCAACTGGGAACATTTGAACATGCCATCGATTACATCCTCGACCGGCACATCGATCTTACGGGGTTCGATTGCCGTTATCACAACGACGAGACCGGCCGCCCGGCGTGGGATCCGGCGGTAATGCTGAAGATCATCCTCTTCGCCTATTCGCGTGGCATTGTCTCATCGCGGTAGATTGCCCGTGCCTGCCAGGAGAACGTCGTCTTCATGGCGTTGTCTGACGATTCACGCCCGCATTACACCACGATTGCCGATTTCATCAGCAGCATGGGCGAGCAAGCGCAAAATGTTTTTCGTGACGTGCTCCTGATTTGCTCGGAGCTGGATCTTATCGGGGGAGAATTCGTCGCCGTCGACGGCTGCAAGCTTTCCTCGAATGCCGCCAAGGAATGGAGCGGCACCCGCGAGCATCTGCAGCGCAAGCAGGAAAAGATCGCGCAGGTCATCGCCACCATGCGCAAACGTCACGCCGGGCAGGACAAGTCCGACAGCAAACAGGACGCGGGGCAGGACGCTGCCGATGACCGGCTGCCGGAACGGATCAAGAAGTTGGAAAAGAAAGTTGAACGGATCGGCCGTTTTCTGGAAAAGCACGGCGTGCGAATCGGCAATCGCCGTTCGGAGGTGCAATCCAACATCACCGACCCGGAAAGCGCGAAAATGATATCGAGCCATGGCATGGTTCAGGGTTACAACGGGCTGGCCATGGTCGACGACAAAGCCCAGGTCATTCTGCATGCCGCCGCCTTTGGCTGCGGGCAGGAATACCGGTTGTTGGATCCGATGCTGGCGGGGACAACCGCCAATTTGGCCGCGGTAGGCTGGGGCGATGATCCGCTGCGCGGTATAAAGCTGGCGGCGGATACCAACTACCACTCGTTGGATAATTGCAATCGTCTGGCCGAGGCGGGGATTGAGGGTTTCGTCCCGGATGTTCTGTTCCGGAAGCGGGACCCGCGGTTCGCGGCAATCGCCGATCGGTATCGCACGAATCGCCGGCGCTTGTTCAAGCTGGAAGATTTCCATTACGACGCAGCCAACGACAAATACGTCTGCCCGGCGGGGAAGGATTTGCCATTGAGGTTTTCTAAGAAACAAGCCAAATCCTATTCGGTGCGGCAATATGGTGCCCGGAAATCTGATTGTCTGCCTTGCGAGCGAAAGGAATCATGCCTGCAAAGGAATGCCCGACGCCGGTGGTTGTCGATCAATCTTGGTCGTGACAATTCCGACCACATGAACCGGATGAAAGAACGCATCGACACGCCGTATGGGCGGCTGATGTACAGCCGTCGCATGGGCATCGTCGAGCCGGTGTTCGGTAATATCACCGCGGCAAAACGATTGAATCGAATCACATTGCGCGGGCAGATGAAGGCGACAATTCAGTGGATGCTCTATGCTGTCGTGCACAATATCGGCAAGATCATGCGTGCTGATTATTCGGGGCTGATGCCCACGTAGCCGACGGGCCTACGCGGGTGGCTGCGCCGCGCGGATCGAGGGCCGCGCGAACGCAGCGCTGCATGGTTCACTTCCTTTGAAGTGATCCGCGCGGTGAAACACGTTACGAACATCGATTAACTTTCCCGCTGCGGGGACGGGATCACTCTGCTGAAACAGCTTTTTCTACAGTCTCGTTATCCGCCGTGTCATCGTCGATGTTCTTCCGTGGTTATGTCAGTATCGCCTGTCGCAACCCACACAATTTCAGTTGAACCAAATCGATGTTTGTAATACACAGTGCTTACGGTGTACTCACTACCATTTGTTTGATATTGATAGCTGTTGCCCCATGGGTCAGTTGTCGGAACAGATGCAGCAAATACGTGTAAATCTTGCCATGTTGCCGGATAACTATCTTGGCCAATCTGCATGCGGTATTGTTCAATGGATTTCTGTATCAGTCGCATCACGTTTCGCGTTTCATTAAGATTTTCCTTATCCACTCCCGCCATATAATACGCATATCCGCCAACCGCATACCATAGGAAGTAAATCATAGACAGCACCGCCACTGTGACAAGAGCGGCTCTTATCGCCTGCTTCAATTGTGCTCGCATATCCATTTTTCAATCATAGCATAATCTCTTCATCGCTGTAAGGATAACGATTAGCGCTCTGCGGGCGCTGTTGTTTATTGCGCCCGCTGCCGCGCGAAGTTAGCCAACGTTATTCTCAACGTTATCATTGGGCAGATATATACTCAGCCACGCGATAGTGCGACTGCACCATCATCAGCAAATGGTGTAGTACACGAAATATCGTATAGTGGACAACTAAAAACAGTAAGGCAAATCCAACCGCAATCGATACCCTTTTGATAAATCCGACGGTCTGCCTTTTTAGATATACGAAGATGCAGACTACTAATGCGATTATGCATGTATGCCCTATACAGTCTAATATCTCAATGAGTAGAAAATACCAACTTGGTGTTTCTGCAGAGCAGGCTAATATAAACGCGGGATAATGTATCAAACCAAAGAGCGGCACAAGCTGGCCAACTAGAAAGTACACAATGGTGCCTAGCGTTACTGCAGTTAACACGAGACGGATAGGCATAAAAGTAATAAACCCCATGCGACTCACTCGTTCTCCACTGCCAAGACAACCGACAGCTTCAATATTCTCATCGTTCGTTTTCATATCATCACTTAAGGCTAACGATTAGCGCCCTGCGGGCGCTGATTCACCGGCGCCCGCAGCGGCGCGAAGTTCGCTCTTCATTGGTCTGTGCTCTCTGGTCTGTCTTGCTTCTTTTCCAGGTTCCGCGGGCAGTGCGGCAAACAGACTGTCAAATTGGTTTCTCGTTTCTGGCGGAAGATCCTCGTAAGTCACATAGACTTTTTTAGTGGAAAGAAACTCCATTAAATCATTAGATGCTGAATCAACTCGTAAATATTCGTTCGCAGGAACGGAAAGCCCTAATATAAGTCCTCCGTCGCTTAAAAAGAAGGCGTGAGCATGTTCATCTACCGTTTTGCTACGCCAATAGACACAGTAAGCCTCACTAAGGTGAAGACAGCAGTATCGGATTAGTTCTTTGTCACTCTTCAAAATGAGTTTCGGCGAATCCGCGTAAGCAGGAATCCAGTATTCATCGGCACTTTCTTCCCGCAGGGGCATATATCGATCCAAGAATCTATTGATTAGTTCTTCGGATCGTTGGTTAGCCAAAGCATAAATGTCAGCATATTCCGGCATATCATTTCCTCAGCGAACTTTCTTATTGTACGCGTTGGTGTAGTAACGGTCACAGAATTATTATACCACAGAAAGGCGACGGCTGCCATGATTTTCTGAAGACAGTAAAAGTTACTATAAATTGCTGGCATTAGTGTTGTGCAAGTGGTACAATTGCATGGAAGGAGGTCGAAATCGAGCGGACCCGGATAGTGCTCCGATAGGCGTATGCTATACCACAGTGGGATAGTAACTATGGGACGAGCACTTTCGCTTGATGAACGGACGGCGGTAGGCAATTTCCTCGTCAGCAAGCACTCTGTGGCCAGTGAAAAAGTGAAATTCTACCTGTATTGGATTGACCTGTTTCTCCGGCAGGCGTGCCGGCAAGGGGAACAAAGACCGGCAGACGGTGCTGCCCGCATCGCTGCGCCCGGACTGGGAACGCCACCTGGGCAAGGTGCGCCGGGTTTTCGACCGCGACCGGCAGCGCAATGTGCCAGGGGTCGAGCTCCCCTACGCGCTTGACCGCAAGTATCCCAATGCCGGCAAGGAATGGCCCTGGTTTTGGGCTTTTCCCGCCTTGAGCATGGCTATTGACCCGCGCTCGGGCATACTCCGGCGGCCCGGTTTCAATCCCGAAACTTTCCGGAAGCACTTCCACGTGGCGATGCGGGCGGCGGGCATCGGCAAGTTTGCCACGGTACACGCGCTGCGGCATTCATTCGCCACGCACCTTCTGGAAAACGGGTACGACATCCGCGCCATTCAGGACCTGCTCGGGCATACAGATGTCCGCACGACGATGATCTACACCCATGTCGCCGCGAAGAACCGCCTGGGTGTGCGCTCGCCGCTCGACGCGCCTGCCTGAGCATCATTGCGCTGCAGTCACCGGCGCGCCGCCAGCCCGTCGGACGGGTTGCCTTGCCGGCGCTGCTATGGTAGATATCCTGTATGCGCGCGCTGCGGTTTTTCCTCACGATAGCAATCCTCACGCTGCTGGCCGGCTGCGGCGGCTGCGGGCAGAGTATGCCCGCGCCCGGCGACACGCTGGCGGCGCTGGAGCAGGCCTGGCAGGCGCATCCCAACGACGACATCATCGCCGGGCAGCTCGCCACGGCCTATCGCGACGCCAACCGTCCCGATGACGCGCGGCGGCTCTATGCCGCGGCGCTCACCCTCAATCCCGCCGATGCGGAATGGCTCATGCAGCTCAAGGCGCTGAACGGCGATTTCGCCCCGGTCATCGCCCAGCTGCAAAAGGACATTGCCAGCGACAGCCGGAACGACGAGGCACACGGCAATCTCGGCCGCATCCTCATCGCGTTCGGCCAGCCGCAGGAGGCGCAGCCGCACCTGCTGCAGGCGCTGGCGATCAATCCCGGCAGCGCCAGCTGGAGCGATCTGCTGAGCGAAACCGGGTACGACACCCGCCTGCTGGCGGCGGCCATCGCGGCACACGGCAGCGACAGCCGCGCGGCGATCAGCGTCACCGGTGCTGCGGACGACGACGAATACTGGGGCAATCTCGCCAAGGCCCGCTGGGCGGCGGGCGACCGGGACGGCGCCCGGCAGGCGCTGGCCAAGGCCGCCGCGCTTGACAGCGAAGACGGCGAGTGGTACGAACTGCAGCAGGCATGGCGCGCGGCTCCGCCGCGCTGAACCGAAGATAACGGTTGTCTCCGCGGCTGACGCCGGAGGATGCCCGACTCCTGCCGCACCGGCGAAACACCCGTCGCCGGCAGGTCGACATCCACTCCCCGGTGCACACCACGCTCCGGGAGCAACCGTTCGGGCATGACCCTGGAGGGCGGCATGGGCAAGAAGATTCTGCATATCGATGACGACACCGACCTGCAGGCGGCAATCCGCCTCATCCTCAGCGGCGCGGGCTATGCCGTGGCCAATGCCGATGACGGCACCGCCGGCCTCGCTGCCGCGCGCGCGGACCGGCCCGACCTGGTCATCCTCGATGTGATGATGACCCGGGTCAACGAGGGGATCGAGGTCGCGCAGCAGTTCAAGGGCGACCCGGCGCTGGCGGGCATTCCCATCCTCATGCTTTCCGGCGTGGACAGCGAGTTCAGGTTCGGGTTCGGCGACAGTGCGGGGAGCGAGTTCCTGCCCGTCGACCGCTTTCTCGACAAGCCCGTGGAGCCCGCCGCCCTGCTGGCGGCGGTGCGCGAACTGATCGGCTGACATGAGCGAAGACCGCGAGCACCGCGCCACCGACCCCGGCACCCTGCATCGCGAGAAGTGGGAGTTTTTGCGGCTCGGCGCGCATCAGCTCCGCTCGCCGCTGGCGACCATCCACACCCAGCTGCAGACCATTCTCGGCGGCTATACCGGCGAAGTCGCCGCCCCGGTGCGGCAGCTGCTGGAGGGGGCGGAACGCAAGTCGCGCGACCTGCTGAACACCGTCACGGAAATGCTCGAGCTGGCCCGGCTCGCGGACGCGGAACACGAACCCACCTACGAACCAGCCGACCTGGAGCAGATCGTCACCGGCGTGCGCGAGGCGATCGAGAGCAAGGCGGCGGCCCGGGGGGTGCAGTTCACCTGCGCCATCCCCAGCAAGCTGCCCGTGGTCTGGGCGCGGCCCGGCGGGCTGCGCCATATCATCTTCAACCTGTTTGAAAACGCGGTCAAGTACACCCCGGCGGGCGGCACGGTCGACACCTTCCTCACCTACCACACGCGCCAGCGGCGGCTCGAAGGGCGGGTCAGCGACACGGGCATCGGCATCCCCGCCGACGCGCTCCCCCAGCTCTTCACCGAATTCTTCCGCGCGGCCAACGCCCGGCACGAGGAACGCGAGGGGACGGGGCTCGGCCTGGCCATCGTCAAGCGCATCATCGACAGCCACAGCGGCGAGATCACGGTGGTCAGTGACCCGGGCAAAGGCACCACCTTCACCTTCTCCATCCCGCTCAACTGCGTCTCGGCCCAGGAGCAGGCGGAGTACGCGGCGCAGGCGCAGAAACCGCGCCGGCGGATCGTCGTCATCGGCGGGCGCACGGCCGGCCCCAAGGCGGCGGCGAAGGCGCTGCGGCTCGATCCCGAAGCGGAGATCACCCTGATCGAACGCGACCGGACCCTCTCGTACGCGGGGTGCGGGCTCCCCTACTACATTTCGGGGCTGGTCAACGACCCGCGCGAGCTGATGGCCACGCCCGACGGCGACCTGCGCGATCCCGATTTCTTCCGCCGGGTCAAGGGCATCGCCGTGTACAACCGCACCGAATGCACCGCCATCGACCGCGCCCGCAGGGAGATCAGCGTCACCTTCCGCAAATCGGGCGGGCAGAAAGCCATTCCCTACGACGCACTCATCCTCGCCACGGGCGGCCGGCCGGCCCTCCCGCCCATCGAGGGTCTGACCCTGAAGAATGTCTTCACCCTCAACCGCATCGAGGACGCGCGCGGCCTGCGCGCGGCCCTGGCCGGCCTGCCGGCCCGCGAGGCGGTCATCATCGGCGGCGGGCTGCTCGGCATGGAGTGCGCCGAGGCAGTGGTGGCGCGCGGGCTGCGGGTGACCATCATCGAGGCCCGCGACCGGGCGCTCCCCATGCTCGACCCGGAACTGTCGCTGCTGGTGGCGCACGAATACGCGCGGCACGGCGTGCGCATCCTGCCCGGTGAACGGGTGGTGCGGCTGGCGGGCAGCGCGGACGGCGCGGTAACCGGCGTGGTGACCGCAGCGCGCACCCTGCCCGCGGACCTGGTCCTGCTCGGCACGGGGGTGGCGCCCGAGACCACCCTGGCGCGGCAGGCGGGACTGGCGCTCGGCGCCACCGGCGGCATTGCCGTCAATGAATGGCTGCAGACCAGCGACCCGGACATCTTCGCCATCGGCGACTGCGTCGAGAACACCGACATCATCAGCGGCCGCAAGCTCCTCCTCCCGCTCGGCTCCGTCGCCAACCGGCAGGGGCGGGTGGCGGGCGCCAACGCGGTCAAACTGGCGGAGACCTTCCCCGGCGTGGTCGGCACCATGATCCTCAAGGGGTTCGACCTGAACATCGGCAGCACCGGGCTGAGCGAAACCGAAGCGGCGGCGGCGGGCTTCGCCCCGCTCGCGGCCCTGACCGCGGGCTATGACCGCGAACATTACTTCCCCACCGCGGCCCCGGTGGTGGTCAAGATCGTCGGCGACGCAGCCAGCGGGCGGCTGCTCGGGGTGCAGGCCGTGGGGCGCGGCGACATCAGCAAGCGCCTCGACGTCGCCGCCGCACTGCTCGCCGCCAAAGAATCGGTGGATACGCTGTCGAAACTCGATCTCGGCTACGCCCCGCCGTACTCGACGGCGATCGACATCATCGGCACCGCGGCCAACGTCTGGAAGAACAAATTCTACCAGCGCTTCAACGGCATCTCGTCCATCGCCCTGCAGCAGCGGCTGGCGGCGGGCGGGGAGCTGCTGGTGGTTGACGTGCGCAACCCCGGCGACTACGCCACCGGCGCCATTCCCGGCGCGCTCTCCGTGCCGCTGCGCTCGCTGCGCGGGCGGCTGCACGAACTGCCGCGCGACCGCGCCCTGGTGCTCTCCTGCGCCACCGGACTGAACGCCTATGAGGCCGCGCGGGTGCTGCAGTCGCAGGGTTTCGACCGGGTGGAAATCCTCGAGGGCGGCATGGCCGCCTGGCCGTTCGCCAAGGCCTGAGCATGGCCCCGCGCTACGACCGCAACCACCATCCCTTCTGGCTGCGCCTGCACCTGTTCCAGATCTGGCTGGACGAAAAACAGTACATCTTTCTGCACAAGCTGCGCAAGCGCTGGCTGCGCCTGCCGATCAATCGCGGCAAACTGTCACGCAGCCCGGCCTTCGGCCCGCGCCTGCTGCACAATCCCGTGGTCATGATCGTCCTGCTGGTGCTCTTCATCTGTCTGCTGGTGTTCGGCGAGGGGCTGTTCAATACCCGGCAGATTACTGCCATGATGACCGGCGTGGACATCAACCGGCTGGATCCGCAGGGCGCCACCCCGGATAATCCCCTGCCGCCCGCCGCGCCCTGACCCGCGTTACTGTTCCGCTTCGTCCATGACCCGCCGCAGAAACGCCACTTCCTCGTCACTCACCCGGTTATCCGCCAGCATGGCCGCCCAGGCATCAAGCAACCGCGCATAGCCGTCCGCGCTCAGCCGCTGCGCGGCCTGCGCCGTGCGCGCCCGCGCGAAGACCGCCGCGCAGGCCGCGCGCTGCTCGTCATTCATGACGGTGTACGCGGGAATGGTCGCGCTGATGCCGGCCAGCACCGCCAGCGGCCCGGTATCGGCCGCCGCAGCGGCGGGCGCAACCGGCGGCGGATCGTCCTGCCAGCACCAAACCGCCACGCCCGCCAGCAGCGCCGCTCCGGCCAGCACCGGCAGGACACACCCGACCGCCACCCCGAGCACTATGGTCCGATTGGTCATGATTTGCCCCGGCGCTGTCGTCGCCGGAACGGTTCAGCGCACGCGCCGGCGTCTGCCGCCGGCAAGGAACTCCGCGCCGCCCAGATGATGCAGCAGCGCGCCCGCCGCCGTGCGCCAGGCGCCGGCCCGGAAGGCGGCCGGCCGGGCGGCGGCATACCGGCCGCGGCCGCAGACCAGCCCCTTGCGCAGCAGCGCGCGGTCCGCCAGCTCGCACTCGAGATACGCCGTGGCGCCGGCGAGTGCCGGCACCCCGTTCTTCTTCGCCGGAGCCAGCGCCACGGCGAATTGCTGCAGCTTGTCCGTCTCCCGGCCGCTCACCCCGCCGCAGCGCACCGCCAGCGGCGCCAGTTTTTCCGGCACGATACTGACCGTGAACCGGCCGGTGGCGCGGATATTGGCAAAGGTCAGCGACCCGGAATCGATCACCAGCAGCAGCTGCGGCGGCGCAAAGTCATAGGGGGTGCACCAGGCGCAGGTCATGACATTGACCCGACCATTGCGGTCAACACTGGTCACCATCACCAGCGGGTTGGCGCCAAACAGGCGGTACGCCTGCGCGAGCGGGACCGCAGTAAAAACGCCGGCGCGGACTGCGCGCCGGCGTGCTGTCAGCAACCGCATGGCTCAGTAGGCGCCGTAGCCGCCGCCCGCCTTGCCCATCTCAAACACATTGTTCATCCGATCGCGAAAATGCACGTACACGCAGCTGATCTCCGCATCCACATCGGCGGGATTGATCTC
>CAZFBR010000116.1:0-11210 GCA_964517215.1 uncultured bacterium
CTGCAACAACAACTTCGGGCCGTACCAATACCCGGAAAAGCTGATCCCCTTCTTCGTCACCAACACCCTACTGAACAAAACCCTGCCGCTGTACGGCGACGGCAGCAATATCCGCGACTGGATCCATGTTGACGACCACTGCGCCGCCGTCGATTTCCTGCTCTTTGCCGACGGCGTCGACGGCGAGGTTTTCAACGTCGGCGCGGACTGCGAACGCACCAACCGCGTCATCGCGGAGATCATCATCCGCGAACTGGGCGTCAATCCCGCGCTGCTCAAGTCCGTGCCCGATCGCGCCGGCCATGTGCTCCGCCATGCTGTCACCTCAGCCAAACTGCAGGCGCGCGGCTGGCGGCCGCAGCATACCGATTTCGCTGCGGCGCTGGCCGGCACGGTGCGCTGGTACCGCGATCATGAGGCCTGGTGGCGCGCCATCCGCGAAAAATCGGCGGAATACCAGCGCTTCAAGCAGGCCTATTACCAGAACCGGAAATAGCCATGCCGCCACCGGTTCTCCCTGCCGCGCTGCTGCTCGTCACGCTGCTGCCACTCATGACCGGTTGCGGCGCACCGGCTGCACCACCAACCCGCACCGCTGTGCCGGCCGATACCGTCCCGGCCCGCTGGCAGCCGCGCAGTTTCGCCTACCAGCTGCAGAACGCCGACCCGCGGGAATTGGCCCGCGCCAACGTCGATCTGTACATCATCGACCCGTCGCGTGACGGCAGCGATGACAACCCGTATACGGCAGCGGACCTTGCCGCCATCCGCGCCGGCCGCAGCGCCGTGCGCATTCTCGCGTATTTCAGCATCGGTGAAGCGGAAAATTATCGCGGCTACTGGCAGGCATTTTGGGACGCCAACGACGACGGCCGTCCCGATCCCGATGCGCCCGCGTGGCTCGGGCCGGAGAATCCCGACTGGGACGGCAATTATGCCGTCCGCTACTGGGACCCGGCCTGGCAGGAACTTATCCTCGCACGACTCGACCGGCTGGTAACCGCCGGGTACGACGGGGTCTACCTCGATCTGGTCGATGCCTTCGAATACTGGGGTCCCGACGGCGATCAGCCGGCGCCACGCAACACCGCCGCACGAGATATGGCCGACTTCATCGCCCGACTGGCCGCCCGCGCCCGGACACGGAACGCCGCGTTCCTGATCGTCCCGCAGAACGGGGAGGCACTTGGCGAATATGCAGAGTATCGCCGGCTGGTGAACGGTATCGGCCGCGAGGATGTCTGGTATGACGGTGACGACCGCCAGGCCGGCGACGAAACCGCCGGCGTGCTCCGCGCCCTCAAGCGCTTTCAGGATGACGGCAAATTCGTGCTGACCATCGATTATCCGACCACCGCCGGGGCGCGCGCCGCCTATTACGCGGCCGCCGGGGCGGCGGGCATGCTCGCGCTCGCCCCGCCGCGCGCGCTCGACCGCTGTGTCACCCGCGCCGGAGACGATGGTGCATAGCCCGCTGCGCTTCCTGCCGGCGTTCGCGGTCCTGCTGGTGACGCTGGTCCCGCCCGCGCTGGCCGACTCTCCGCTCACCTCGGTCCGTTTCGCCGAAGCGTACGACACCATCGGCGCCGTGACCGCCGCCACCACCCGCGGGGTGCTCGATCCGAAGCTGGCCGCCGTTCTCAGCGATCCGCGCCTGCCCGTCGCTGCCAAGGCCGCGATCTGCAATGCGCTGGGCTGGCATATCGACGGCAAACATAATGCCGGCCTGTTCCGCTGCTGGCTGGCAGTCAAGTACGGGATCATGCCCGACCGGCTGGACACCGGCACCCTGGCCGCCGACGAGCTTTTTGTCCTCGGCTACCTCACCGCACTTGACGATTATTTTCATCCTGCCGCGGCCCTGCCGCTGTTGACTGAAGCGCGCCGCCGCCTGCCGGATTCACTGACGGTGGCCCTGGTCGCCTCGCTGGCGGAATCGCAGCTCGATCTTGACGAAAACCGCTGGGACGCCATCTGGCCGCGCACCGACCGCATCCTGCGCGATCCCGCACTGCGTCAGGACCTGCATCCGGCCGCCGTCGGCGCGTTTGTCGATTATCTGCTGCTCTACCGCCCGGACGCTGCCACCGCCGCCACACCCTGAACAGTACCAGTGCCGGCGTGATTATCTTGCATGGTCGCCAGCAGCAGCGGGCTGGCATTGCTCACGGGCGGACTGGCCGCGGCAAGATATCGCTGGCTGAGGTTCCGTGCCTGCGCCGCAGGGACCGGTTAGCCGTTGTCACCCGCAGTTGACGCCGTATCCGCCAGCACGATCGCCGCGAGCCCGTCGGCAGTTACCCCGCTGACCCGCGCGCGCACCAGCGTATTGCCCGGGCAGTCGCGATCGAGCGTCACCGGCAGATAGTTTTCGCTGTAGCCCGACCGCGTCTTTTCCGTCAGCACCGTAACCGTGCGGCCGGTAAACCGCGCCCGATAGGCATGCGCCGTTGCCGCCACGACACCGTACAGTTCCGCCACCCGCGCCTGCGCAATCCCCGACGGCACCCGGTCGGCAAACAGTGCCGCCGGCGTACCGGGACGCGGCGAGAACGGAAACACATGCGCCCGCGCGCAATCGAGCCGGCGCACCAGGTCGAGCGTAGCGGCAAAATCAGCCGCCGTCTCACCCGGAAAACCGACGATGCAGTCAACCGTCAGGGCGGCGTCAGGCAGTAACCGGCGGATGCGGCCGGTCAGGACGTCGAGCTGCGCGCGATCATACGGCCGGTTCATCCGCCGCAGGACCGCATCCGCACCGCTCTGCACCGGCAGATGCAGGTGCGGACAGAGCCGCGGCGCAGCAGCGGCCAGCAGCGCCAGCAGCTCATCGTCAATGGCGTGCGGCTCGAGCGAACTCAGCCGCAGGCGGAATTCACCGGGCAGCGCCAGCGCCGCCTGCAGCCAGCGCGCCAGATTCCAGCCGCCAAACCGGTATGAGCCCAGGTGCAGACCGCTCACCACGATTTCCTTCACCCCGTCGGCCAGCCAGCGCCCGACCTGCGCCAGCGCCGCCGCGGGCTCGGCATGCCACTGGCCGGGCCGCAGCGACGGGACGATGCAATAGGTGCAGCGATGCGTGCAGCCGTCCTGCAGTTTCAGGGTGCGCCGGGTGCGACCGGCCGGCGGGGTTACCGCCGCGCTCCCGGATTCGGCCGGTGGCACCGGCCAACCCCGGGCAACCAGTTCAACCCCATCGGGCGCACCCCCGGTCGCCAGCCAGTGCCGGGCAAGGCAGCCGGTCACCGCCAGTCGCCGCGCGCCCGGCAGCCGCCGCCAGCGATACAACAGCTGGCGTGCCTTGCGCTCGCTGCGCGCGGTCACCGCGCAGCCATGCAACACCGCCAGCCCGGCATCCTCCGGGCGCGCGGTCAGCGTCACCCCGTCCCAGCCATCGGCCTCCGCCTGATTGAGCCGGCAACCGAGCACCTTGAGATAAATTGCCATGGCATTGGGTCAGGCGGTCTGGAAGCGGACCACCGCAAGCGCGGCCAGCACCGCCTGCTCGATGCGCAGGGTGGCTGTGCCCAGCGACACCGCCGCCGCGCCGGCGGCGGCGATGGCCGCACGTTCGTCTTCGGCAAACCCGCTTTCCGGACCAAGCACCAGCGCCGCGCCGGCAGCGGGCAGTTCCGGCAGCATCCCGCGCGGGGCCGCGGTATCCAGCCAGAGCAGACGCCGTCCGGCAATCGCTGCCAGGGCGGCAGCCAGCGGCAGCGGGCCGGAAAATTCCGGCAACCACGCGCTGTGCGCCACCCGCCCGGCATCCTCCGCCACTGCCCGCCAGCGCTCCGGACGACCGGCGTCGGCCGGCACCCTGCCCCGCGCCGGCGACCAGACCACCACCCGGTCAACCCCGTAGGCCGCCGCCGACCGCACCGCATCGGTCATCTTGTTCGCCGCCAGCAGCGGCAGCAGCAGCGCCAGCGGCAGCGCTGCAGCCCGCGGCACCGCCGCCAGCGCTGCCGTCGGCCGCACCGCCGTCCCGTCCCAGCGGGCCGCGAGCATGCCGCCGCACCCGTCGGAAACCGTCAGTACCTCGCCCGCGGCCAGGCGCAGGACCCGGGTCAGGTAATGGCGATTGTCTGCCGCCAGCGGCAAAACACCGCCGTCAGTGCCGGTCAGTGGTTGATAAATCAGGGGAAGCATGGCAATCCGGACGGGCGCACCCGCCGGCGTCAGCGCGCCGCGCTGTCGTCGACGCTGTAGCTGCGCAGGACGTAATCGTCGATCGGGTCGGCCGGCGCTGATTCGCCGCGCTGCGCCGCCGCCCGGACTGCCTGATACTCGTCAAGGATGGCGTCGGTGATCATCTTGCGCGTGTCGTTGTTCATCGGATGGGCGACGTTGACGTACTCGCCGTCCTTCAGCTTGCGGTCGGGCATGGCCACGAACAGGCCGGTGGTGCCGTTGATGATGCGGATATTGTGGACCATGAAACAGTCGTCAAAGGTGATGGTGGCAAAGCCCCGCAGTTTGCTGTCCGTCTTGTCGAACAGGCGAACCCGAACATTGGTGACCTGCATCCCCCGGCCTCCTGATGACTAATAGATGTTGGTCAGCACCACATTGCCGCGACGATCCGTCAGCTGCCGCACCGGGCGAACCACCGGTCCGTTGTTCCCGGTTTCCGGTTCGGCACCGGAGAAATTTCCCGAGTGATAGTGCTTGAGCACCACCTGCACATAGTTCCGGGTCTCCGGATACGGCGGGATGCCGTTGTGCTCCGCCACCGCGCCGGGCCCGGCGTTGTACGCCGCTACCGCCTTGACAGTGTTGCCGTCGAAGCGGCGCAGCATCTGCGACAGATACTTGACCCCGGCGTGGATGTTGGTCTCCAGATCGCTGAGATTGCTCAGCCCCATGGCCGCGCCCGTCGCCGGCATCACCTGCATGATGCCCACCGCGCCCTTGGCGGACGTGATGACCACGCCTTCATTATTGGTGTGCCGCATGTTCGACTCGGCCATCATCACCGCCTTGACCAGGTTGATGTCAACCTGATAGCGGCCGCAGTATTTGACCAGCAGCGATTCGAAGGTCGTCGGCTTGAAGGCGACCGTGGCGTCATCGGCGTTCTGGTCTTCCGCCTCCTCCGTCGCCACCGCCGGCTTGAACTGCTCCGTCCGCTGGATATTGCTCAGCACATACACCCCGTTCTGATAGGTGTAATACACATCCGCCGCCGCCGCAAACGCCATCAGCAGCACGCCCAGCAGGGCCAGCAGCACGGTTTGGCCGCGATGCTGCGGCCCGCGTCCGGAGGTCAGCATGATCAGTACGCGCCCAGCGCCTTGAGGTTGTTCTGCGCCGTCTGGTTGTTCGGATCGAGCTGCAGCACCTGTTTCCATTCGCTGATCGCCTTGGCTGAATCGCCCAGCTGATGGAACGACATCCCCAGCCACAGGTGCGCATCAACATCGGACGGGTTGAGCTGCGCCGCCGACTGGTAGGCGCTGGCTGCTTCGCTGTAGCGGCCCATCGAGTAATAGGAAACACCGAGGTTGAAATACGCCAGGTTGTTGTTCTGGTCATACGACGTCGCTTCGCGATACGCCGCCGCCGCAGTGGCATAGTCACGCGCGCTGAACGCCGTATTGCCGCGTTCCAGCGCCTGCCGCGCCTTTTCTGCCGTGCTCAGCTGCGGGGCTGCCACCGGCGGGTTGCTGTACGACTGCTGCCCCGCCGGCTGCTGATAGGAGGACTGCGCCTGGCTCGACGGACCGGCCGGCTGCTGATAATTGCCCGGCGTGCCGCGCCGTGCGCCGCCGTCCATGTCGAACAGCTTGGTGAGCCCCAGATAGACCGAGAAGGCCGGCGCTCCGTCCGACAAACCGAACCCCACCGTGCCGTTGGCCAGCAGGTCCGACTGCAGCTGGTACTTGGCGCCGAGGTCCAGCGCCAGGAAGTTGTCGCCGCCGGCGGCCGCCGACGCGCTCTGCGACCACTTGTCGTACGGCGACTGATAGCCGTAGATTTCGCCGAGGAACGTCAGGTCGTTCTGGTAGGGATATTCGAAACCAACGCCGTAAGAGAAAACATTTTCATAACCGGTCAGTTCCTGCGCAAACTGGCTGGGGACGCCGCCGAGATTGTGGTCGCCGCTTTTCGCCGTCCAGCCGAGTTCGGCATTCAGCGTGCCCACCCCCATGTTCTGGGTCAGCAACCCCTTGATGCCGAAATCAACGCCGTCCATGCCGTGGTAGATTTTGTTGTCGCCCGCAAAACCGACCGACGCCTCAACTGCGAACTGCTGGTTGAACAGGTACTTGCCGTACATGGCGAGATACTCGAGGCCGTTGTCGTCGATATCAACTTCCTTGGAAGCGGTGCCGGTGAACAGCGGGGCATCGCCGGAAAACTTGCCGCTGTTCGATTCATAGGCGATCCGTCCGCCAACCTCGACGTTGTCCATCAGGCCGTAGCCGCCGTTCACCAGCAACTGCAGCGAGCTGAAATCGTCCTGGTTCTGGCCGTTGAAGTTAATGCCGCTGCCGTAATCAAACCCGGCATCCAGCCGCAGCATGCCGATATCCGCCACCTGCGCCGCGCCGACATGCGGGGTGCCCAGCTGGGCGATGCCCGTCTGTCGCACCGCACTGCCGAAATACGGCGTACTGCCGGCAGCAAACGCCGCCGACGCCATCAGAACCGCCATCACCGTCACGACCATAATCTTTGCCATGGTACACATCCTCCGGCTGAAGTTGACTCTCATATATATACTTTCGCCGCTCCGTTGTCAAGTAGTTTACACTTTCGCCAGTTGACGCGCCGACCCCGGGGGCGTATACTCCGCCGCCATGGACGCCCCGCTGACCGCACCGGCACTGTCGCGCCGCCTGACCGCCCTGCCCGCCTGGCAGCGCTTTGCCCGCGCACGACACAAGCCCGGCGCGCCGTTGACCCTTTACTGCAGCGAACTGGCCGCCGCCGCCGGCTGGGTGGCGGCCATGGCCCTGGACCGGCCGGTCATCATGCTCTGTCCGTCGCCAACCGATGCCGAGCTGGCCGGCGCCCTCCTCCCGGCCTGGGGTGCGCCAACGTTCACCCTCCCCGCCGCGCTGGCCGCACCGTTTGCCCCGGCGGCCGATCCGGAACTGCCGGCCCGGCGCGCCCTCATCCTCCACCGCTGGCTGCATGCCAGTAGCGGCGCTCTGGTCCTCCCCGCCGCCGCGCTGGCCGACAGTTTTCCCGGTGCGGCCGCACTGACCGACTCCTTCCTCACCCTGCGCACCGGCAACACCCACAGTATCGACCAGCTGCGCCGGCAACTGACTGCGCTCGGCTATGATCCGGTCAATCTGGTGCGCGTCCCGGGGGAATACGCCGTGCGCGGCGGCTTGCTCGATCTCTTTCCCGCCGGCGCGGAACATCCCTGCCGGCTTGATTTCAACGGCGACCTGCTCGAAGATTTGCGCCTGTTCGACGCCACCAGCCAGATGTCGCTGCGCCGCCTCCCGTCAATCGCAGTGCCGCCGGCGCGCGCCCTGCCGCTGCCGGCCGCCCGGCGCAAGGAGCTCGACCGGCTGCTGCACCGTCATCGCGAACCCGCCTTCGCCCCGCTCAAAGAGGCGTTTGCCGCCCGCGCCGATCATCCGCTCTTCGCACTGCTCGATCGCGCGCTCGATGCTGCCGGCGGCGCCGCCGCGGCGCTGGCCCGGCCCGACCTGACCCTGGCGGTCTGGCATCCGGCCGCGGTCGCCCGGACGCTGGCGGAAATTGCCCGCCAGCTCGACGAGATGGCCGCCCGGCTTCCCTTCCCCCCCGAATTCGCCGCGCTGCTGCGCGCCCATTACGGCGACCCGGTCCGCGAGTACGACCTGCTGCGCGCCGGACTGGTGCTCGAGCTCGTGGCGCCGGGCAGCGACACCCGGCAGGGCTTCTTCCTCGCCGCCCGCGCCTGCCCGCCCCTCGCCGCCGCCACCCCGGCGGCCTTTGCCGAACAACTCGCCGCCACCCGCGGCCGCTGGCAGCATATTGCCGTCGTCACCCCGCCCGACCGCGAACCGGAGCTGCTGGCCGCGGCGCTGCGCGCGCACGACTTCACCATCGCCGCCAGCGCCGCCGAACCCGGGGTGCAGCTCATCGCCGGCGCCTTGCCCGCCCCGCTGGCGGTCGAACTCCCCGAGGCGGGCCTGCTCTTCGCCGCGCCCGTACCCCCGCCGCGCCGCGCCCTCCGCCCGCACCAGGCGTGGCGGCACAGCGACGACAGCACCGCCATCACCGCGCTCTTCGACCTGGTCCCCGGCGACTATGTGGTGCATCTGCAGTTCGGGATCGGCCAGTACCTGCAGCTCGACCGGCTGGAAACGGCGGGCATGGCCGGCGATTACCTGAAAATCGCCTACGCCGGCGGCGATATGCTCTACGTCCCCGTCGACAAGCTGCATCTCATCCACAAGTACGTCGGGCCCGAACGCGAACCGACACTCAACAAGATGCGCGGCGGGACGTGGGGCGCGGTGGCGCGCCGCCTGCAGGCCAGCGTGCGCGACCTGGCCGGCGAGCTGCTGGCGCTGCACGCCGAGCGGCTCGCCACCCCGGGCCATGCCTATCCCGTCGCCACGCCCGACTACGAGCAGTTTGTCCGCCGCTTTCCGCACGAGGAGACCTTCGATCAGGGCAAAGCCATCAGCGCAGTGCTGCAGGACCTCGCGACGCCGCGCCCGATGGACCGCCTCGTCTGCGGCGACGTCGGGTTCGGCAAGACCGAGGTGGCGCTGCGCGCCGCGTTCACCGTCATGGCCGGCGGCCGCCAGGTCGCCTTCCTCTGCCCGACCACCCTGCTGGCGCAGCAGCATTACCACACCTGCCGCACCCGCCTGCGCGGGTTTCCCTTCACCGTTGAAGTCCTCTCGCGGTTCAAGCGCGTAAAGGAGCAGCAGCGGGTCATCGCCCTGGCTAAACGCGGCGACGTCGACCTGCTCATCGGCACCCACCGCCTGCTCTCCGCCGACGTCGGCTTTCTCGACCTCGGGCTGGTGATCATCGATGAAGAGCAGCGTTTCGGGGTCCGCCACAAGGAGCGCCTGAAATCGCTGCGCGCGCTGGTCGATGTGCTCACCCTCACCGCCACGCCCATCCCGCGCACGCTCAACCTGTCGCTGGCCGGGTTGCGCGACATCAGCGTCATCGAGACCCCACCCCCCACCAAGCAGGCGGTGCTCACCTGCGTCTTTTCGTTCGATGCGCGTGAGGAGCAGGCGGCAATCGAGGCGGAACTGGCGCGCGGCGGCCAGGTCTTCTATGTGTTCAACCGCATCGAGGGGCTCGACGGCATCGCCCGCGAGGTGCGCGAGCGCTACCCGCAGGCGCGCATCGCCACCGCGCACGGGCAGCTGCCTGAGGATGAGCTTGAGGACATCATGGCCGCCTTCCTGCACGGCGATTATGACATCCTCGTCACCACCGCCATCATCGAATCGGGGCTCGACCTGCCGCGGGTCAACACCCTGATTGTGCGCGACGCGCACCGCTTCGGGCTGGCCGACCTCTACCAGCTGCGCGGGCGGGTGGGCCGCGGCAAGGTGCGCGCCACCGCGCTCTTCTTTTATCCCCCGACCCTGCCGCTCACGGAAACCACCCGCGAGCGGCTGGAGGCCATCGAATCGTTCACTGAACTCGGCGCGGGGTTCCAGCTCGCCCTGCGCGACATGGAGATCCGCGGGGCGGGCAATGTGTTGGGCGATGCGCAATCGGGCCTGATCAGCGCGGTGGGCATTCCGCTCTATGCCCAGCTGCTCGAGGACGAGGTCGCTCGCCGCGAGGGACGAACCACCCGCAGCGAAACGTCGGTCACGCTGCAGCTGCCCGTCCCCGCCGGCCTGCCGGAATCCTATATCAGCGACGAGCGCGCCCGCCTGAAACTCTACAAGCGCCTGGCCCAGTGCATTGAATCCGGGCATCTGGCGGCCATGCGCGCCGAACTGGCCGACCGGTTCGGTCCGCTGCCGCCGGAAACCGAGAACCTGCTGCAGCTCACCGCCGTCCGCCAGGCGGCCGAACAGCTGGGCCTCGCCGCCGTCACCCTGGCCAGCGGCATGCTCACCGCGCGCTTCGTCGCACCCCGCCGGCTGCCGCCCGTCCTGCTGGCGGCGCAGGGGTGGCGAACCGGCCCGAATAATCCGCAGTCGCTGCTCCGGCCATGGCGCAGTGCGCCGGCAGCACTGCTGCCAAAACTGGCGGCCGACCTGGCGGCCCTCGCTGCAGCCCCGATTGCTTCGCAGTAACCGCGAACCGCCACGCTGACCCCGGCCGCCGCAACGTGCCTCCTGACGCTGCCGCCGGCGCGGCCGCTGATTGAAGACGCGATAGCACACCGCCGGCCGGCGCCCGCGGTGATGATCCGGTCGGCAGCATGATTTGCCCGTGGCGCGGTGGTGTGCTAAACTCTTTGGTCGCCATCCTGGCGCGGGAGAATTGGTTATGCTCTATTTTTGCCGGCTTTGCCTGATTCCGCTGGCGTTGCTCTTCACCGGTTGCGCCGCCGTCAGCGGCGCAGTTGCGGCGGATGCCGCACCCGATCCGGACCGCGGACCGGTCTATGCCTACGTCAATGACCGACCGGTCTATGCCGCGGACATCACCGCGCAGATCAATGCCCTGCCCTACTACCAGCGCCAGCAGCTGTCCACCCAGCCGGGCGGTATCCAGGCCTTCGTGGATGACATCCTCACCGCGCGCCTGGTCGCCGATGAGGCGCGCGCCCAGGGCGTCGAGGCCACCGACACCTACCAGCGCAAGCTGGCCACCGTTGCCGAGCAGATTCTGCTCGAAACCTACATGCAGCAGCTGGTCAGCCGCGTCACTGCGCCGAACGATTCCGAAGTGGAGGCGTACTACCGGCTGAATATTGCCAATTTCACCCGGCCGGCCGCAGTGACCCTGATGTTCGTCCAGGTCGCTGATTCCGCCACCGCCGACCGCGTGTATGCCGAGGCGCAGGCCGGCGCCGATTTTGCCGCGCTCGTTGCCCGCTCATCGCTGGCCACCGATTCCGTCACCACCCTGCAGGAGGGGAATCTGCCGGCCGGGCTGCGCGCCACCCTGGCAGCGACGCCGGACAGCGGGATCTGCCCGCCGTTCGCCACCGCACCGGGGACCATCTATGTGTTCAAGAAGTTCTCCGTTATTTTTGTTGTTGTCATCTTTGTCGATGAGGTGCGCGACAGCGTGTGGTAGGTTGTTTTTTGTGAGAAGGTGTCGCT
>CAZFBR010000117.1:0-8576 GCA_964517215.1 uncultured bacterium
CATAGCCAGGGGTGGAGCCGCTACTTACTTTTCAACATTGGGCGAGACATCGCCTTATTGAGGACGATTGGTAAAAACTGTACAGATTATCAGGAAATACTTCGATATTTGTGATATAATTAGATTAATAAGCGAAAACGCAGGGGAGAATAAGTTGATGGACAAATACGACCATAGTCAGAACATCATTAAATGTCAATAGATGTGCATAGGCACTGCCGGGTGGTGTTGACGGCAATCTTGTTTTGTATGATGGCGGGTCCCGTAACAGCAGCTTCAACATTTTCCTTTTCCGACACCTTTTCCCTCAAACTCTATCGCGGTACCGATACAACCCCGGGCACGGAAGTCCGCACCCTGTATCCGGGCGAGACCATGACGGTATTGGCGATGGGCGCGGTATTTGATCCCGACAGCGCCACCTTTGAACAACTGAAATTTATCGATCGGGTGCAGTTTTTCTTCATCTACGGCGCCCTGGCAGACAGTGGCAGCGCGAGCAATACACGCCATAAAATGTCCATCACCGGGGTGCAAAGCGCCGCGCAAGGCGACTGGACGATCGACACGGCGGCCGAGGCCGGCAGTTGGCAGGTGTACAACACGTTATGCACCCTGCCGCCCAATTCGTCGTCAGACCGAACGTGGACGATCATCAGCTGCGTCTTTACCCCGGGGCGGTTGGCAACGTATGCAACCGGGGCCGCCGATGATTCATGGACCATCGCTGTTTACGGTTGTGACAAAAACGGCAATAACCTTGCCGGCGGCCGGACCTATCTGGACACACAGTCGCTCGCCTGCGCCTTTGCCGCCAGCGTCACTCCGGCGGCCACCACGCTGCAGTTCGATACCGGCACGGCGGCAGCACATCTTGACTTGCGCCCGCGCCTGCCGGCCGATTCACTGCCGCTGACGGTTATCGCCAATGCCGATTATGACATCTGGATGCGCACGGATTCACTGGCCGGATGTGCCGGCAACGATACGCTCTGGTTTAGTCCAATGTCCCGCACATTCCTGACTATTTCCGACGCGGCGGGTGATACCGCCCTGGCGGCGCGGGCGTTGACTGGCGTGTGGCGCGGGTGGAGTCCGCTGCGCGGTTACGCCGCCATGCAGGACAGCAGCGGCTTGGGTGACACCTGGAACCTGCACTGGTGGCTCGATTATCCCGATTCGGGCGGCTTCGACCGGTTCAGCGCGCGCACCCAGTTGTGGATTGCGCGGCGCGGTGCGGGTGATACCATGACCGGCAGCGACAGTTGCATCCTGACCGTAGCGGGCGCGACCCGGCGCCTGCAGGCGTCAGACCTGGTGCTCAATTCCCTGACGGACACCTGGCTGTCGCCGGCGGACAGTACGGCGGTGGTGCTCGACCTGCAGGTGCCCGGCGATTGGGGCGCAGCGACGACGCTGCGCGGCCTGCGCCTGCATAATGTTGCTGCCACGGCCATTGGCGGCGATGATATTGACACTATCGCCTTGTGGCGTGACGGCGGGGCGGCAGGGTGGCAGGGGAGCGGCAGCGATTCGTTCTGCGGTTGTCTCTATGATCTTGGCGGCGGTGTTCGGGGGAATGACACGCTGGCGGTGCCGGTGCCCGCCGGCGGTGTACGACTGTTTGCGGTCATGCAGCTGTCCGCCACGGCCCGCGGCGACAGCGACTTCCTGACGCTGGTACCGGTCGATGGGCTCCGCCTCGGAGTCAACCGCGGTCCGGCGGACACCGGCTGCTGGCGGCCGGATGACACCCGCCTGCGTATGGATTTCACGCCACCAGTGCCGCCGACCGGTCTGATCCCGCCGGCCGGCATCGACACCGCCGCCGCGCGTCCGCCATTATCGTGGAACGCGGCCGGCGACACGCAAAGCGGGCTGGCGCAGTATCTCGTGCAGTTCGATACGAACGCGGCATTCACCTCGCCGCGCACGGAGACGACGGCGGCAACGAACCTGACCCCTGCCGTCGACCTGTATTCCTGCACCTGGTATTGGCGGGTGTTGGCCCGCGACGCGGTCGGCAATGCCGCCGCCAGCGCGACAGCATGGCTGCGGGTCGATACCGTGCCGCCGACAGTGCCCGTGCTGACGTCACCAGCCGCGGGCGCCGAGCTTTGCGATACCCATCCGCTGCTGCAGTACAGTGCCACGGATGCAATCACCGGGGTGGCCGCCTACCGCGTGCAGCTCGATACCGTTGCCACCTTCACGTCGCCGCTGACGTACGACACCAGCGCCGTCGTCATGCAGGTGGATGCGCAATTGTCGTACGATACCTGGTACTGGCGGGTGCGGGCCACGGATACGCTGGGGAACCAGTCGAATTGGTCGGCTACCCGTGCCCTGGTGGTGACCGACACGGTCAGCATTCGCCTGCTGGCCGGGGGGGCGGATACCACCGTGGTGCAGGCCGGCACGCTTCTGGAGCTGGTGGTGCTGGCACGGGCGGCCAACCGGAGCGCCACGGCGGTTGATGCCCTGGTCGTGACCGGCAGCAGTGCGCGGACCGGCGATACCTGCCGGCTGGTCGTGCAGGAGAGCGGCGTCAATACCGCGACGTTCAGCTTCACGGGGCTGCTCCTGTCCGACAGTTACGCCGGCGCTGACAGCGTCGCCATGGTTGCCGTCGGTGACGTGCTGACTGTCCAGCACAGCAACGGTTCTGCGGCGGTGACACTGGCCCGGCGCATGACGGCGGGCAGCGTCCGCCTCACCGACGCAGCGTTCGCCGACACCACCGGCTGCCGCCTGCCCGGCCCGCTGTATGTCGAAGTGCAGGACAGCGACCGCAATTTCAATCCGCACCTGCGCGATTCGTTCACCGTCAGCATGTACAACGCCGTGCGGGCGGATACGGAAGTTGCGCTGGTGACGGAGACCGGCGATACCTCGTGCGTGTTCCGCAGCATTGGCCTGCCGGTCTCTGACACGCACGGCAGTGCCGTCAACGACGGTTGGCTGCTTGCTGCCGGTCGGGACACGGTCTCCGCCCGCTATACGGATACCGGTTCGGGTGAAACGGCGGAGGAGAGCGTCGTTGCCTGGCGCGTGCCCAGCACATGCACGGTGCGACTGACCACGGCCGGGTTTGCGGACACGACCCTCGTCTATGCCGGGACTGCCGTGTACGCTGAGATCGGCGACGGTGACGCCAATCGCGATCCGCGCCAGCGGGATACGGTCACGCTGGCCTGGGGCACGGGCACCGACAGTGAAGACACCCTGGCTGTCGAAACAACGGATACCAGCGGCCTATTCCGGCTGACGGCGGGGCTGTTCGTCACCGCCCGCGCGGCCGGCGCGTCCGCTGTCAACGACGGCAACCTGTACCTGCCGGCACCGGCGATGCTCTCGCTGCGCTACGCCGATCCGACGACCGCAGGCGATAGCGGTACGGACAGCGCCAGCTCACAGTGGACGGCGGCGATGGCGGCAATCACCAGCAGCGCCTACGCGGATACCAGCATGGCCTACGCGCCGGGCCGTCTCCACCTGCAGGTGACGGACGGCAACGCCAACGGCCGGCGCAATGTCGCTGACACGGTGCTGGTGACGGTCGCGACGCTGGTGAACGGCGACAGCGAATTGGTGGTCGCCGGCGAAACCGGTGATTCCACCGGCATCTTCCGGGCGACGTTCTGGCTGTCGGACACGTACGGGCGGGCCTGGGCCTCGGGGATCCTCATGGCGGAGATCCGCGACACCGTCACGCTGGCGTATGCCGATCCGTACGACGCCGGCGACACCAAATTCGACAGTGTCCCGCTGCGCCGCTACCCGGCCAATGGCAGTTTGCAGTTTGTCACTGAGACGCTGGCCGACACCACCACTGTGTATGTGCCGCGCCTGCTGCGGGTGCAGGTCACTGCGCCCGACAACAACCAGTCCTCGCTGCTCGCGGATACCATCTGGGTGACCCTCGCCAATAGCCGCCGGGGTGAAACGGAAACGCTGCTGCTGACGGAAACCACCGACACCTCGGGCCTGTTCCGGTCCGTGTCGCTGCCGACGAGCGACACCTGTGCGGTGGCGGCGGGCGACAGCCTGATGGTTGTCGGGGTCGGTGACGCGGTCTTTTTTACCTATGCCGACCCGCTCGACGCCGCCGACCGGCGGGGCGATACCGTAACCGGGGTGCGGCGCATCACTGCGGCGGATACAATGCGATTCGTCACCGCCATGCTGACCGATACCGCCCTGCTGTTCACCGGCGACAGCGTTTCACTCGAACTGGCCGATGCCGACCGCAACTATGATCCGCAGCGTCCCGACACGGTGACGATCCCGGTATGGAACGTGCGGCGGGGCGATACGGAATGGCTGACGTTGACGGAAACCACCGATACCAGCGGCCTGTTTCGGGTCATTAACGGCCGCACCGTGTCGGCGTTCGCCGGTTTTGCCGATAACGACGGCTTCCTGATCAGCGGCGATCTGGACACGCTGCAGCTGGTGTACGTCGACAGCGGCGCGCAGCCGGCCACGGATACCCTGATCGCGCATGTCCGTGAAGAGCAGGCACTGGCCTGGCTGGTCAACGGCGACAGCGTCAGCAGCGAGACCTTCGCCATCGGCGGACGCTTGTATGTGCGGCTGACGGAATATGACGGCAATCGCGATCCATATGTCAGTGAAACCGTGGCGGTGCAGGTGACGTGGCGCGGCGGCAATGACACCGAAACCATCATTGCGCGCGAAAACGGGAATGCGTCATGGACCTTTTACGGCACGACCGGCATGCCGGTCAGTGATGACACGGGCTGGGCGCAAGCGCAGGCGAACGGCATCCTCCTTGCCTCCGATAGCGGCCTGCTCGAACTGGTCTATCGTGATGCCACCTGCCTTGCCGACAGCGCCGTCGCCTTCGCCGCGGCGCGCGCCGAGACCGGGGTGGTGGCGCTGATCGATGAGCATGGCGCGGATACCCCCGCCTTCTACCTGGGCCGGCACGTCTACTGCCGGATCGTCGACCTGGACGAAAACGACCATCCGTTTCTCGCTGACACCATCGCGGTAACACTGAGCAGCGGTCGCGACACCGAGTACGTCACCCTGACCGAGACCGCGCCGGCCAACGGCCGGTTTGCCTTCCCTGAGGACCAGTTCATCACCATCGCGCAGCGCATGGGCGGGCAGGTGGACGACGGCATCCTCTGGGCGCAGAGCGGCGATACCATCACCTTGCGCTACAGCGATCCGGACGGCAATGAGCGCCCGGCAATGTATGCGCGGGTGCTGGCCACTGCCGGAATCATCTGGAGCAGCGACAGCGTCGGCATCGCCATCGATACCACCGTGCCGGGCTATTGCGTCTATCCCTGGCTGAGTGATTATGATGGCAACTCCTGCGACACCGCGCCGGATACAGTGGCGGTCATGTACCTCTCACCCGCCCGCGGCGATACGGAATACGTCGTCCTGACAGAAACCGGCGACAGCACCGGGATGTTCGGGCACGGCAGTGAAACCGTGTTCGTCAGCTGGTCGGCCGCCGCCGCTGCCGCGCCGGACAACGGACTGCTGTACGCCTGCGTGGGCGATACCATCTGGCTGAAACTCAGCAACCGGGAAGAGTCCATCGACACGGCCAGCGACGCCGTCCGGGTCGTTGCGTATCGCGGCGCGCTTGTGATCACGGATACCACTGCGGCGGTGACGACCCTGCTGGCGTTCGGCGACTCCCTGGACGCGCGGCTGTACAATCCCGAAGGGAATCTCAGTCCGCTTGCCGCCGATGTGCTGACTGTGACCGTGACCTGCACCGCGACGCAGGATACCGAGGTCATGCTGTTGCGCGAGACCGGACTGACGTCCGCACTGTTCCGGTCGGTTAACGGCGGACTGCCGCTCTCCATAGTGGCGCCGCTGACTGTCGGCGACGGGGTGCTGCTGGCCACGGATAGCGGCGCCCTGCTGGTGACGTTCGACGATTCAGCGACCAGCAACGAAGTGGTGACCGCCGCCGCCACCGTGTGCCACCATCCGGCAGCCGCTGCGGCCGGTGCGGCGGACAGCGGCAGTGCCGGCGGGGTTTGGACCGTATGGGTCCAGGACAGCAACGCCAACCGCCATCCCCTGCAGGCGGAAACCGTCACCGTGCAGGTCTGGTCGCAGACCAGCCATGACACGGAAACCGTAATTCTGACGGAAACAAATGATACCAGCGGCATCTTCGCGGGATATGCCCGGCTGAGTGACACTGCCGGCGGGGCGGCCGGCGACGGCCTGCTCATGGTTGGTGGCGGTGAATCGCTGGCCGCACGCTATCAGGATGCGGCGTACGCGACGGACAGTGCCGGGGCGGCGGGAAGCATGCGCATCATGCCGACCCCGTCGGCAATGCTGCTGGCCGATACGGTATGCCAGGGGGCTGCCTGGCAGATTGCCGTTGTCGATACTGACCGCAACCGGCATCCGCGCTACCCCGATACGCTGACGGTGAGCGTCAGTTCGGCCGCGACCGGTGATACCGAACTGGTGGTGCTGACCGAAACCGCGGATACCAGCGGCTGGTTCAGCGGCAGCGGGACCTGGCTCAGCGACACCACGGGCGGCGGCGCCCACAGCGGGCTGCTGCTCATCGCTATCGGCGACAGTGTCCGGGTGCAATACGCTGATACGCCCACCGCCAACGACAGCACGGATGCGGTTGCCCTCACCACGGAAGCGCAGAAGAACGGCTGGGCGGCAACGGACAGTGCCGTGTATGCGCTCAATGCCACCGGGTACATCACCGTGGGCGATAGCGACGCCAATTTCCATCCGCTCGTGGCAGAGACGGTTACGGTCACCATCTGGTGCGCGGCCACCGCTGACAGCGAAACGCTGATCATTACCGAAGTGCTGCCGGCGGCGGAACGGTTCCGCGGCGGCATCCGGCTCAGTGATACCGACGGAGCGGCGGTGCAGGACGGCATCCTTGTCGCCGGTGCGGGCGATACCGTCTGTTTCCGCTATGTTGACGCCAAAACCTTCGCGGATTCTGCAGTGGCGGTCGCGGTTACCGCGGAGTATTTCACGCCGGCGCGGCTGGTCTGTACGCTCGATTCGTTCGCTGCGTGTGAGACCGTTACGGTAGTACTGACCGATACCAACGCCAATCGCCGTCCGACCCGGCGGGACACCGTGACCGTGACGCTGTCTGTCGCGGGGACTGGCGACACGGAACTGCTCACGCTGCTGGAAACCACGGAGACGAGTGCGCGCTTCACCGGCGGGGTGCTGCTGTCGGATACGACCGGCGGCATGGCCAATGACGGCTGGCTGCTGTGCGGCCGGGCCGACAGCATCGCCGCCGCGTATGCTGATGCGCGCGACGCGCACGACAGCGCCGTCGCCCAGGCGCGGCTGCGCCCGACCCCGACTGCCGGCTGGCTGACCATCAGCGACAGCCAGCCGTACCAGGATTCGGTCTGGACCATCGTGGTCGGCGACAGCGACGCCAACTGCCGGCCGCGTGGCGCCGATACCGTCGCCGTCATTCTGGCGTGTCCCGCGACGGGTGACAGTGAAACCGTCATGGCGCTCGAAACGGGCGACACCGCCGCGCGGTTCAGTGCGGTCGTCGCCTTCATTTCCGACACTGCCGGCGGGGTGGCCGGTGACGGCTTGCTGCTGGCCGGGCGCAACGACACCGTGACGGTCTGGTATGCCGATCCCGACGACGGCGACAGCGCGGGCGCCATGCTCACGGTGTACGAACGGCGGAAGACCGCATGGAGCATGACGGACAACCCGCAGATGGCGGTGGGCGGGCAGGCGATGGTTGTTGTTGGTGATTCCGACGCCAATGAAGATCCGCTGGTGCCGGATACGCTCGTGGTGACGCTTGAGAGCATGGGCACCGGTGACAGTGAAACCCTGACCTGCACCGAATCGGGTCCGCGCAGCGAGCGGTTCGTTGCCTATGTCCCGGTTAGCGATACCGCGGGCGCCGGGGCGAATGACGGCATCCTCATGGCCCGGTCGCGCGACACGGTAACGCAGCGATATCAGGATGCGGATAACAGCAGCGACAGCTGTCTGCTGGTCTTTACTGTGTTGCCGGTTCCATCGGTGTCGTTCATATTCCTCAGCAGCACGGGTGTGGTGGCGGGCGACAGCATCGGCATTACCGTTGCCGATACCGACGCCAACGCCGATCCGCGGGTGCGCGATACGCTGGCGGTTACGATTTACGACAACGAGACCGCAGACACGGAAATCGTGCTCCTCACCGAGACCACGGACACCTCGGCCCGTTTTGCCGGCAGCTGCCCGGTGTCCGACACTGCGGGGGGCGGAGTGGCTGACGGGATCCTGCTCGCGGGCCAGGGCGACAGTATCAGCGTGCGCTATTGCGAGCCGGAAACGGCGGGCGACAGCAGCAGCGCCGCCTGCACGGTCATCCGTACCGCCAGCCAGCTGACCCTGACGGCAGAGACCGCCACCATCGGCGGCGCCCTGGCACTTGCCGTGCAGGACCCTGATGGCAACCGCGATCCGCGCGCCATGGACACGCGCACAGCCACGCTCTGCTGCCTGCGCACCGCCGACACCAAGCTCTCGGCGTTCGACTCCCACACGTTCGAGGG
>CAZFBR010000117.1:8586-11112 GCA_964517215.1 uncultured bacterium
GCGCACCGCCGACACCGAAACCGTATTGCTCACGGAAACCACCGAAACCAGCGGGACCTTTAGCGGCATATTTGCCGCGGTAACCGACACCGGCGCCGCCGTCGCGGGGGATGGTCTGCTGCTGGCGGGCATCATCGACACGATTGTTGTCAGCGCCAATGATCCGCTCGGCGGCGACAGCAGTACGCGGGCGACGGCGGTGGCGGAGCCGGGGCGGACTGCGATCATCGGCCAGCCGGCGCTGCCCGGCAATTCGCTGGCGACGCTGGTTGTGCAGGACAGTGACGCCAATGCCGATGTGCTGGCAGCCGAGACGGTAACGGTGACCGTCACGTGCGCCGCGACAGGCGATACCGAAACGGTGATGCTGACCGAATCGGCGGTGCGCAGTGAATGGTTCACCGGCGGCATGCCGCTCAGCGACACCTGTGCCGTGGTCAGTGACGACGGGGTGCTGGTTGCCGGACTTGGTGACAGCGTCATCATCCGCTACCTCGATGCGCGTCATGGCGACAGCGCGGCGGTGGTGGCCGCGGTCACGCCGTGCCTGCGGCCATGTACGACGGCATTCACGGCAGCGGGGTACGCCCTGCTCGCGCCGGTGCAGGTGATCGTGATTGACGCCAATGCCAACCATCGCCCGCTGGTTGCAGACACGGTCACCGTGACGCTGACCAGCCAGCGCGGCGCGGATACGGAAATGCTTGTCCTGACGGAAACCGCGGCGGCCTCGGGGATATTTGCCGGCAGCATCAGCACCTCCGACACCTGCGGGGAAATGAGCCATGACGGTATCATGCTGGCCGGCGGCGGTGATACGCTGCTGCTGCAGTACCGCGATGCCGACGACGCCACTGACAGCGGCAGCGCGTCGGCGGCAGTTATGCGCCGGCAGCGCCCGGCCTGGGCGGCGCTGGCGGCGGATACGCTGACGCTGCCGGGGGCCTATCTGCTGCAGGTCGGCGATGCCGATGCCAACGGCGATCCGCGCCGGGCGGATACCATTACAGTCATTGCCACCACCCCGGCGGAAGACACAGAGTACCTCGTCCTGACGGAAACGGGCGATACGAGCGGCCTGTTTGCCGCCCTGTGTGCCGTGTCGGAAACACAGGGGACCCAGCCGGGCGATGGCAGCATTGCCGGCGGGCGGGGCATGCTGTTCACCCTGCGCTATGCCGATGCCGCTGACGCCGCTGACAGTGCCACTGACACGGCGGTCCTGACCGCCGCCCGCCGCCGGTCAGCAGGCGCGCTGGCGAGAATCTATCACGTGGCGGCGGACAGCCTGACCGTTACCATTGCCGATGCCGATGCCAATCTGCAGCCGTGCCGGGCGGATACGCTCTGGGTTGCGGCCTGGTGCACCGCAACGGGCGACAGTGAGCTGGTGCTGCTGACCGAGACCACGGAGACCAGCGGATGGTTCACCACCGCGGGCTTCGACCTGTCCGACACGGCCGGCGTAGCGGCCGGGAATGGCACCCTGTACGCCCGCCCCGGCGATTCATTCGGAGTGCGCTATGCCGATGCCGGTGATGCGACCGACACCTGGTCCGATTATGCCGTGATGCAGTTGGTCGATGCCGACGCGGAGGTATGGCTCAGGCCGGCAGCATGGCTGGCGGGCGAAACGGTGACCATGGCCGGCGCGCTCTGGCTGGAAGTGCAGGATACCGATGAAAATCACGACCCCGAACTGCAGGACAGCGTGACGGTGACCCTGGCTGCCGGCCGGCTGACCGATACGGAGACCGTGGCATTGTATGAAGTGGGGACGAGCAGCGGGCGATTCCGCAGCGCCGCTGGTGTCGCATTATCGTCGGCCGCCGCGGTGCCGGGCGACGGGGTGCTGCAGACCTTTCACGGCGACACGCCGTTCGCCAGCTATCGTGACGCGACCGCCGGGACGACTGCCGGCGACAGTATCACCGTTTGCCCGAACCGCACGCCTGCGGCAGCGCTCTTCACCGACACCGCGTACGCGGCGGTTGCCCTGTACGTGATCGACCAGGATACGCCGTGGCTGCAGCTGAATGATGGCGATGCCGACCGTTACGCCTGGCTGGCGGAGACGGTGAGTGTCATGCTGCATAGCGAATGCGGCGACAGCGAGACGCTGATCATGACGGAGAGCGGCGTGAGCGCGGGCCTGTTCCGCGGCGGTGGCATGCCGTTCGATTCGGGTGCGGCGGTGGCGCAGGACGGCAAGCTGCAGGTGCGAGACGGCAACCGGATCTGGGCACAATATCAGGACGGAGGGGATGCGACCGACAGCACGACCGCGACCATCAGCGTTTATTACCTGAGTAACCGCATCAGCGGTCTGCAGTGCGAAGCAGGCGGAACCGCGGACACCTGGTGGTTCGATATGCTGCTGGTGGACAGCGCCGGCGATTCATTGCCGTCGCTGAACGGTTATGCGTTCACTGCGCAGGTTGTATCCGGAACGACCGCGAGCGGAGCCCTGCACGACACCGCGATTACCGTTGCCAATGGGCGCGTGCGGCTGCGCTACACGCCGCG
>CAZFBR010000118.1:0-11001 GCA_964517215.1 uncultured bacterium
AGGTGGGCGAGGATGTCGAGATCGTCGGCCTGCGCGACACGACGAAGACGATGGCCACGGAACTGGAAATGTTCCGCAAGCTGCTGGACAGCGCCCAGGCGGGTGACAACATCGGCATGCTGCTGCGCGGCGTCGACAAGGAAGGCATCGAGCGCGGGCAGGTCATCGCCAAGCCGGGCAGCATCACCCCGCACAAGAAGTTCAAGGCGCAGGTGTACGTGCTGAGCAAGAAGGAAGGCGGCCGCCACACGGCGTTCTTCAACAACTACCGCCCGCAGTTCTACTTCCGCACCACAGACGTGACAGGTTCCTGCACGCTGCCGGCGGGGGTGGAGATGGTGATGCCGGGCGACAACGTGGAAATGACGATCGAGCTGATGGTGCCGATCGCGATGGAAAAGACGGCGCGCTTCGCGATTCGCGAAGGCGGCCGGACGGTGGGTGCGGGTTCGGTGACCGAGGTCATCGAGTAATCGGGCGTACGGGCGAGAACGCGGAGGAGCGGTATGGGCAAACAGCGAGTGAGAATCCGGTTGCGGGCATATGACCACCGGCTGATCGACAAGACCGTGCAGGACCTGGTGTCCACGGCCAAGCGGACGGGCGCCAAGGTGGTCGGGCCCATCCCGCTGCCGACGCGGATCAACCGGTATACCGTGCTGCGTTCGCCGCACGTCGACCGCAAGTCGCGGGAACAGTTTGAAGTGCGCACGCACAAGCGGCTGGTGGAGATTGTGAGCCCCACGCCGGACACGATGGAGGCCCTGACCAAGCTGGAGATGCCGGCGGGGATCGACATCGAGGTCAAGCTGTAACCGGCGCGTGAGGAGAGGAAGACGATGATCGGGTTATTGGGCCGCAAGGTCGGCATGACGCAGATTTACGACGAGAGCGGGGCGCAGGTGCCGGTGACGGTGCTGGCGGTCGGGCCGTGCGTCGTGGTGCAGAAGAAGACGCGGGCGCGCGACGGCTACGATGCCCTGCAGCTGGGCTACGAGGACACCGACGCGGCGAACAAGGCCGCGGCCGGGCACAGCAAGGCGGCGGGCAAATGTTTCCGCCAGCTGCGCGAAGTCCGCGTGGACGGCATCGACAGCTACCAGGTCGGGCAGGCCATCGGGGTGGATGCGCTGGCCGAGTGCCGGCGGGTTGACGTGACCGGGGTCAGCAAGGGCAAGGGGTTTCAAGGGGTGATGAAGCGCCACCACTTCGGCGGCGGCGTGGATACGCACGGTTCGATGTTCCACCGGGCGCCCGGCTCGATCGGCGCGTCCTCCTATCCCTCGCGGGTGGTGAAGGGCAAGCGGCTGCCGGGGCGCATGGGGTTCGAGCGGAGCACGTCGACGAACCTGCTGGTGGTCAAGGTGGACGCGGAGAAGAACCTGCTGCTGGTGCGCGGGGCGGTGGCTGGTCCGGCGCGCGGGCTGATCATGGTGCGGCCGAGCAAGCGCAAGGTGAAAGTCGTGACGGCGGCGCCGGCGAAGAAGAAGAAGTAAGGGACTGAGCCGGACGCAGGGCGGGTCCGGTGCGAGGATAGGGCGATGGCGAAGGTGAAAAAGTACGACAGTCAGGGCAAGCCGGCGGGGGAACAGGAACTCGCGGGCACCCTGTGGGACGGCGGCGTCAACCTGCGCACGATCCACAGCACGGTGCAGTGGCAGCGCGCGAAGAAGCGCGCGGGCACGCACAAAGTGAAGACGCGCGCGGAAGTGAGCGGGACCGGCAAGAAGCCCTACAAGCAGAAGGGCACGGGCAATGCCCGGCAGGGCTCGCTGCGGGCGGTGCAGTTCCGGCACGGCGGCCGCGCCTGGGGTCCGGTGCCGCGCAGCTACGGCTACGCGCTGCCGCACAAGGTGCGCAAAACCGCGCTGATCTCGGCGCTGCGGCGGCGGGCGGGCGAGGGGGCGGTGCTGGTATACGAGCCGTCGGGCGCAGCCAAGCCGTCGACCAAGGCGATGGCCGCGGCGCTGAGCGCCATGGGTGTGACAGGCAAGGCGCTGCTGGTGGCGGGCGCGGCGGAGCATGTGGTGACGCGTTCGGCGCGCAACCTGCCGTACGTCACCGTGCTGACCGCGGCGGGGATCAATGTGTACGATATCGTCAACGCGGCGCAGGTGGTCTTCACGCCGGCGGCGCTGGCGCAGCTGGACGGGGTGCAGTCATGAAAAAAGTGCTCATTGCGCCGCTGATCACCGAAAAGGGGACCGGGTTGCGGGAACAGCACAACCAGTACGTCTTTGAGGTCGGCCCGGACGCGACGAAAATCGAGATCCGCCAGGCGGTGGAGAAGCAGTTCAAGGTGAAGGTGACGGCAGTGCGCATCCTGCGCCGGCCGGGCAAGCTGCGCCGCGTGCGCGTGCAGTACGGCATGACGGCGGCGAAGAAGAAGGCGATCGTCACGCTGGCGGATGGCCAGAATATCGCCGGTTACGAGACGGTCTGAGCGGCCGGGGAGACAGGCAGATGGCACTGAAGAAAATGCGACCGACTTCGCCGGGACGGCGGGGACAGGTCAATCTGGTCCGCGAGGAAGTGACGCGCGGCGGCGGTGAACCGTCGCTGATGCAGGGCCGGCAGCGGCTGCACGGGCGCAACAACCAGGGGCGGGTTACGGTCCGCTACCGCGGCGGCGCGGCGAAGCGCAAATACCGTTTCGTCGACCATACGCGGCAGAGCAAGGACGGGGTGCCGGCGAAGGTCGCGGCCATCGACCGCGATCCCAACCGCAATGCCAACCTCGCGCTGCTGCACTACGCGGACGGCGACAAGCGCTACATCGTGGCGCCGCTCGGGCTCAAGCCGGGCGACCAGGTGGTGAGCGGGCCGGGGATTGACATCAAGACGGGCAATACGCTGCCGCTGCGGGACATCCCGACCGGCACGATGATCCACAACATCGAGCTGCAGATCGGCGGCGGCGGCAAGCTGTGCCGGGCGGCGGGCGCGCAGGCGCAGCTGCTGGCCAAGGAGGGTGACTACGCCTATGTGGTTCTGCCCTCGAAGGAGACGCGCCTGGTCAACCTGAACTGCCGGGCGACGGTCGGCCAGGTGGGCAATCTGGACTTCGCCAACATCCAGTGGGGCAAGGCGGGGCGCATGCGCTTCCGCGGGATCCGCTCGCATGTGCGCGGCGTCGCCCGCAACCCGGTGGATCATCCGATGGGCGGCGGCGAAGGCAAGACGTCGGGCGGACGGCATCCCTGCACATTGTGGGGCCAGCCGACAAAGGGGTACAAGACGCGGCGGCGCAAGGCGACAAGCCGGATGATCGTGCGCAGCCGCCATGCGGCGAAGAAGAAGGCGTAACGGGGAGACGACGATGGCGCGTTCACTGAAGAAGGGCCCGTTCGTTGATGCGCACCTGCTCAAGAAAGTCGAGCAGATGAGCGCGGCGAGCGAAAAGAAACCGATCAAGACCTGGTCGCGGCGATTAACGATCATATCTGACATGGTCGGGCACACGTTCTCGCTGCACAACGGCCGCAAGTTCGTGCCGGTGTACGTGACCGAGAACATGGTCGGACACAAGCTGGGCGAATTCGCCCCGACGCGGCTGTTCAAGGCGCACAGCAAGCGCGGCGAAAAGACCGAGGCGAAATAAGGAGAGCGGTGATGGAAGTGCGGGCGACGATTAAGAACACGCGCAGCGGACCGCGCAAGTTGCGCGCGGTGCTGGCCCTGGTCAAGGGCAAGACCGTGGGCGAGGCGCTGCCGATCCTGCAGCATCACGCGCGGCGCGGGGCGGCGATCCTGTACAAGCTGGTGCATGCGGCGGCGGCGAATGCGGCGGTGCTCGACAAGAAAGTCGACAGCGACGCGCTGCTGGTGCGCGGCGGGTGGGTGAATCAGGGGCCGACGATGAAGCGGTACCGGCCGATGTCCATGGGCCGCGCGGGGCACATCCGCAAGCGGACCAGCTCGGTGACCGTGGTTTTGGGCGACGGCAAGAAGGCAACGGCAAAAGCGGCGACGCGGGCGAAGGCCCCGGCGGCGAAGGGCGCGGCGCAGGCGTAGCGCGCGAGGTGGAAAAGGGAACGTGGGACAGAAAGCACATCCGCGCGGGCTGCGGCTCGGCATCATTGAAACGTGGGACAGCCGCTGGTTTGCGCCGCGCAAGCAGGAATACGGGCGCCGGGTGGCCGAAGACATGGCCATTCGCGCACTGCTGATGCGGGAACTGCCGGACAGCGGCGTGGCGAAGATCGCCATTGAGCGGTTCAGCAACCGCGTCAACGTGACAATCCACACCTCGCGGCCGGGGATTGTCATCGGCAAGAAGGGGGCGAACATCGACGAGCTGGTGAAAAAGCTCAAGCGGGTGACGCACCTCGAAAAGCGGGACATCAAGATCGACATCGAGGAGATCAGCCGGCCCGAGCTGTGTGCGCAGCTGGTGGCGAACCAGGTGGCGAGCCAGCTGGAAAAGCGCATCCCGTTCCGGCGGGCCATGCGCCAGGCGATCCAGTACACGATGAAGAGCGGGGCGCTGGGCATCAAGATCATGTGCGCCGGCCGGCTGGGCGGCGCGGAAATTGCCCGCACGGAATGGCTGCGCGAGGGGCGCGTCCCGCTGCACACGCTGCGCGCGCAGATTGACTATGCGCTGGGCGAGGCCAACACCAAGTACGGCCGGATCGGCATCAAGGTGTGGATCTTCCTCGGCGAGAAGCTGCCCGAGATGTCGGCCGCGGTGAGCACCGCGCCGGCGGGCCAGTAGAGGAGACGAGACGCCATGCTGATGCCGAAACGGACAAAATACCGCAAGATGATGAAGGGTCGGAACCGCGGCGCCGCGCAGAGCGGACACACGCTGGAGTTCGGTGAGTACGGCCTGAAAGCGATGGAGAACTGCTGGCTGTTTGCGCGGCAGATCGAGGCGGCGCGCGTGGCGCTGACCCGGTTCCTCAAGCGCACGGGGAAGATGTGGATCCGGGTGTTCCCGGACAAGCCCTACACCAAGAAGCCGGCGGAAACCCGCATGGGCAAGGGCAAGGGGGCGCCGGAGGGGTATGTCGCGGTGATCAAGCGCGGCCGCATCCTGTTTGAGATTGCGGGCGTGGACCGGGAGCAGGCGCGCGAGGCGATGCGTCTGGCGTCGAACAAGCTGCCGCTCAAGGTGCGGTTCGTGGCGCAGCGGCAGAGCGGAGGGGTAAAGTAAATGAAGAAGGGACAGACGGGGCTGCGTGAGCTGGCGGACGCCGAGCTGGCGCAGAAGATCCGGGACAACGAGTCGGAACTGTTCAATCTGCGGTTCGCGGCCAGCGTGACGCCGCTGAAAAATCCGCACCGGGTGCGGCAGCTCAAGCGCGAGATCGCGGCCTGCCATACCATCCGGCGCGAGCGCGAGCTCGCCAAGGGCAAGGAGTAGGGCGATGGCGGAGACAATGAAGCGGCGGAAGCAGCTGGTGGGCACGGTGGCCAGCGCGGCGATGGACAAGACCATCGCGGTGCAGGTGGAGACGCTGACCGCGCACGCGCAGTACAAGAAGCGGGTGCGGGCGCGCATGAAGATCAAGGCGCATGACGAGCAGCGCACGGCCAAGGTGGGCGACACAGTCCGCGTCGAGGCGACCCGGCCGCTGTCGAAGACCAAGCGCTGGCGGCTGGTTGAGGTGCTGCACCGGGCGCCGGGCGCCGCCGGGGAGGCGAAGTAACCATGATCCAGAATGAATCGCGGCTGGTGGTCGCGGACAATTCAGGGGCGCGCGAGATCCTGGTGATTCGCGTACTGGGCGGTTCCAACCGCCGCTACGGCAGCGTCGGCGACCGCATCATTGCCACGGTCAAGTCGGCGGTGCCCGAGGCGGGGGTGAAGAAGGGCGAGGTGGTGCGCGCGGTGGTGGTGCGCTGCCACAAGGAAATGCGCCGTGCCGACGGCACGACCATCCGCTTCGACGACAATGCGGCGGTGCTGCTGAACAACGAGGACGAGCCGCGCGGCACCCGTATCTTCGGGCCGGTGGCGCGCGAACTGCGCGCGGCGGGTTTCATGAAGATCATTTCGCTGGCCCCCGAAGTGGTGTAGGGGCAAAGGACAGGACGATGCAGATCAAGAAGAACGACACGGTGGCGGTGCTGAGCGGCCGGGAGAAGGGCAAGAGCGGGCGCGTGCTCAAGGTGTTGAGCGCGACCAGCCGGGTCATCGTGGAAAAAGTCAACATGATCAAGCGCCACGAGCGGCCGAATGCGCGCAACCAGCAGGGCGGCATCATCGAGAAGGAAGCGGCGCTGCCGGTCAGCGCGGTCATGCTGATCTGCCCCAAGTGCGGGGCCAAGGTGCGCGGCGCGCGGCGTGCGGGCGAGGACGGGAAGTTCCGTCGCGTCTGCCGCAAGTGCAACGAGATTATTTAGGCGGGAGAATGGGGCAATGATTCCTCGGTTGAAAGAAAAGTACCGGACGGTGGCGGCGGCGGCGCTGCGCGAGCAGTTCGCCTACCGCAATGTGAACCAGATCCCGCGCCTGACCAAGATCGTGGTCAACATGGGCGTGGGCGACGCCCTGCAGGACAGCAAGCGGCTGGAGGGTGCGGTGGCGGATCTGACCGCGATCACCGGGCAGAAACCGGTGGTGCGGCGGGCGCACAAGGCCATCGCCAATTTCAAGCTGCAGGCGAACGCGGCGATCGGCTGCTCGGTCACGCTGCGCGGCGACCGCATGTATGAGTTCTGCGATCGCCTGTTCAATGTGGCGCTGCCGCGCGTGCGCGATTTTCAGGGCGTGTCGCCGAAGGGCTTCGATGGCCGCGGCAACTACACCCTGGGGATCAAGGAGCAGATCATTTTCCCCGAAATCGATTTTGACAAAGTGGACAAACTGCGCGGGATGAACATTACGTTCGTGAGCAGCGCGGAGAGCGACGACGAGGGCCGGGCGCTGCTGCAGGCGCTGGGCATGCCGTTCGCCAAGAAGAAGTGAGGAGCGCGACATGACCACCAAGGCACAGAAAAACAAGGCGAACAGCACCCCGAAATTCGCGGTGCGCGCCTACACGCGCTGTGAACGGTGCGGGCGCCGGCGGGCGTACATCCGCAAGTTCCGGCTCTGCCGCATCTGTTTCCGGCAGATGGCGCACGCGGGGCTGCTGCCCGGCGTCGTCAAGGCCAGCTGGTAGAGGAGGAAGAACGGTGACCACGGATCCTATTGCGGACATGCTGACGCGGCTGCGCAACGCCAACGGCGCCCATCAGGCGACGGTGAGCGTGCCCTGCTCGAAGCTCAAGGTTGAGATTGCGAAGGTGCTGAAGAAAGAGGGCTTCATCAAGGCCTTCAAGATCATCAAGGACCAGAAGCAGGGGGCGCTGCGCCTGTACCTGCGGTATGGCGACGGCGACGAACCGATCCTGACCGGGATGCAGCGGGTCAGCCGGCCGGGCTGCCGCAGCTATGCCGGGTATCGCGACCTGCCGCGGGTGATGAACGGTTTGGGCATCGCGGTGGTCTCGACGCCGCGGGGCGTCATGACCGACCGCGAGGCGCGCAAACAGCTGGTGGGAGGAGAAATCCTCTGCTACGTGTGGTAGGGGAGAACGAACTATGTCACGCATTGGCAAACAACCGGTAGCGATACCCGACAAGGTCAAGGTCACGGTGAGTGACACGGGCCTGGTGACGGTGCAGGGGCCCAAGGGCTCGCTCACCTACCAGACGCCGGCACAGATCACGGTCGCGGTGCAGGGCCAGCAAATCGTGGTGACGCGGCAGGGCGATGAGCGCGCAGTGCGCGCGCTGCATGGCCTGGTGCGTGCGCTGCTGAACAACATGGTCAAGGGCGTGCAGCAGCCGTATGAGAAGTCGCTGGAGATCAACGGCAAGGGCTGGCGCGTCGAGCAGAAGGGGAAGGATCTGGTGCTGAATGTCGGCTTTTCGCACCCGGTAAACATTGCGGCGGTGCCGGGCATCGAGTTCACCGTCGTTGACCAGACCCATTTCAAGCTCAGCGGCATTGACAAGCAGCTGGTGGGCGACACGGCGGCCAGCATCCGGCGGCACCGTCCGCCCGAGCCCTACAAGGGGTTCGGCATCAAGTACAGTGACGAGCATATCCGCCGGAAGGAAGGGAAGAAGGGTGTGTAGCGTATGAAAAAGACCACGGAAGCGGTGCGGCTGGCCAAGCATGAGGCGCAGCGCCGCAAGCTGCGCGGCACGGCGGCGCGGCCGCGGCTGGGCCTGTACAAAAGCAGCAAGTACACCTATGCATTTATCGTTGACGACGGGGCGGGGCGGGTGCTGCTGAGCCGCTCGACCCAGAAGTTGGAGCCGCCGGCGGGCAAGAGCCGGGCGACCGTGCCGGCGGCGGAGCTGCTGGGCAAGGAACTGGGCGCGGCGGCGAAGGCGGCGGGCATCACCCAGGTGGTGTTTGACCGCTCAGGGTACTGCTATCACGGCCGAGTCAAGGCCGTCGCCGACGGGGCACGCGCCGCCGGTCTGAATTTCTAAGCGGAACGGGAGAAGAGGGAATGGCGCGGGGCGAACGCAGGAAAAAGCGGGAAGAAGTGGGCGACGGCCTGGAAGAGCGGACGATTTTCATTCGCCGCGTGGCCAAGGTGGTCAAGGGCGGCCGGCGTTTCAATTTCAGCGCCATGCTGGTCGTGGGCGACCGTCAGGGCAAGGTCGGCGTCGGCATGGGCAAGGCGACTGATGTGCAGCAGGCGCTGCAGAAGGCGGGCAAGCAGGCGCGCAAGAACATGCTGACCGTGCCGCGGCTGGGCACCAGCATTCCGCATGACATTATCGGCAAATTCGGGGCGGCGAAGGTCATGCTGCGCCCGGCCGCGCCCGGCACGGGGATCATCGCCGGGACGACGGTGCGCAGCGTGGTCGAGCTGGCGGGGATCCGCGACATCCTCACGAAATGCTACGGGTCGCGCAATCCGCTGAACACGGTGCGGGCGACGCTGCAGGCGCTGCTGGCGCTGAAGGAACCGGGCAAAGTGGCGGCCCAGCGCGGGATTGCGGCGCGCGAGCTGATGGGCTTTGCGGTGCCGCTGGATGCGGCGGCGCAGGCGGCGGCGGCGGCACTGGCGGCGCAGGCGACGGCGGAGGAGGACGAGAGCAATGAAACTGCATAACCTGCGCGCGCCGCACGGCGCGCGGCATGCCCGCAAGCGGGTGGGACGCGGCTCGGGGACGGGCCACGGCAAGACGTCGGGCCGCGGCAGCAAGGGGCAGATGTCGCGTTCAGGCGCCAGCCACCGCACCGGGTTCGAGAGCGGCCAGATGCCGCTGCAGCGGCGGCTGCCCAAGCGCGGGTTCACCCAGGTGTTCAAGAAGGATTATCTGCTGGTCAACACCGGCGACCTGGCCAAGCTGGGCGCGGCGGTGACTCCGGAGCTGCTCAAGCAGCAGGGCCTGCTGCGGCGCAAGCATGCGGGGGTCAAACTGCTGGCGCAGGGCGACGTGACGGCCAAGGTGACGGTCACGGTGCACAAGGCGTCGGCGGCGGCGGTGAAGAAGGTGGAAGCCGCCGGCGGAAAGGTTACGGTTCTTTAATTATGCGGCTCGAAGCGCTGCTCAACTGCTGGCGGGTGCCCGAACTGCGGCGGCGGCTGCTGTTTACCGCCGGCCTGATCGCCATCTTCCGCCTCTGCGCGCATATCACGGTGCCCGGGGTCGATTCGGTGGCGCTGGCCCGGATGATGCAGGCGGCGGACAACACCCTGTTCGCCATGGTCGACATGTTCTCCGGCGGCGCATTCCTCAACATGTCGATCGCCGCGCTGGGGGTCATGCCCTATATCAGTGCGTCGATCATCATGCAGCTGCTGACCACGGTGGTGCCGTGGCTGGAAAAGCTGTCCAAGGAAGGCGAGGCGGGGCGGCGGCAGATCACCAAGTACACGCGCTACGGCACCGTGCTGCTCGCGGGCGTGCAGGGTTCGGCGCTGTCGATGTGGATGCGCAGCATGCGCACCAGCGACGGCAGCTTTGTCGTGCCGCAGGAGATCCCCGCGCCGATCTTCCATTTCGTCACCATCCTCACCCTGGTGACGGGGACCATCTTCCTGATGTGGCTCGGCGAGCAGATCACCGAGCGCGGCATCGGCAACGGCATTTCGCTGATCATTTTCCTCGGCATCGTCGACCGGCTGCCGGCGGCGCTGGTGGCCACGTACAACGACGTGTTCGTCAGCCAGCAGCTGAACCTGTTCACCGCGCTGTTCATCGGGGTCTTTGCCCTGGTAGTGGTGGCGGCGGTGGTGGTCATCCAGCAGGGTCAGCGGCGCATCCCGATCACCTATTCCAAGCAGGTGCGCGGCAACAAGGTCTACGGCGGCCAGAGCACGCATCTGCCGCTGAAGGTTGATTACGCCGGGGTGATCGCGGTCATTTTCGCCAGCTCACTGCTGATGTTCCCGGCGACGATTGTGCAGTTCTTCGTCGGGCAGAACCCGACGGGATTTGCCCTCAAGGTGGCGGAAGTGGCCAACCTGTTCCAGAACGGCGGCTGGCTGTACAATCTCAGCTTCTTTGCCATGATCATTTTCTTCTGCTATTTCTACACGGCGGTCACGTTCAACCCGACCGACATTGCGGAGAACCTGCGCAAGCACGGCGGGTTCATTCCCGGCCGGCGGCCGGGGCAGCCGACCGCGGACTACATCGAGTGGGTGATGACGCGGGTGACGCTGGTCGGCGCGGTGTTTGTGGCGCTGGTCTCACTGCTGCCGTCGCTGCTGATCGACTGGATGGGGGCGCCCTTCTATTTCGGCGGCACCTCGCTGCTGATCGTGGTCGGTGTGGCGCTGGACACCCTGTCGCAGATGGAATCGCACCTGGTGGTGCGGCATTACGATTCGTTCATGAAGAGCGGACGGATCCGCGGGCGGCGCGGGTAGGATCATGCGACTGGTCTTTTTCGGGCCGCCGGGCGCGGGCAAGGGCACGCAGGCGCGGGTGACGGCCCAGGAACTGGGCATCCCGCAGATTTCAACAAATAACATATTCCACACAACAATAAAACAAACACGCCATTAAAAATCAAAACCAAACGACATATCAAC
>CAZFBR010000119.1:0-10987 GCA_964517215.1 uncultured bacterium
GACGACGACAATGGTGTAGTGCTCCCTGAGGGCGAGCAGGCGGTCCTCGATGCGCTGCGCCGAGGGTGGGTCGAGCGCGGAGGTGGGTTCGTCGGCGAGGATGACCGCGGGCTCGGCGGCAAGGCCGCGGGCGAGGCAGAGGCGCTGCTGCTGGCCGATGGAGAGCTGCGTTGCCGGGGCGCGGAGGCGGTCGCGCACCTCGTCCCACAGGCCGGCGAGCGTGAGATAGTATTCAACGAGCAAATCGAGCAGGTCATGTGTTCGGGCGGCGGCGGCGATGCGGGCGGCGAACCCTGCCGGGGCAAAATGCTGCTGCGCGGCGGCGAGCTGTGCGCGCAGCGCGGGCGCGCTGGCGTCGTGCACGCGCGGGGCGAAGGCGACATTATCGTAGATCGACAGGGGGAGCACGACCGGGCGCTGCAGGAGCAGGCCCATGCAGCGGCGCAGGGCATCGGGATCAACGCCGGGCGCGAGCAGGTCGGCGCCGTCGTGCAGGATGCGGCCGGTCATGGTCATGCCGGGCTCAAGGTCGTGCAGGCGGTTGAACGATTTCAGCAGCGTGCTCTTGCCGCAGCCCGACGGCCCGATGATGCAGGTGATCTGCCGGCGCGGGATGATCAGGCCGGCGTCGCGCAGCAGCGGGACGCCGCGATGGCTGACGGTGAGGTTCTCGACGATGAGATGCGGGGCGACGGGTTCGGTCATGACGGTCTCCTACGGCAGGCGATAGCGGCCGAGCCGGTGCGCAGCGAACCGGGTGAGCGCGCTCAGGGCGAGTACGATCAGCAGCAGCACGGCGGCGGCGGCGTAGGCGCGGTCCTGCACGCGCGGGATGTGGCTGCTGGCCAGGGTGAAAACGGCAACGGGAAGCGTGGCGGCGGGATCGCCCGGCGCCAGCGGCACCGCATCGGAAAAACCGGCGGTGAAGAGGACGGCGGCCGCGTCGCCAATGCCGCGCCCGAAGGCGAGGATGACGCCGGCGGCGAAGCCGGGAAGCGCCTGCCGGCAGGAAACCGCCAGCAGGGCCTGCAGCCGCGAGGCGCCGAGCGCGCGCGCGGCGGCGGGGAGCGCAGCGGGAACCGCCCGCAGCGCCTCGTCAAACGCGCGCACAACCAGCGGCAGCTCGAGCAGGGCCAGGGTCGCGGCACCGGCGGCGAGCGAGGCGCGCATTCCGGTGAGCAGCAGCACGGTGAATCCAAAGACGCCGTAAATGAGCGAGGGGATGCCCTGCAGGATGTCGAACACCAGCCGGCAGCCCGAGGCGCAGCGCGGCGTGAGCAGCCCCTGCTGCAGGAGCAGGGCAACGGGAAAACCGAGCAGCACGGCCGCGATGGTGGCGCTGCCGGCCATGAGCAGCGACCCGACGATGGCATTGCCGATCCCGCCGCCGCCGCCGAGGTAGAAGCCGCCGGCGGGCGGGGTGCTGACCATTTCCCAGGTCAGCGCCCCGGCGCCGCGCTGCAGGATGACCGCGAGCAGCGCCCCGAGCGCGAACAGCACCAGCAGCGTCGCCACGCGGGCCAGATGCGGCAGCAGCCGCTCAGTCAATTTCACAATTGCACCGCACCGGCGACGGCCGCGACGGAAGACGCAGTCGCCGCGCGCAGGGAAAGAGTGAACCGGGCGCATGCAGCCACCGTGACGGATGATATTGCCGGTATGCTCAATGCAAAAACGGGCTGACTGCAAACAGATGCGGTGACGGATGATGCTGCCGGTGCGCAGTGCGGAAAAGCGGGCTGAGCGCAAACAGACGGTACGACGGAAGACGCTGCCGGCGCGTGCCGGGGTGCCGCATGCCGGTCGAAAAATGCAGTCGCGAGTGCTGACGTTCCGGGCACGCCTGGCGGAAGAGCATCGTGGCCGGAACAGGCAGTTGCGACGGCTGATGCTGCGGGCACGCAGTGGGGGGCGTCAAACCGATTTGCCTGAACGACCGTGGCGCCGGATGACACGCGATGATGACGATGATCATGCGGCGGGGCGGCAACCGGCAGCGGGGGACGCGATTGCATGTCAGGCCAATTGCGCGCGCCGGCGCGCCAGCGACCAGTGGGCGACGGTGACCGCCGTCCCGACCAGCAGCAGGAGGAGCAGGGCGGCGCAGAGCAGGGCGCTGTCGTAGGCGGGGATGGACATCATCTCGCCGTAATTGTTGGCAATGAGCGCGGGAAGCGGATAGGCGGGGGCGAAGAGCGAGCGCGGCAGTTCGGGCACATTGCCGACAACCATGAGCACCGCCATTGTTTCCCCGGCGGCGCGGGCAAAGGCGAGGACCAGCACCGCGCCCAGCTGCGGCGCTGCCGCGCGCAGCACCACCCGCATGACGGCGGCGCCGGATGAGGCGCCGAGCGCGCGCGCGGCGAGGCGCAGCTCACGCGGCACGCCGCGCAGCACGGCGACCCCGAGGGCGATGATCACCGGCAGCACCATCAGCGCGAGGACCAGGCCGCCGGTGAGCAGGCAGTACCCGGTGCTTGCTGCGCCGCAGGCGGGGGCCAGCCGGTCGCGCACCAGCGGCACGAGCACCATCATGCCGAACAGCCCGAACACCACCGAGGGGATGCCGGCAAGGAGATCAATCAGCGGCAGTATGAGCCGGCGGGTATGTTCGGCGGCGAATTCGGCGAGATGCACGGCAGCGAGCAGGCCGACCGGAACCGCGATCAGCAGCGCCAGCGCCGTGACCGCGATCGTGCCGGCGATGAACGGCAGGAAGCCGAACTGGCCGGTGCTTGGCGACCAGTCGCTGCCGAGCAGCAGCGCGGCGAGCGACGCCTGGCGCAGCAGCGGCAGGGCGCGCCAGACCAGCAGCGTCACCAGCAGCGCCGCGCCGCCGATGAGCAGTGCGGTCAGGACGCCGGCAGCGGCCAGCAGTCGCCGCTCGCCGGTACCGCGCAACCGGGTGAAGAGGGCGGCCATCATCAGGGCACGACGGGCACAGTGGCCGCCGTGCGGCAAATGCCGACTGGCAGTGCCGGTCGGGTTGACGCTTGGGGAATGGCAAGCGACGCGTGCGGATGGCGACTGGCATCCTCCCCGCAACAGCGGGAATGATGCTGGTGCCGGCATCCCGTGCGCGTGGAAATGTGCAGCACCAGGGTCATGATGAACGCCAGCGACGACGGCAGTAGCATGGGTATCGGCCGGCTACTGGCCGAGCTGGGCGAGCGCGGCGGCGACGGTCGCGGCCGGAAGCCGGACGAAGCCGGCGGGTGCGATCTCGTTCTGCCCGTCGGTCATCACCCAGCGCAGAAAGGCGACGACGGCAGGCCGGGTTGGCACGCCCTTCGTGACGAAATAGAGGTCGCGCGCCGGCGGCGACGGGTACTTGCCGGCATTGATCGCGGCGACGAGCTTTTCCTGCGTGTCGTACACCTGTTCGTCGGGATCGAGCGTGCCGTTGCCGTTCTGGTCGAGCGGCACGATCGCCAGCGTCGGATACGGCTGGCGTGTGGCCGGGTCGTAGGCATAGCCGATGTTGTTATAGCCGAGGGCAAGGGGGTCCTTGCCCACAGCTTCCGCCATGCCCGGGTCGCCGCTGACCCCCGTCCCCTTGAGCTGTTCCTGCTGCGCTTTGGTGTCGAGATAGGCCGCCCAGGTCTGTGCGGCGCCGCAGGCGTCGGCGCGGGCGAAGAGATGCACGGGTGTGGCGCCGGCTGGCTGTCCGGCGAGTTCTTCCCAGGTGCCGTTGCCAGAGAGGAAGATCGCTGCAAGCTGCGCCCGGGTAACGCCGCGGGCGCGGATGGCGGCGAGTTGCGGATTGGCGGCGCTCAGCGTTGCCACGACGGCATCTTTGACCACTGCGAAGCCGAGTGCACCCTGCTGCTTTTCTTCCGGCTTGATGCCGCGCGAGACCATGCCGATATCCACCGTGCCGGTCAGCGCGTCGGTCATCCCCTTGCCGGCGCCGCCGCCGGAAATGTCGATGCGCACTCCGGGATGCGCGGCCTGATAGGATTTGGCCCATTGCTGCGCCATCGGGTAGAGTGCCCAGGCGCCCGAAAGGGAGATGACTTCCGTTGACGACGACGAGGAGCCGCCACAGGCGAATCCGCCGAGCATACTGCCTGCCAGCAGCAGACCAACCAGCATGATGCGCTTCATGCCTAATCTCCTTGCGTTATTTTGCAATCCTCAGAGGTAGCCAAGGGCTTTGAGGCGCTGCTTGATCAGATCAACTTCACGCCTGGTGAGCGCGGGATCGCCGTCGAGTTTGCCCGACGCGGCAATATCCCGCATCACATAGACAATAAACTCCGTTACCGATGCGAACCCGGTGTCTGCAATCTGATGCTGCAATGCGACATACAGCTGATGTGGAATCTTGATCGTCACTTTTTTATCCGGCATATTCACCTCCAATAACACTCCAATAGCACTCCTTATAGCATGCGAGCGGAATGGCGTCAAGTGAGGAAAAGGGCAGTGGAGGAGGAATTAGCTCGACGAAAATTCTTGATGAGAGTGATTCCGGCTGGCAGCACGTGCCACAAAAACTGATCGGCGAGTCGGAAAAGGGATGGGCGGGGCTGCAGTTGCAGTTACGCCAACAACAGGCGGTCAGGGGAACAGGTGCTGACGGAGGAAGGCGGCGGCTTCGGTGCGGTAGCGCAGGCAGAAACGGGCGAAATCAAGCCAGCGGTGATTACGCAGGTAGGTGGCGACGTAGCCGCGCAACTGCCAGCGTTCGAGGTCGCGGCGCGAAAGATGGGAGAAGGCGAGCGCATGGCCGAGCTGCTTGTTGTAGGCGGACCAGGGGGCGTTGAGCAGGCGGTAGCCACCCTCGCCGCGCGCGGCCATGGCGGCCACGGCGGTGCCGGGATATGGGACCATGATGCCGATGGCGGGGAGCGTGGGATTCAATTCCACGAGAAAATCAATTGTCTCGCGCAGCGACTGTTCGGTTTCTCCGGGGAGGCCAAGGACAAAATTCAGTTCGATCTCGAGGCCTGCCTGTTTGACCAGGCGCACCGCGGTGCGGACGCTGTCTCTGTCCAGCCCCTTGCCCAGCGCAGCGAGCAGGGCGTCATTGCCGGTTTCGACGCCGATGGCCAGCTTGTAACAGCCCGCGCGCTGCGCCAGCGCCAGCAGTTCGGGGGTGACGGTACTGACATGGGTCTGCGCCTGCCAGCGGGTGCGGGTGGCGAAACCACGGCCGGCAAGTTCAGTGAGCACGGTTTCGGGCCGGCTGCCCGCCAGCAGGAAATTCTCATTGCCAAACATCAGCTCGCGCGGCTGATAGCGGCGCACCAATTCGTCAAGCCACGCGGCCACGGCATGCGGGTCGCGGGTGCGCACCTGCCGGCCGTGCAGGTTGAGGCAGAAGGGGCAGGCAAACGGGCAGCCGCGCGCGGTGCTGACAATATAGTAGTCGGATGGCGGGAGCAGGTCGAACGCCGGGAACGGCAGCGTATCGAGCGCGGCAACGGTTGGGCCGGGGGGCGTGACGATGATGTTGTCACCCCGGCGGAATGCCAGACCGGCAACGGTGTCGACAGGCGTGCCGGCGGCGAGCGCAGTCAGCAGCGCGGCGAGCGGCAGTTCGCCCTCGCCGACAATGCCGAAATCAAACCCGGGAAATTCACGCAGCGTCGGTTCGGGGAGCGGGGTGACATGATAGCCGCCAACAACCGTCCGGCATGTCGGCAGCGCTGTTTTCACGGCAGCGGCCAGTTCGCCGGCGACGGCAATTTCATGGGTGAAGGCGGTGCAGGCGACGACCTGCGGGTCAGCGGCACGACAGCGGCGGATGACCGCGGCGGCATCCAAACGCTCGCGCTTGGCATCGATGACGCAGCAGTCATGCCCCTGGGCGCGGCAGTATGCAGCCAGTGTCGCCAGCGTTTCATTCGGATAGCGGGGCGCATCATAGTCGCGCTCGACGACGCGCGCCACCGGCGGATTGACAAAGCAGATGCGCATAATCACCTCGCGCGCATCCTATCTTGCCCCGGCGGCTGCTGACAAGTGCGCCGGGCGCGTTGACAGGGCGGGGCGGGGCAGATAAACTTGCCTCCGGTGTGCGGCGGACCAATCCGCCGGCACGAAGGAGGGAGAGCAATGGCAATGGGCGCATTGGGCATCGGCGTGGTGATCTTCGGGGTGCTGGCGGTCGGGCTGGTGGTGCTGGCGCTGATCCTGGCGGGGATGTACAACGGACTGGTCGGGAAGAAGAACCAGGTCGAAAACGTCTTCGGGTCGGTGGACGTGCAGCTGAAGAAGCGCTACGACCTTATCCCCAACCTGGTGGCGAGCGTGCAGCAGTACATGCAGCATGAAAAGGGGCTGCTCACCGAGGTGACGGCGCTGCGGGCGAAGGCGATGGACGGCAACCTGTCGACCGACGAGAAGGTGGCGCTGAACAACCAGATGAGCAAGGCGCTGGGCGGGATCATGGTGGCGATCGAGAACTACCCGCAGCTCAAGGCCAACGAGAACGTGCTGCAGCTGCAGGCGGCGCTGAACGAGACGGAAGAGCAGATCGCGGCGGCGCGGCGCGCCTACAACGCGGCGGTCACCGACTACAACAATGCGGTCGAGATGTTCCCGACCAACCTGCTGTCGGGGGTGATCGGCTACCGGCGCAAGGAAGTGTTCGCGGCGAGCGAGCAGGACCGGCAGAACCCGAACGTCAAAGACCTGTTCCGGTCGTAACCGTCCGCCATGCGCACGCTGGAGGAAGTCCGGCAGTTCTACGACAGCGAACTGATCGGCGCGCTGCGCGCGCAGGACCGGGTGCGCACGGCGACGCTGCTCAAGATGTTGCTGGCGCTCGCGGTCGCGGGGATGCTCTGCCTCTGCGGCGCCGGCGCGACCCTGCTGGCGGCGGGCGAGGACGGCCTGCCGGTTGCCTTCGTGGCGGCGGTCATCATCGGCGTTGCCGGACTCGGCGTCTGCGCCTGGCTGGGGCACGGCTACCGCAGCGGGTTCAAGGGCGTGATCATTGCCAAACTCGTGGCGTTCATCGACCCGCAGCTGACCTATCAGGCCGACGGCTGCATCCCGCGCGCGGACTATGACGCCAGCACCATCTATCAGCACAGCGTGGACCGGTATGCGGGGGAGGACCTGGTCAGCGGCATGGCGGGGAAGACGGCGGTGCAGTTTTCCGAACTGCACACCCAGTATAAGACCACGCACACCGACAGCAAGGGGCACCGGCACACGCAGTGGCACACCATCTTCCGCGGCATTTTCTTCGCGGCGGATTTTAACAAGAGCTTCAGCGGGGAGACGGTGGTGCTGACCGACACCGCGGAGAAGATGCTCGGCGGCTGGCTCGGGCAGAAGCTGCAGGGGATGAATGCGGCGCGGCCCGACCTGGTCAAGCTGGAGGACCCGGTATTCGAAAAGCAGTTCGCGGTCTACGCCACCGACCAGGTTGAGGCGCGCTACATCCTCACGCCTGCGCTCATGGCGCGCATCACCGCGTACCGGCAGCAGAGCGGCAAGGAGCTCCAGCTGGCCTTTGTCGGCGGGAAGATGTATGTTGCGATCAGCTACGCCAAGGACCTGTTCGAGCCGCGCCTGCTGCGCACAGTGGTCGATTTCGCGCCGGTGGCGGAGTACTACCGCGACCTGGCGCTGGCGCTGGGCCTGGTCGGGGAGCTCAACCTGAACACGCGCATCTGGAGCAAGCAGTAGTGCGCCGGGCGCTGGTCTCGGACCTGCACGCCAATCTGGCGGCGGCGCAGGCGGTGCTGGCGGATATTGCGCAGCGCGGGATCGAGGACGTCTACTGCCTCGGCGATGTGGTTGGCTACGGCCCTGATCCGCGCGCGGTGCTGGCGCTGACCGGGACCTTCGCCGGCGTGGTGATGGGCAACCACGACCATGCCGTCCTGCACGGCACGGAGCACACGTTCAATGCGGTGGCGCAGCGCGCCATTGACTGGACCGATGCGCAACTGGCGCAGCCGCCCGATCTGCGCCCGCGGCTGGCGACTTTTGCCCCGTACATCCGGCTCGGGAGCGATCTGCTGGTGCATGGCAGCCCGGCGAGCAATGCGGAATACATCATCGACAGCGGTGCCGCGCTGCAGGCGCTGGCGGACCCGGTTAGCCGCGCGGTGCGGCGGCTGTTTACCGGCCATTCGCATATCGCGGGCTATTTTCGCGTGCGTGGCGAATCCTGCCGCTATTATGCGGCGGAACCCGAAAAGCCGGTGACCATGGCGGACGATGAGCAACTGGTGGCCAATGCGGGGAGTGTCGGCCAGCCGCGCGATGGTGACGGTCGGGCGAGCTGGCTGGAAGTCGACGATCAGCAATTGTGGTATCATCGGGTCGCGTATGCCGTGGCGGCGACCCAGGCGAAGATTTACGCGATTCCGGAACTGGATGATGCGTTGGCACGGCGGCTGACCCCGAAGGCGGCCGCCGGCGAGGCTGCAACGGAAACGTAGCGATTTTCTGCAACCGCCTGGCGGTTGACCGGCGCATGGTTGACAGGATAAGGGCAGACCGAGGGAAACTGAAGGAGAATGATGATGAAGCGTGTACTGATACTGCTGCTGTGGGCCGGGCTGGCGGGTGCCGCTGCCGCCAATGAACTGACGCTGCTCGATGAGGGCATGGCGGTGACGGGGGCAGCCCGGGTGCCGCTGCTGGGCACGCTGCAGGATGTGACCGTGCTCACCGAGGCGGACATCGCGCGTGCGCATGCCCGCTCGCTTTCCGACCTGCTGCGGCGGGTGCCCGGCCTGACGATCGAAGACCAGTCCGGCGACTGCAGTGATCCGCTGGTGATGGCCGGCGGCTACACTGACTGGAATATCCGGGCGACGGTGCTGGTTGACGGCATTCCCATGACCCGCCTGATCAACGGGTCGGTCGCCTGGTCGCAGGCGCCGCCGCTGGCCCTGGTGCGCCGCATTGAAATTCGCCGCGGTTCCGGTGCGCCGCTATACGGCAGCGCGGTCGGGGTGACTGTGCTGGTGTTCCTCAAGGACGGCCTGAGCGCGCCGGCCGGCGAGGTCGACGCCGCGGTCACCGCCGGCAGCGGCAGCAGCATCAGCGGGTGTGTGCGCGGGATGGACGGCAACCTGCAGGTGGCGGCGGCGGTCGAACGCGAGGTGAATCAGGGCTGGCGGGACAATGCGGATTATCGGGCGACCCGGTTCGCGCTGCGCGGCGGACTGCTGCTGTCGCCGCAGTCCGACCTGGCGTTCGGCCTGTCCCTGGTCGACGACGCGACCGGCTGGCCCGGGCCGCTTGACCGGGGCACGCGCGAGCGGGCACGCGAGTCGACGCTGCAGCGTGACGACGGCGCCGAACGCGATGTGGCGTCGGGCTATCTGCGCTATCAGCGCGATTTTCTGCCGGAACTGCGCTGGGAAGGCACGGCGGAGTATCAGGGAGAGCAGGTGGACTGGTACACCGCCGGGCAGGCCATCCTGACGAACGGCTGGCAGGCGGGGACGCGCCAGCAGGTGACCTGGCTGACCGCCGTGGGCGCGACGCAGCATCAGGTGGTGGCCGGCGGCGAGTACCGCACATCGTGGGTGGATGCGACCACCTGCACCGCACCGCAACGGCAGCGCACCGGGCAGATTGACAATGATGCCTACAAGATCAATCGCGGGAGTTTGTTCGTTGACGACTATATCACCCTGTTCGATTGGCCGGTGTACTTTGAGGCGGGCGCGCGCTATGACCGGGCGCGCTACACGTGCGACGACCATGGCAACCCGGCGGCCGGCGGCGGCGCTGTCTACGGCATGGGGTCGCCGGTGATCGGCGCGGGCTGGCGCTATATCCGCGAGGGCCTGCTCTGGACGCGCTGGAGCCGGACGATGATCGATCCCGAGGCGTACTGGGGCGGGACGCCGTCACCTGTCGGCAAAGACCAGGCAATCGAGATCGGCATCAAACATGCCATGACCCGCGAAGCCGAGGGCTACCTGACTTGGTTCCACCACCGGGTGCATGAACCGTACAATCTGGGGATGGACGAGTATGACGACGCGCGGCAGCGCGGGGTGGTGCTGGGCGGCAGTTACAACTGGCAGTCAATGATCCGGGCGAATGCGAGTTACACCTATACCGATGCGCGCTGGAGCGGCGGACTGTACGGTAACCGGAAAGTGCTGATGGTTCCCAGCCGCCGCTGTGAGGCGGGGGTTGAATACCTTGATCCGGGCCAGCGGTTTGATTGCGGACTATTCCTGCATTATGCGGGACGTCGCCCGCTTGATGATGAGAATACGCGCTGGCTGGCACCGCACATTGAGTGGGATATCGAAGGTAACTTCTATTGGCAGACGTTCACGGTCTATGCGCAGGTGCGCAATTTGTTCGATCATGAATATGACGAATACGGGTACTTGGCGGGCACCACGGAAATGCTGGCACCGCATCACGACCGGCAATTCAGGGCTGGTGTGAAGTATCAGTTCTAATTTGTCTCCCGGTTTTCATCTGCCTGCAACTGATCCGACGCTGTTCGTGTCGAATCGGATAGAACACGATACAATAGCAATATTGTAACTGGGCATTTTATCGACAGTTACAACAAAAAACGGTAAAGTATCGGCGGCGGCTGACGATAAGATAGATGTGAGGCGGTTAGGCACCAAAGTTTCCCCTCCCATTAACTTTCTGCCTAATACCCCTCACACTTTTTTAGAAATGAGCCAGGCAGACACAGCCCAAACGCAGTCGCCTGGCTCTTTCTTTTTCCAGTTTTGACATTCGGATACTTAACTGATACGATCACGAAGTGAAATGTGGCCAAATAACCACACAATAGTTGTCAAATGGCTAAGTCAGTATGAATAGTTGATGCAACAAAGGACGTAACTGCCTGCCACTCTTGATTGAAAATAGAACAAAGGTGTGGCATTACAATTGCTGGCTCCTCACCACAATCTGTGGGTAATAGCGGGTTCCGGCAGTGCCCCGAGATTGTGGTATAGCGCCAGTTCTATTGCATCATAGGTGCGGAAGCCGCACGCCTTACGAATGACCAGTTTGATTCGGTTGT
>CAZFBR010000120.1:0-10970 GCA_964517215.1 uncultured bacterium
ACCGGTCGCGTCCGGCCTGACGATTGCGGTTGTGCGGGCGCCGGGCGGGTGATTAACGGCGTCGGACGCGGGTGATAGGATACCGGACGGCAGCTATTGCGCCGCCTGGTGCGGCTCTGACGGAGTCAACGCATGACCATGGAAAAAATCAGGGTGCGGTTCGCACCATCGCCGACGGGCTATCTGCATCTGGGCGGGGGGCGCACCGCGCTGTTCAACTGGCTGTGGGCGCGCCATGCGGGTGGGACCTTCATCCTGCGCATCGAGGATACCGACCAGGAACGGTCGCTGCCCGAACACACGCAGGCGATCATCGACGGGCTGCGCTGGATGGGACTCGATTGGGATGAGGGACCGGACACCGGCGGCCCCTGCGCCCCGTACCTGCAGTCGCAGCGCACGCAGCTCTACCGGGCGAAGAAGGACGAACTGGCGGCGCAGGGTCTGGTCTATCCCTGCTTCTGCACGAAGGAAATGCTCGACGCCGCGCGGGCGGCGCACGGGGGGGAGGGATTCCGCTATCCCGGCACCTGCCGCGACCTGCCTGCGGCTGAAGTGCAGGCGCGGCTGGCGCGCGGTGAGAAGGCGGCGTGGCGGCTGAAACTGCCGGCGGGGGCGGGGACCTTCCCCGACCTGATTCACGGCGACATACCCTACGATTATGCGCGCTACGACGATTTCGTCATCTGGCGCAGTGACGATACCCCGGTCTTCCATTTCACCGTGGTGGTTGACGATGCGGCGATGGGGATTACCCATGTGCTGCGCGGGGATGACCATATCAACAACACGCCGCGGCAGCTGGCGATCTTTCGGGCGCTGGGCGTCGAGCCGCCGCGCTACGGCCATATCCCGCTCATCCTCGGCAAGGACAAGGCCAAGCTCTCCAAGCGCCACGGCGAGACGGCAGTGCAGGCGTACCGCGACCTGGGGTTTCTGCCCGACGCGTTCGTCAATGCGCTCGCGCTCTTCGGCTGGTCGGACAGTGCCAGCACGCAGTTCTTCACGCGGGCTGACCTGATTGCGGCCTTCACCCCGGAACGCATCAACGATACCGCGGCGGTATTCGACATCGACAAGATGAAATGGCTGAACCAGCAGCACCTGCAGACGCTGTCGGCGGAACAGCGGCTGGCGGCGGTCGAAACGTTCCTGCGCCAACAGCCGGATTTCGCCATGCCGCCGCGCGAGCGGCTGGCACAGGCGCTGGTTATCGCGGGAGAGCGCTACCAGCTGCTCTCCGAGGCGTGGCCGGTGATTCGCTATCTGTTCGAGGCGCCGCGTGATTTTTCCGAGGCGCAGGCGGCAAAGGTGTTGCGCAGCGATGCGGCGCGGCCCGCGCTGGAGGCGGCGCTGGCGCTGCTCGGCAGCCAGGACGACTGGTCGGTCCCCGCGCTGGAGGCGGCGCTGCGCACCCTGCCGGAGAAGCTTGGCCTGGGGATGGGCAAGGTGATGCAGCCCATCCGCGTTGCTGTGTGCGGCTCGACGGCCAGTCCGGGCCTGTTTGAATCGCTGCAGTTCCTGGGCAAGGCGGAAATCCTGCGCCGGCTGCAGTTCTGCCGGGACCGGCTGGCGTGATCCAGTCCGGACAATGCGGCGATAACGGACCGGCGCGGGTGCGGGCATGACGGACGCCGGCTGATGCAGCAACCGGTCAGGCCGCCGGGCGGCTGGTGGCGGCGGCGGCTGGCACCGAAACTGCGGCGCTGGCGGGAGGAATTCCGCCGTTCGCGGGAGGCGCAGGTTACCGCGCTCACGTCGTGCCTGCTGCTGCTGACGCTGCTGGCGCTGGCCGGGTATGTCTGGCGGCAGCGCCCGCCGGCGGCGCCGCTTCCGGCGGTGGCGGTGCCGGATGCCGGGTTTGAGCCGTCGGCATTGCGGCCGCTGACCCGTGAGGAACTGATGTGGCTTGAGGACCGCCAGCCCGACAGCTCACCGGAAGCGCTCTATGAGGACTCGCTGCTGCTGACGCGGCTGCAGACGGCGGCCACGCTCGACGAGCTGCGCCGGCTGCCGGCGAACCGGGTCAGCATCAGCAATGCCGCCCTGCTGCTGGCGCGGCGCTATCACCGGGAGAGTGACCCGGCGCCGCTGGAACAGCAGCTGCTCGACCTGGCGCGCGCCTGCGGCTTGCGCCTGTCGGCGGGGATGCTCCCCTCGCGCAAAGTGGAAATCCTGCTGCGGTTCATCTATCTGCGCGATCGTTTTGTTTGCGATCCCGACAATGAGTGGTTTGATGATCTGCTGGTGCGCGGCCGGGGCGGTGAAGCGCCGCTGGGTGTGCTGCTGCTGGCGCTGGGGCAGCGGCTGGAGATCCCGTTTCATGCCGTGCGCACGCCGCAGGGGTTCTGGCTGCGCATCCCCATCGAGGGCGGCACGGCCCGGTACATCAATGCCGCTGACGGCAGCACCACGGACCTGGCGGGCGCGCGTCAGAAACTCGGTTTGAGCGATCTGACGGTGCGGCGGGCGGGTTGGCTGGCCGAACTGGATGCGCACGCGGTGACGGCGGAACTGCTCGCCCGGCAGGCGCTGACGCTGCAGCGTCTCGAACGGGCGGCGGAAGCGCAGGAATTGGTGACGCTGGGGCTGCAATTCGATCCGGCCAGTCCCAAACTGAAGGACCTGCAGGGAACGATGCTGGCTGCAAGCCAGCCGCAAACGGCGCTGCCGCTCCTGGCGGAGGCGGCCAACCGGTACGGCGCCGGCCAGGCGGCCCAGCTGCTGTATGGCCGGGCATTGCGGGCTGCGGGCAAGCCGGACGAGGCGCTGCCGTGGCTGATCAAGGCCAGCGACGGCGGGAATGACAGTGCCGCCTGGCTGGAGCGTGCGCTCTGCCGGGCGGAGTTGCGGCAGCATGAACTCGCGGTGGCCGACTATCAGAAGGCGGCGCAGCTGCGGCCGGGTGATATGGCCGTGGCGCGCGGGCTGGGGAACGCCTATGTGGAGTGGGGCGTTGAACTGGACCGCCAGCGGAAGAAGAGCGATGCGGAGCAGGCCTTCACCCAGGCGATCATTCTCTATCCGCGCAATGCCCGGGCGTTTTTCTGCCGGGCACAGGTGCGGATTAACCAGAACAAGCGTGACCAGGCGATCGAAGATCTGCGGGCCGCACTTGCCCTGGAACCGAATTACGGCGAGGCGCGGCGGCTGCTCGCGCGCTATGAACCGTCGGCGGCGACGCAGTAGTTCAGGCGGGTGCTGATTCCGGCGGGGTAAGCCGGGAAAAAATATCGGCCAGGTATTCGCGGAACTCGACCTGATCAATGGGCTTGCCGAAAATGCGCTCACCGCCGGCGGCGAGGAAATCGTCGGTCAATTGCGGATCGCCGGCATGCGCGGTGACGGCGGCGATGTGCAGGCCGTCCAGTTCGGGCATGGCGCGCACGGTCTTGCAGACGGCAATGCCGTTGATGCCGGGCATGCGCAGGTCGAGCAGCAGCACCGCCGGGCGGTGCCGCAGCACCAGGGCGCCGGCAGCAAAGGCGTCGGTGGTGCCGTGAAACGGCTGCAGGGGAAAATTGCGGCGGAACATCAACTCGAGCAGATCGAGGAACATGCGGTCATCATCAATGGCCAGCACGCCGCCCGGCGGGTTGATGGCGGCATCAGGATCGGCGATGTAGCGGATGCCGAGCTTGCCCGCCATTTCCCGTAGATCGGATTCACTGATCCGGCGATGCTTGCCTACGGTGCGGAAGGAGCGGAGCAGCCCGCTCTCGATCCAGCGCAACATGGTGCTGCGGCTGACATCCAGACGCTTCGCCGCCTCCATCGAGGTGAACATCCGTTCGTTGTCGTTTGCGTTTGCCATAACTGACTGAAACGTAACATAGATTACATTTTTTTGTCAAACCCCGCGCCGGTTCGGCCGGTGCAGCCGCCGACTGGCTGCTGGCAGACGGCCCGTCACCGGTTGTCCGTGATTGCCGCGGGCCTGCCCCGGTCCGGTGCGGTCGGGTCACAAAAAACTTGACGCTGTGGCGGGCTTGTGGTATAAGTTTATCAGTGAGCGGGCGTGATGGAGTGGTACCATGTCAGCTTCCCAAGCTGAACGTCGCGGGTTCAATCCCCGTCGCCCGCTCCATATTGGTCACTTCCGGATGGCGGACGATCCGGTTGCAGTGAAGTTGCGCGCCGTGCGGGCTTCATAACTCAGCGGTCAGGGACAGAGCCATGTGGGATATCGTCAAGTATGTTCTGATACTTGGGTTGATCGGGTACGGTGTGTTTTTCTACTTCGGCGAACACAAGGAAAAGCGCATGCTGCAGCAATACCAGCAGGCGGTGAAGAAATTCGAGGCTGAGCAGAACCGGTTCCCGCGGAGCTTCCGCGAACTGGAAACTACGCGCCGCCAGGACGGCTATCCCTACGTCGAGGCCAATACCCAGCGGGACAATCCCCCGCGCAACGGGGAATGGGCAGTGGATGAGGACAAGGGCGTGGTTTATGTCCGGCGGTATAAAGTGGACCAAAACGGCCGGGTGATCAAGGACGACGAAGGCAACCCGAAATATACTCGGGAATATCTGCTGGACAAATAGTGCGGCAGTATGGGAGGGAACGCCATGCCCCTGCTGCTGGCCACCAACAACACCCACAAAGTAACGGAGATTGCCGCCATCCTTGGGCCGCGCCACCTGCAGCTGGTGACGCCGCGCGCGCGCGGACTGGCGTTTGACCCGGTTGAGGATGGCGACAGCTATGCGGCGAACGCGCTGATCAAGGCGCGGGCCGGTTGCGCGATCTCCGCGCTGCCGACGTTGGCGGACGACTCCGGCCTGGAAGTGGTTGTGCTGGGGAATGCCCCGGGCATGCAGTCCGCGCGCTGGCGGAACGACCTCGCCCAGCCGGAGAAGAACCGCGCCCTGATTGCGCAGGTTGACGCGACCGGCAGCGCGGACCGGCGCGCGCGGTTCGTCTGCTCGGTCGCGCTGGTGCTGCCGACCGGCGAGGAGCATGTCTTTGCCGGCGAATGCCCGGGCGCCATTGCTGCGGCGCCGCGCGGCGCCGACGGGTTCGGGTATGATCCGGTGTTCGTGGTTGACGGCTATGACGGCCTGACCATGGCGGAACTCGGCGATGCGGAAAAAAACCGCATTTCGCACCGCGCCCGCGCGCTGCTGGCCCTGCGCGCGCATGCCCTGTGGCAGCAGCTGGAGGCCGCCGCCGCCGCGGGGCGATGAACCTGCGCCGGCGGGTGGCGGAACCATGCGCGTAACCTCAGATCTCGGCAATATCATCATCCTGCTGGTGCTGGCGGCGATGTTCTTTGCGCCGCTCCTGGCGGCGGGGACGGTGTTTCGCGGCGGCGAGCTGGCGGAGTATGCGGTGTACGACCGGCTGCAGGCGCTGGCGGAATTTCGTGCCGGGACCTGGCCGACCTGGAATCCGGCGTTTGGTTTGGGCCTGCCCGCCGATCTGTTGGGCCGCAACTTTTCCCTGGTCTATCCGCCCAATCTGACCTGGTTTTTCCTCGAGCCGTCGCGGGCGCTCGGGGTCAGTCGTTTCCTGCATCAGGTGCCGGCCGGGCTGTTCATGTATTTCATGCTGCGCGGTCTCTATGTCGGCCCGTCGGGTTCGTTTGTCGGCGGACTCGTTTTCGGGCTGGGCGGCTTTGTGCTGGGCCGGCTGTGGCAGGGGGAGCTGACGACGCTCAATGCGCTGCTCTATATGCCCCTGATATTTCTCAGCGGGATGCGGGCCTTGCGCGGCGGCTGGCGGTTTGCCGGCATTGCGGCGGTGCTGCTCTTCCTGCAGGCCTGGGACGGCAACCTGCCGCTGCTGCTGATGCAACTGCTGATCCTCGCCGCCGAGGCGGCGTGGGTGGCGGGCGAAATGAAATCATGGCGTCCGCTCGCGGTGTTTGTCGTGCTGTTGCTGGTGGTACTGCCGCTGCTGGCGCCCTTCTGGCTGCCGCTGCTCTATCAGGTGGCGCAACTTGACGGTATGGCGCCGGCTGTGGCCACCGTGCCGGGCGCGGCAATTACGCCGCTGCAGTGGCTGACCCTGGCCTGGCCGCAGCTGTGGGGCGGGGCGGCTGAATTCGACTGGTGGCCCACCGCAGCGGACGCGGCGACGAATACGGGGCTGGGCATGACCGCGGTATTTCTGGTCATGATGGGCGCGCGGCGGACGCAGCGCGGCCTGTTCTTCCTGGCGCTGGCGGCCATGTCCGCGCTGCTGGCCACCGGTGATACGGGGTGGCTTGCCGGGTGGCTGACCGGACGGGCGGCGGCGGCGGGCCTATTCACGGTGGCGGCGGCGTGGGCGGGGGTGCACTTCGCGCTTGCCGTGCTTGCGGGGATGGGCTGGGAGCGGTTGTTCTGGGATGACGGGCCGAAACGCGCCTATTTTGTCATTCGTGTGCTGGGCTGGATTACCCTGCTGGTGCCGCTGCTGCTGGTGATCATGACGCTGGCCGGCGGCACGGGGGCGCCGGCTGAGTTGCGCCTGAATCAGGCCTGGCTGGGCTGGGCGCTGGGGGCGGGCATTTTCCTGCTGCTGGCCTTCGCGGTGGTGCGCGGGGTCAATCGCGACCGGCGCTGGGGCGAGATCATGGTGCTCCTCATGCTCCTCGGTGAACTGGTGTTCTATCACGGCCGCCTGCTGGAAATCTGGCCGGCGGGCAGCTACGAACCGCAGCGCTTGTGGCGGGAATGGGCGGCGGAACGCGACGGACGCTGGTCGGGACGCCTGCTGGCGGCTGATCGCGCGGCGTTGGGGATGCTGGCACTTGACGGCTGCCGGCTGGTCAACGTGCCGTTTGTGGCGCCGGAGCGGGATCCGCTGGCCGGCCTGCTGATGCGTGATACCGGCGAGGTGGCCCATCCGCTGTGGGCGTACTGCTCGCTTGCCGGGGTGGTGGCGGGTCGGACGCTGCCGGAAGATCAGCCGGCGCGTGGCGATCTGTTGCTGCGCGCGGGGACCGGGCTGCACTTCGCCGAACTGGCGCGGGTGGCCCGCCCGCCAGCGTATCTGCCGTTTGCCTTCATCAGCGGGAAGGCACACACGGTGACCGCCGCTGATTTGCCGGCGGCGCTGGCGACGCTTGATTGGATCAACGGCGAAGTGGTGACGACCGACCGGCTGGCGGAAACGGTGGCAGTGGCCGGGTCGGCTGCTGACGATGAATTGCGGGCCACGGCACAGGAAAGCGACCGTTTGGAGTGGCAGGTGACAACAGCGGCGCCGGCGCTGCTGTTTGTGGCGCAACGCTGGCATCCCGACTGGCGGGCGGTAATCGACAGTATGCCGGTGCCGGTGGTGCGCGCCAACGCCCTGTTCTGCGCGGTGGCGCTGCCGGCCGGCCGCCATACGGTGAAACTGCATTTCCGCGCGCCGGCGCGCGCCTGGGCGTGGGGGCTGTTCGCCGCCGCGCTGCTGGCGACGGTGTATCTGCTGGCCGGGCGGCGGGAATGGCATCACCCACTGGCGCATTCATTGCCGCGACTGGTGCAGCGCGGTGTGGTGCTGCTGCTGCTGCTCGCCGCCGTGGGCGGGGTGCGCTGGCCGACGGTGGCCCGGCAGTTTGCCGGGGCGTTGGCGGCGCCGGTGACGGAGGACTATGCGGCGGTGACGCGGAGCTTTCACCGGCATGGCATCGGCCTGGCCGCGTATCATGCGGCGGCGCGGGTGAACGGGCGATAGCGGAGGAACGGCATGGCGATGCGCACGGTGCAACAGAAGAAGAAGCAGAAATTCGCGGGCGGCCTCACGTTCCTGGGCGTGTTTCTGGCGACGGCCTGCATCATCTATCTGCCGTGGGAAACCTATATCACGGTTTCGCCGACGCCGGTTGAGGAAAGCGCAGCCCCGGCGCCGGCAGCGGCCCCCGAGGCGAATACGGTCGCCGGCCGGCTGGCGTACGAGCGGTATGGCAAGCCGACCGCGGAACAGCCGACCGGGCCGACGTGGTACAACGACAAGTATGTGCTGGTGCAGACCGCGGCGGCCAACCGCCAGGCGCTGGCCAACAGCACCTACACCATCGTCGTGCTGATTGGGATTGTGCTCCCCTTTTCGATCTTTTTCTTCATTAAGTAGCGCCCGTCCGGCAAAGCGCCGGCAGCGGCGAGCGGTGGCCGGCGACGATGACTGTTCGCGCTCGTCGGCTGCAGCAGGTGGAATGCTTCAAACACAAGGAGAGAGTGGCCGGCGACGCGGTTGTTCGCCCGCTGGCGTACAGTGATGCCGCCGATTGCGGTCATATCAGCGATCGGGTCATGCCGTGATCGCTGGGCCGGTGGTTGCCGCGGTCAGGGTGCGGCTGGTCCGCGGCGACCGAAGTTCTGGCGGAGGTACTGCATGTCCGCCTCGTTGACCACCCCGTCGTTATTGAGATCGGCCAGCGGGTCGGCGGACCCGCGATGGCGGCGCAGGTACGCGGCGTCGAGGATATTGATCCGGTTGTCGGGGACGACATCACCGGCCGGCAGCTCCGCCAGCTGGCCGACGCTGGTGTCACCGCCGCTGACAATGATGTTGTCGTAGCGGCCGTTCAGCATTCCCGGATTGACGGCGTAAAGATAGTACGTCCCCGGGAGCACGGCAGTGAAGGTGAAGGTGCCGCTGCTGCTGCTGACATACACGGAATCAACGATTTCGCCGATTTGATTGTACAGGTAGACCCATGATCCGCTGTCATCGGTCATTGCCTCGACGGGAATGGTGCCGGACAGGGAGTAGCTGTCGATGACCGAATTGATGGTGACGGTGCAGCTGCCGATGACGGGAACGGAGGGTCCGGAATCGGCCCAGTAGCCGGCGCAGGAGAGCCATTCGACTGCTGCCTGGAAGGTGCGGAGCATCGTGGCGCCGCCGGCGATGTCGATGGTGACCAGGAACACGCGGCCGTCGGTGTCGAGCGTCGCCGTGTCCGCCGCTGCCGGCAGGGTGGCCTGATACCAGGTGGCCCCCGACAGGGAAAGGACGCTGACCAGCGTGTCGGCGCTGTTCCAGACCTTGTTGCCGTCGCCATCCTGCCACAATTTCACCGCACTGATGTCGCCGCTGCCGGCGGTGCCGAGATTGTTGATGGCGAACTGGACCAGGGTGTCGCCGTCCGGTGAACCGGAGATGGCCAGCGCCAGCACCGGGACGTTGGTCGCGCCGGGCGTTTTGGTGACGGGCAGGATCGTCTGCGCCTGGGTGACCGCCAGCGGGTCGGACCAGGGGAGCCACGGCTCAACGGGACTGGAAGAATTCTGCGGACAGGCGGACGCGACGACAATAAAGTCGCTGCCGTTGCGGTCGTGGTCGGCGCTGTTGCCGGCGCGGGAATCGGTGCCGAGCATGTCCGCCGCCGTGGCGGTATCGGCGGATTTCCGCTCGAGGGTGCGGGTGTCGCTGGCCGACGAGGAAATCGTCGGCGCATACGCCAGCTCGCCTTCCGGATACTTGGCGGTTGAGCTGTAGCCCAGCAGGTCGACGATGGTGTTGCTGGCGTGGCGCAGGATGACATGCCCGCCGCCGTCAGCCAGGCCGGCGGCGAAGGTGCGGTTGGCGGGGACGGTATCATCCCCCGTGAAGCCGGCACTGGCACCGCAGAGGAAGAAGCCGTGGGCGGGTATCGAATCGGCCCCGGTAAACGCGACCAGCGAGGTGCCGGCAGTGGCGTAGGCATCGGCAGTGGCCGCGGCATACGCCAGTTTCCAGCCGTTGAGCTGCACGCGGGTCGCCGTCGGGTTGTACAGTTCGATGTATTCGTCGCTGGTGCCGCCCGGCCCGCGGAACTCCAATTCGCTGATCAGCACGGTATGGCGCGAGACAAACTGGAACATCGGGTTGGTGACTGCCGCCAGCAGCGGGCCGCCGGTGTCGGGGAGGAGCGTGGTGCGGATCCCGTTGACCGGGACCTGCAGCATCATGGAGTCGCCGAAGACCGGGGTCTCCGTGGCGCAGGCGGTGATGAGCAGCGCGGAGCCGGAGAAGGACCACGCCAGTGACGAGGCGCTCCAACTGTCGCCGCCGGCGGTGAAGGTCGCCAGGAAGGTGTCGCTGCTGTCCAGTGTGCCGATGGTGTCGGCGTCCGCCCACAGGCAGAGCGTGGCAAGCGAGCTCGCGCTGACGGTGTAGGGACTGGTGTTGCGGACGGTGATCGCCGTCAGGGTGTCGGGAACGCCGGCGGAGTTGCTGAGGCGCAGCGCAAGCACGGGGAGCGTGTCGCTGCCGTACCAGGCGCCGTAATAGGCGGTGTCGGCGAGGACGACGTTGATCTGGGTGTCGGTGCTCGGGATGGTGAAGGTCATGCTGCTGCCGGTTGCGGAAATACTCGTGATATCGAGGCCGAGCGCCACATTCTCATAGCTTTTGCTGTTGGGGGTGCTGGTGCTGGTGAAGGAGGTCAGATTGCCGCTGCGCCAGTAATCATTGTCGGCCCCGGTGCCGGATTCGGTGGTCAGCGTCTGGGTGCCGGAATGTGCTTCTTCCACGTCGACCAGATAGTGCAGTTCGTTGTCATTCTGGATGCTGTCGTCGGAAGTGTCCAGCGCCTCATCGATGTGCCAGATGAGGATGCCGCGGCTGCTGCCGGGGAGACCGGCGTCGAAGCTGACCCCCTGGCGGTTTTCCAGCAGGAAATACTCGGAATCCGTCCAGGTGCCGCGTACCTTGAACAGGGCGTCGGTGTAATTCTGTTCCGCCTGGCGCAGGGTGTAGATCCCCGCAGTCGCGGGGCGTACGGCGACCCAGCCGAGTTTTTCGCGGCACCAGGCGCTGGGATACGAGGGTGAAGTGCCGTCGCTGCCGTTCCAGCTGCCGCCCGCCATCAGGCAGTATTCGCCGACGCCCTGGCTGGTGTAGTCGCGGTCATACAGATCGGGCAGGTTGAAGAGCGCATGCCCGAGCTCGTGCACAATGACGCCGACCCGGGTCAGCCCCTGGTTGGCGACATTGTCGTCGCCGCGTTTCTCGGGGATGGTATTGTAGGCCTCAAGGGTGACCCCGTCAATGTCGCGGGGGGATACCG
>CAZFBR010000121.1:0-10503 GCA_964517215.1 uncultured bacterium
GCCAGCGCCCGGCGGAAACAAAATTCGGCCTTGTCAAAATGCCCGACCTAACACAATGTCAGCCCCAGCTCAAAATGCACATCGCGCGCCTGCGGGAACTGCCGCGCCGCCTGCTGCAGTTCGACCAGCGCCTCGCCCGAACGGTCAGCCAAACGATAGGCAATCCCCAGATTGACATGCGTCCACGCCTGGTCCGGCGCCAGCATGGCCACCTTGCGGCTGGCGCGGACCGCCGGTTCGTATTGCCCGAGCTGCTGGTGACACAGCGAGATGCTGTTCAACGCATCAAGATGCCGCGGATTGGCCGCCACCACCTGCTCGAACAGATGCAGGGCGCCGCGGATATTGCCGCAGTCATAATTGTACTGCCCGAGATTGTAGCGCACCGTCAGGTTGCGCGGCACCACCTGCAGCACCTTGAGATACTCGTCCAGCGCGCGCGGCCGCTGCCCCTGCCAGAGGTAGAGGTTGCCGAGGTTCAGGCGTGCCTGCCAGAAATCGGGCTTGAGCTTCAGCGCCGTGCGGAAGGCCACCATCGCCGCCGGCTCATCGCCGAGGCGGATCAGCAGCGCCCCGAGCTTGAAGTGCAGGGTCGGATCCTCCGGGTGCGCCGCCAGCGAGCGGCGCACCCGTTCCAGGTTCGGCTGCTGCGGGCTCAGAGCCACCGGCGCTCCGCCAGCACCTGGGCGATCTGGATCGCGTTGGTCGCCGCGCCCTTGCGGATCTGGTCGCCGGCGACAAACAGGTCGATGCCCCGCCCGTCAGTGCGGCTGATATCCTGCCGGATGCGCCCGACCAGAATGTCATCCTGGTTCGACGCCTCGAGCGGCATCGGGAAATGGTTCTTCGCCGGTTCGTCAACGATCTTCACCCCCGGCGCCTTGGCCAGAATGGCGCGGACCTCGGCCGGAGTGATCGGGCGCGAAAACTCCAGGTTGATCGCCTCGCAATGCGCGCGCGGCACCGGGACGCGCACGCAGGTCGCAGTGACCATGATCCCCGGCGCGCTGAAGATCTTGCGCGTCTCGTTGACCATCTTCATCTCTTCCTCGTTGTAGCCGTTGGCGCCCACCGCGCTGTTGTGCGCGAAAACATTGTTGACGATCTGGTGCGGGAACTTGTTCGGCGCGATCGGCTGCCCGTTGGCGTACGCCTTGATCTGCTCGTCGAGCTCCCACAGGCCCCACGCGCCCGCGCCGCTCACCGCCTGGTAGGTGCTGACCACCATGCGGGTGACCGGATTGGCCTGATGCAACGGCCAGACCGGGACGTTCATAATGATGGTCGAGCAGTTGGGGTTGGCAATGATCCCCTTGGGGCGCACCTGCGCCGCCTCGGGGTTGACCTCGGGCACCACCAGCGGCACCTGCGGATCCATGCGGTAGGCGCTCGAATTGTCGATCACCACGCAACCCGCCGCCGCCGCCGCCGGCGCGAATTCCAGCGACCGCCCGCCGCCCGCCGAGAAAAAGGCGATCTGATACCCCTTGAACGAGTCCTTCGTCAGTTCTTCAACCGCAATTTCCCGGCCGCGGAATTTCAGCTTCTTGCCCACTGACCGGGCGGAGGCCAGCAGCTTCAGGTCGTCCACCGGAAAATTGAACTGCTCCAGCGCCAGAATCATCTCCGTGCCCACGGCGCCGGTCGCGCCGGCAACAATCACGTTATAGCCCATCGTCCTCGCTCCTCTGTTTTCACCTGTCGGTGGTGGCCATTATGCCTGATGGTTACCCCGGCAGCCCTGCGGCTGCCGGTTGCTCACTCTCGGCCGCGGCACCGCGACCCGCACTGCCGCTTACAGCGTGGCGCAGGCGCTGGCGATCAGATCGCCGACTTCCGTGGTGCCCATGCCCATCTTGCCCGCCGCCAGCGACTTGATCCTGCCGCTCGCCAGCGTCTTGGTCACCGCCTTGTCCAGCGTCGCCGCCGCCGCATGCTCGCCCAGCGTGTCGAGCAGCATGCCGCCCGCGCAAATGGCCGCCAGCGGATTGATGACGTTCTTGCCCGTGTACTTGGGCGCGCTGCCGCCCATCGGCTCGAACATCGACACGCCTTCGGGATTGATGTTGCCCCCCGCGGCGATGCCCAGACCGCCCTGGATGATGGCGGCGAGGTCGGTGATGATGTCGCCGAACAGGTTCTCCGTCACCACCACGTCATACCACTCGGGCTGCTTGACAAACCACATGGTGCAGGCATCGACGTGGTTGTAATCGCGCTTGATGTCGCGGTAATCGCGGTCGCCCATTTCCTCGAAAGCGCGCTTCCACAGGTCGCCCGTCTGGGTCAGCACATTGGTCTTGTGCACCAGGGTCAGGGTCTTCTTCTTGCTGTTGCGGCGCCGGGTCAGTTCATACGCGTATTTCAGGCAGCGGTCGACCTGGAACCGCGAATAGACCATGACCTGCGTCGCCACTTCCTGCGGCGTCCCCTTCATCATCTCGCCGCCGATGCCCGTGTAGATGCCGCCGGTATTCTCGCGCACCACAACAAAGTCAATATCCTCGGGACCCTTGTCCTTGAGCGGGGTCGCCACCCCGGGATAGAGCTTCACCGGGCGCAGGTTGATGTACTGGTCGAGCTCGAAGCGCAGCTTGAGCAGGATCCCCTTCTCCAAAATCCCCGGCTTGACGTCGGGATGGCCGATGGCGCCAAGGTAGATCGCCTCGAATTTGCGCAATTCGTCGGGCGCGTTCTTCGGCAGCACCTCGCCCGTGCGCAGGTAACGCTCGGCGCCGAAATCAAACTCATGCAGATCGAGCTTGAAGCCGAACCGCGAGGCGAGCACCTGCATGACCTTCAGCCCCTCGCGCACCACCTCGGGGCCCGTCCCGTCACCGCCCAGCACGGCAATCTTGTGGGTGGTAATCCCGTTGACCGTCTTGCCCACCACTTTGACCGCCGGCTTTTTCGCCGCGACCGGCTTCTTCTTCGTCGTCATGATCCGCTCCTTATGCCGTTTTTGCCCGCTGCGCCATCACGTACGGGATCAGACCGCCCGCGGCGATGAGTTCGCGCATAAATTCAGGGAAGGGCTGCGCCTGGAAGGTCGCCCCCGTGTTCTGTACCGTGATCCTGCCCGCCGCCAGATCAACGGCAACCGAATCGCCCGCCTTGATCGCCGCCGCCGCTTCCGGACATTCGAGGATGGGCAGGCCGATGTTGATTGCATTCCGGTAAAAGATCCGGGCATAGGTCGCCGCGATCACGCAACTGACCTTCGCCGCCTTGATGGCGATCGGCGCATGCTCGCGCGAGCTGCCGCAGCCGAAATTCTTCCCCGCGACAATCACATCGCCCGCCCGCACCTTCTTCGGGAAATCGGCGTCAATGTCCTCCATGCAATGCGACGCCAGTTCCTGCTCGTCGATCGTGTTCAAATAGCGCGCCGGGATGATCTCGTCGGTGTTGACGTCGTCGCCGTAGCGGTGCACCGTGCCGGTGATGCTCATGCGCGTTTCTCCTTCAGCAGCTGGCGCGCGCCTTCGACCGCGACCGTCAGGCCGTTGACCTCCGCCTTGCGCACCAGCTCTTCATGCACGCCCTCGCGCTGTGTGCGGTTGACGATCACCCCCGCCACGCAGCCCGCCTTGAGGCCGTTGGCCGCGCACGCGGTGAAGAGCGTCGCCGATTCCATTTCGTAATTCATCACGTTCAGCGCCTGCCATTCCTTCATCGTCCCCTGCAGCGAGCGCGGCACATACTTGCGGAAGGAATCATACCGTTCCTGGCCATGGTAGAACGTCGCACAGGAGGCGGTGATCCCCGTATGGTAGGCGATCTTCTTCCGCTGCGCCGCATCCACCAGGGCGCGCGTGATGTTGAAGTCCGCCACCGCGGGATAGGCCAGCGGGGCGTAATGCTCCGAGGCGCCGTCCAGCCGCACCGACCCCGTCGAAATGACCACATCGCCCAGCTTGATGTGTTTCTGGATGGCGCCCGTGGTGCCGACGCGAATGAACGTGGTGATGCCCAACATGGCCAGTTCCTCGATTGCAATCGAAGTCGACCCGCCGCCAATCCCGGTCGAGGTGGCAACCACCGGGTGCCCGTCAAGATAGCCCAACCAGGTGCAATACTCGCGCTTGCGCGCCAGTTCCACCGGCCGGTCGAACGCCTGGGCAATGATCTTGCTGCGGTCGGGATCCCCCGGCACAAAGGCGATCTTCGCCCCGCGCAGGTCCTTCTTGGACAGGTGCAAATGGTAGATGTTGGCCATGCTCTCCCCCTTAAAATTGACCGCGGAAATATAACTTATCGTGCGTCAGCCGTCAAGCAGCGTCGGCAGCGGCGTCAAGGCGCGGTCAGCCGGCGGATCACCGCATTGGCCAACAGCAGACCGAATACGAGTATGCCCGAAAACATAACCGCGTGCAGTTCAAGACAATACCCATGGCCGACCGCCATGACCGCCAACAGCCAGCCCATGGCGACACCAAGCGCCCGCTGCGTGCCCGGACTTTCCGCGATGGCTTCACCGACAATCTGCTGACGCGCGCGTATGCCTTCGCCGGCGCAGCGCCGCCGACCGGCAACCACAACCCCTGCTGTTGCCGTCATGAACAGCACGCCACCGGTTGCGGCGCCAGCTGCCAGCCATGCCGCCGGCAGGATCGGCCGCCCGCACACCGCCTGCGCCACCGCCACGAGGTGCAGCAGTGCCGCGCCGCCGAGCCCGATGCCATACACCATGCGCACCAACCGTCGCACGGTTGTGCCGCCCGGCAACATTCAACAACTCCCGGCCGTCGTCCTGCTTTCTGCGTCGGCTACGGTTGCGCACCGGCAACCGGCGCCGTCTTTATGCTCGCCGGCAAGGTCAAGCCAATGCGCCGGGCGACTTCAGCATCGCCCAACAGTGTGCGGGGAATATCGGCGGTATTGACAAACGGCATCGTCGCCGGATCGCCCCCCTCCAACACGCGCACGGCCATTTCCGCAAAGCGCCGCGCCGTGTCGCGCACGGCACTCCGGCCTTCCGAGCGCAGGAACAGACTCGCCTTGAGCGGTTGCGCCCGGCTCTGCCAGAACGACAACAGCGGAACCTGGGCGGCTTCGGCGGCATTGCTCAGCACCGCCCCGGTCGCGCTGACGCGCGCATCCGCGAGCGGCACGACCGCATCCACCTGGCTTGCGCACAGCGCCTTGGCGGCGTCGTTGGCTTCGCTGGGCGTGGCGTACCCCTTGGTCACCAGTTCCATGCCATGCTGGCGGCAGATTTCGGCATAATAGCTGACCAGCATCTCCGATTCCGCATCGCCGGTGATCGCCAGCGTGCCCACCCGCCTGGCCGATGGCCGGCAGGCCTTGAGCCCGTCCAGCAGGGCGTTGAGCGGCAGCAGCGCATAGCAACCGGTCACTTTCGGCGCATGTTCCGTGTCGGAGGTGCCCGTGCCCAGCGCAAACGGATTGGCGACAATGGCGAAAACCTTGTTGACCTGCGGCGCCCGCTGCATCGCGGCATACAGGACCGGCGACTGGAACGTGATCAGCAGGTCCGTCCGGCCCGCCACCGCGGCGTCGATCATCGTCGGCACCACCGCCATTTCACCCTGGGCGGATTGCACCTTGAACTCGTAATCGCGCCCTTCCTGATACCCCTTTTCTTTCAGCAGTTCCCGCAGCGCCTGCATGTGTGCCGGCGCATAGACCGCATCGTCGTCAAATGAGACCAGATTGATCTTCCAGTGTTTTCCGGCCGCCGGCGCGTCCGCCGTCGGCGCAGTCGGTTGTCCGCACCCCATCACCACCAACACCGTCACCAGTATCATTGCCAATGTGCACTTCGTCATCATTCTCTCCTTAGGTATGGTTCGGCCCGCAATGGCCATGCACCCTCCACCCGTTCTCCGCAAGCAGGTGCCGGATGGCTGAATAGTCGCGTCGCGGTTAGCGTACCATATTTTACCGCATTTTACCGCCAACACACTATTCGCCGGTCATAAACGACATCGATGCGCGGTCCGGGAACGGACAATGGCGTTGGCAGGCAACCGCGCGCGCCAGTCAACCGGCAACCATGGCAGCAGACAATGCCACCCGACACCTTCGCCTGCCCGCATGCCCATGGTCCGCAGCAAGGCGGTCAGCTGTTGGCACGGCAGCGATACCACCCGGTCATCATCATCCGGTGCGCTGCCGCCGCGCGGTCAGCGCCAGCGCCGGCTTTTCAGGTCTTTTGAAGCGGAAGATAGCGACGGATCTTGTCGACGAATTCGACGGCATTGAAGGGTTTGGCGATATACCCCTCACCGCCCGCCTGCACCGCCGCGATAACATTCTCCTTCGCGGTATGCGCCGTCAGGAACACCACCGGCACCTTGCGCAGTTTGCCGCCGGCAGTTGTCGCCTCTTCTGCCAGGCGCTCCTGCAATTTGGCACACACCTCGGGGCCGCTCATGCGCGGCATTTCGTAGTCGAGCAGCACCAGCTCAAAGCGCTGACGCTGAAATTTCAGTATCCCTTCCGCCCCCGATTCCGCCGTCACCACGGTCATACCCTCACGCCGCAGCAGCTGGCTGATCAGCGTCAGCATCATCGGGTCATCATCGATCGCCAGCACCTGCTGCCCGCTCGTTTCCGGAGTCGACTCGCTCGGATGGTCGTAGACGGCGCCCAGTTCCGGGCGCGACCGCAGCGCGCTTTCGCTGAACACCGCCGCCAGCAGGCGCTGCAATGCCGCCGGCGTCGCCGGCGTGCCGGAAAAATCGGCATAGGCCTTGCCGTATTCGCTAATGAGCCGGCGCAAGGTGTCCGCAGTCACGGGCAGCGGCGCCACTTCCTGCTGCCATTGCCGTTTGCGCTCCATCAACAGATCCAGGACTTCATCCTTGGTCAGCGTTTCCTTCTGCAGCAAATCGTCGGTCTTGCCCATGCCCGCCTCCAGTTGGTTGCGTGGTGATTCTATAGTAGAATGCCATTCCGGTCAATGGTATACGGCATGAAGACACGGTTGCGCGTTCTCTACGTCACTTCGACCTTCGCCCGCACGGCCGACGACAGCGAAGACCCCTGGCAGGGCGAACTGGCCCGCCGTCTGGCCCGGCAGGTCGACCTGACCGTGCTGGCCCCCGCCTGGCGCGGCGGACGGGATCATGACTGGCAGGGCATCCCGGTCCATCGTTTCCGCTACCTGCCCGCCGTGATGGAGACCCTGACCCACGGGGCGGGCGCCTCGGTCAACAGCCGCACGCTCGCGGGCAAACTGGCTGCCGTCCCGTACCTGCTTGCCGGGCATACCGCCCTGCAGCGCGAGCTGCTGGCCCGCCCGTATGACGTGCTCCATCTGCACTGGCCCGTCCCGCATGCGCTCTGGCTGTGGCCGTATCTCCCGGCCGCGCCGCGCGTGGTTTTGCACTGGTACGGGGTGGAAATGCCGCTGGCCCGGCGGCTCCCCGGGGGCATGGCGCTGCTGCGCGCTGCGCTCCGCCGGGCCGACGCCAATATCGCCATCAGCCGGCACACGGCGGACGCGCTCGTCCCGTTCGCCCCGCAACCGCTTGCCGTCATACCCTACGGCATCACCTGCGGGACACCGCTGCCGCGCCCGGTGCAGCCGGCCAACACCATCCTCTTCGTCGGCCGGCTGGTCGCGCGCAAGGGCGTGGATGTGCTGCTGCGCGCCTTCGCCATCTTCTGCCAGTCGGTCTCCGGCTGGAAACTGGTCATTATCGGCGACGGTCCGCAGCGGGGCAAGCTGGAAATGATCGCCCGCGGCCTGGACATGGACGAGGATATCGTCTTCCGCGGCCGGGTCAGCCACGACGAGCTGCGCGCCGCCTACGCCGCCGCCACCCTCTTTGCGCTGCCGGCCGTTAGCGACACTGCCGGCGAGACCGAAGGGCTGGGCGTGGTGCTGCTCGAAGCGCTGCACAACCGCGTCCCCGTCGTTGCCAGCCGCATTGGCGGCATCACCGACGTCATCACCGACGACGGCACTGGCGCGCTGGTGCCGCCCGGCGACGCCGCCGCGCTCGCCGCCGCACTGGTCGCGCTCGCCCGCGACCCCGCTCGGGCCGCGCGCCTCGCCGACGACGGGGCGGCACTGCTGCGCGGACCGTTCGCCTGGGAGCACATTACCGCCGCCATGCTCGCGGCCTACGGAGCCGGCCATGCCTGAGACCCGCACCTTTCCCATTGTGCAGGGCTACCTGCCCACCTCGCTCTCCGACTGGGATCAGCAGCTCGCGCAGGTGCTCTTCCTCCCCGGCTGCAACTTCCGCTGCCCGTTCTGCCATAACGCCGGCATCGTGCGCGGCGAGGGTGAACCGTTCGCCTGGCGCGATATCATCGCGGCCATGGACCGCCATCAGGGCTGGGTCCGCGCCACGGTCATCACCGGCGGCGAGCCGACCCTGCAGGCGGGCCTGCTCCCGCTCTGCCGCTGGCTCAAGGGACGCGGGCACCGCATCAAGCTCGACACCAACGGTGCGCGGCCCGACATCCTGCGCGCCGTGCTGGCGGAGCATGCCGTCGATTATGTGGCGATGGATGTAAAGACCTCGTGGACCCGCTACCCCGAAGCAACCGGCATGCCCGACGCTGCCGCGCGGGTGCGGGAGAGTTTCGCCGTGCTGCGCGACAGCGGCCTGCCGTTCGAGCTGCGCACCACCGTCGTCCCCGGGCTGGTCGCCGCGGCGGAACTTGACGAACTTATCCCGACGCTTGACGGCGCGCCGCGCTGGTATCTCCAGGCCTACCGCCCCGCCCCGACCCTCGATCCCGCGTGGAGCGAGCTCACCCCGCCGCTCGCCGGCGAGGTCACCGCGCTCGCGGTCAAGCTCATCCGCGCCGGGTTCGCCGCCGCCATCCGCAACCAGTAGCCGTAGCCCGACGGCCACATCGCCAAACGCGCTTGCTGCCGGCCGTCCGGCGACAGGTGCACACCATGCCCGACCGCTGCCGGCCAAAACGGCGGCGCGAGCGCTTTGCCCGCACGGATAAAACATGGTATACCCCCTGCGGAGGAACGTCATGCTGGCGCAATTTCAGAAGATCGGGGCGGAACTGCTGCAGTTCGGCATCAACGCCTCGCATTCGGGCAATATCAGCGTGCGGGCCGGCGACGAGATCGTCATCACCCGCAGCGGCAGCATGCTTTCCCAGCTCGGCCCGGGGGACCTGGTCACGGTCCCGCTCGCCGGCGAATTCGTCGGTGCGGCGTCGCGCGAGCTGGTGGTGCACCGCGCCATTTACCGCGGCACCAGCGCCCGGGCCATCCTCCACGTCCATCCGCCCTACAGCACCATGCTCTCGCTCGTCGACGATGAGATCATCCCGTTCGATTCCGAGGCGTTCTTCTTCCTCAAGGCGGTCCCCGTGCTGCGCACGAAGGAAACGATCGGGTCGCCGGAGGTCGCGGACAAGCTGCCGCCCATCCTCGCGCGCCACGGCAAGATTGCAGTCCTCGCCACCCACGGCAGCTTCGCCATCGGCGACTGTCTCGAGGACACCTACCTGTGGACCACCACGCTCGAGCGTGCGGCCAATCTCATTTACCTGACCAAAACATTTGATGAGGGCGCCTACCGCCGCACACGGCGGGCCATGCAGCAGAAACTGCGCGGCTGACCGCCGCCGCCTGACGCCCCCGCATCCGTCGCCGCGTCGTCACTTTTCTCCAGCTGCCGGCGGTCCCGCGGCCGGGCAGACGCTCAGCGGATGATGGCGACTGGCTTCACCACCACCGCGCCGCCGGCCTCGACAACCAGCAGGTAGATGCCGCTGGCGACTTCCTCGCCGGCGTCGTTGCGCGCATCCCAGATCGCCATGCCCGTGCCCGCCAGCCCCCGCCGCACCGCCACCTCTTCACCGTTCACCGTGTACACGGTCAGCGTCGCGCCGTCCGTGAGGCCGGTAATGCGAATGCCGGTGCGGCCGGTGCCATTGCCGTCATACGGTTCACCGGTGGCGGGATTGCCGTCGTAGGGACGATACGGGTTGGGGAATACCGCGATCCCGTCAAGGTTCGCCGCCGACGCCGTCAGCGCGGGGAACGCCCCGTAGAACGACAGGTGCGCCACCCGCACGCTGATGGTGTCCGCGATCCGATCCTGCCGCAGCGACGCCGGCGAACCGTCAGGCCAGGCGAGCGCCAGCCCGTCGACCTGCAGCACATCCTTCCAGCGCGAGTCGGCCGGATCAAACCAGCAGATGCGCACATATTCTTCCAGCGCCGGCGGCACGCGATAGCTGAACGTCAGGGTGATCCCGTCAACGGGAGTGCTGTTCTCCACCGGCAGGCCCGCACTGTCAAGCAGGGTCAGCACCCCCAGCGCACTGCTGGCGGTATCCACGCTGCCGGCCTGCCAGCGGTTGCCCGCAGCCAGCAACACCGCGTATTCCGCCGCCGTCGGCGCGCGCACCGCCAGGGCATAGCCCGCGCCCGCCGCGCGAAAAGCGGGACTGACCGTCACGGTATTCCCGTCGCGACCGACCGCCACGGTCAGGGTCTCCGCCGCACCCTGCGGGGCGAAGATACTACTCGCGTCGCGCGATACGCCC
>CAZFBR010000122.1:0-10434 GCA_964517215.1 uncultured bacterium
CAGCGCCCGGCGATTGTCAACCTGCAGTGCGACATCGACCACCCGACGCAGGCGATGGCGGACCTCGCCGCGCTGAAGCAGTGGGCGGGCGGTTTCGAGAACCTGCGCGGCAAGAAGATCGCCATGACCTGGGCGTATTCGCCGTCGTACGGCAAGCCGCTGTCGGTGCCGCAGGGGATCATCACCCTGATGAGCCGGTTCGGCATGGATGTGTCGCTGGCCTACCCGAAGGGGTATGACCTGCTGCCGGAAACCGTCGAGCAGGCGAAGAAGTTCGCGAAGCAGTCGGGCGGGAAATTCACCATGGGCAACTCGATGGAAGACGCCTTCAAGGATGCGGACATCGTCTACCCGAAGTCGTGGGCGCCGTTTGCGGCGATGGAAAAGCGCACCCGGCTGGTCGAGAAGCGCGACCAGGACGGGATCAAGGCGCTGGAAAAGGAACTGCTCGCCAACAACGCCAAGTTCAAGGGCTGGGAATGCGACGAGAAGAAGATGAAGCTGACGAAGAAGGGCGAGGCGCTGTATATGCACTGCCTGCCTGCCGATATCACCGACGTCTCCTGCAAGGAAGGCGAGGTCTCGGCCAAGGTCTTCGAGAAGTACCGCATTCCAACCTACGTCGAGGCGAGCTTCAAGCCGTTTGTGATTGCGGCGATGATCCTCACCTCGCGGTTCGCCGATCCGGTCGGCACACTCGACCGGCTCTGCCGCGCGGGCAAGCGCCGCCGGTTCTGAACGTCACACCTCCGGGCGCCGGCGCAATGCCGGCGCCCGGCGCAGTATCCGCCCTGCCGGGCGGGAACGGCGGCGTCAGCCGCCGACGGGGGGGACAGCGATGCGCGTACGCATCTGGGGCAGCCGCGGGTCGATTCCGACGCCCGGGCCGGCCACGGTGGAGTTTGGCGGCAATACGCCCTGCGTGGAAGTGCTCGGCGACCATTCCTACCTGATCCTCGACGCGGGGACCGGGATTCGCGAACTGGGCGCGGCGATTATGCGCGAAAAGCGGCCGGGCGCCATCCACATCCTGCTGTCGCATACCCACTGGGACCATATCCAGGGCTTTCCCTTTTTCACCCCCGCGTTCGTGCCGACCAATACCGTCCACCTGTACGGCCCGCGCAACAACGTCACTGATGAGGACCTGCGCAAGATCGTCGACGGGCAGATGCGTTATTCGTATTTCCCGGTCAACCTGATGCAGCTGCAGGCCAAGCTGCATTTCCACGACCTCGAACCGCAGCGCCCGTTCGCCGTGGGCGAGTTCACCGTCAATGCCCAGGTGCTGAACCATCCGGTGCAGGTGTTCGGCTACCGCATCAGCGACGGTTCGCGCACCCTGGTCTACATGACCGACGTCGAACCGTATTTCGACGCCAACCAGCCCGATATGCCCGCCGACGAAGTGCGGGATGTCATCGAGGCGATGAACGGGCGCCTGCGCGATTTCGCCCAAGGCGCCGACCTGCTGATCCACGACGCGCAGTATACGGAGAAGGAGTACGCGCAGCGCCGCGGCTGGGGGCATGCGACCTACGACTGGGCGGTGGAGACCGCGCGCGTGGCGGGGGTGCGCCGGCTGGTCTTTTTCCATCACGACCCGGTGCGCGGCGATGAGGAACTGCGCGCGCTGGAACGCGAGCACTGCGCCCGGGCGCAGGCGGCCGGTTGTGTATGCGAGGCGGCGCGCGAAGGCGCGCTGATCGAGCTGTAAGCCATGACCGCCACGGCGCCGCTGAAGGTCGAGCCGGAAACCGCTGCCGCCGGCTGGGGGGTGGCCTTTCGCTTCGACGGCAAGGACGCCCTGCTGCACGGGGCGGTGGCGATTGAGTTCACCACCAACCCGCCGACGGCGCGGCTGGTGCGCGTGGTGGTCAGTCCCGTGCCGCGGTACCTCACGGACATCAATCTCGACCGTCCGTGGGCGGAAATCATCTATCTGATTGTCAAGAAAACCCTCGAGCCCAAGCAGCTGGCAGGCGATATCATGACCCCGCTGGCCAACGAGATCCGCCGCGCGGCGGCGGAGCCGGCGTGGTACGACGCCATGCACGCCTGGGGCGAGAGCGGCCAGACCGACGCGCTGCGCGCGGAGGTGCTGCGGGTGCTGCGCTCGGTGGTGGATACCCGCTTCGACCTGAATGTGCGCTATTTCCCGTCGCTCGACGAGTCGACCATGCAGCGCGGGGCCCTGGGCGCGACGGATGCGGGCGGCACGGTGGCGCAGACCGTCACGGTGACCCCGCAAAGCGATCCGGTGCGCGGGGTCATGGTCAGCGCCCTGCAGCCGGGCGACGAAATCTTTGTCAAGCTGACGGACGATTCGCCGCTGGCAGTCGGGGTGCGCACGCAGCTGGGCGGTGCGGACGAGGAGGGCAACCTGCGCGCGGTCGCGCGCCCCTTCCGCGAGGCCCGGGCAACGGACGATCGCGGTAACTACGCGCTGTACGTTGAACTGACCGACGGGGTGGTGGGCGTGGCAGATGTCTATCGCTCGGTCAAGGTCAAGACCATGCGCGGCCTGCTGCAGGCGGCGGCGCCGCCCGCGGCGTCCGCGGGGGATGATGACGATGCCTTTGCCGAAGCGCCGTCGCTCGGCCCCTGGGTGATGGTGATCGCCGCCGCCCTGGTGCTGACCGCCGCGGCCTGGCTGCTCAAGGGGATGCTGTGAAGAACCGCATGCCCGGGGCGGGGAGGCCGTGATGGGCATCATCCTGCTGCTGGTCGTGCTGCTGCTGCTGGGCGCCGGCGGCCTGCTGGCGGCGGTCTATGTCAACACCCGCACGCAGGCTGCGCAGGTGCAGCAGCAATTCACCCGGGCGGACCAGTGCCATCATCACCAGCAGTGGCCCGAATCGGTGGCGGCGTATCGCGCGGCGCTGGCCGCCTGGCAGCAGAGCGGCTCGCTGCTCGGCCTGATGAAGATATTCCCGCCTGCGGCGGCGCTGGCCCGGGACATGGCGCATGCGCAGCTGCGCGCGCAGTCCAACCTCGCCCTGGCCCTGCAGCAGACCGGCGCGCTGGCGGAGGCGACCGACCTGCTGCGGCAGAAACTGGCGGCCGGGCAGGGGAGCTCGTCGGATTATGCGCTGCTGACCGAACTGCTGGCGCAGCAGAACCGGGTGACGGAGGCGGAGCCGCTGGTGCAGCAGCTCAAGGAGCGGGCGAGCAATCTCCGCGACCGGCTGCGGTCCAGCGGCGGCAATCCCGACTACCATTTTGTGCAGGGGCTGGTCCTCGCGGGGCAGGGCAAATACGACGAAGCGGTGGAACAGCTGCGCACGCTGATCGAACTCGACAAGGACTATGCGCCGCGCGTGGTGAAGCTGGCGGCGCTCTTCCTCGTCGACGGGGCCGGTCGCGCGGTGTGGGAATTCTTCGGGACGCTGTTCGAGCGCCATCAGCAGGTGGCGAAGGCCCAGGAGTGCCTGGAACGGTGCCTGCAGGCGCAGCCCGACGACCGGATCCTGCTCGAACGCATCGCCCAGCTCTGCCAGCGCAGCAACCGCGACCAGGAGGCGCTGGCGTGGTATGAGAAGCTGCTGCGGCTCAAGCCCGATGACGTTGCCGTCATGCGCAAGATGCTCCAGCTCCAGCAGCAGCACCAGCTGACCGACGCCATGATTGCGCTGCACGAGAAACTGCAGGCCTACGGGGCGCAGCAGGTCGAGGACCAGAAGGCGCTGGCGCGGCTGTACCAGACCGCCAAGCGGCCCGACGATGCGGTGCGGGTGGTCAGTGCGCTGATTGAATCCAGCCCTGCCGATGCGGAAAACTATTTCCTGCTCGCTGATCTCTATATGCGCGGCGGCCAGTCGGAAAAGGCGATCTTCGCCTACGAGCGCCTGCTGCGCCAGGTGGGCAAGGGCAACACCTCCATGCTGCACAAGGTCCTCCCCGCGCTTGAGGGGATGCTCAAGGTCTCGCCCGAGGATCCGCTGGCGCTCAAGCTGATGGTGGACCTGCGCGACAAGCTGGGGATCGACAGCGCCAAGTTCCGCTACCGGCTGGCCAGGGTGAAATACGCGGCGGGCGAATTTGACGAGGCCTTTCCGCTGCTGCAGGAGCTGTGGAAGGGGGATTCGGAGCTGAAGTTCAAGGCGGGCAACCTGCTCGGGCTCTGCCTGCTCAAGCGGCGCAATCCCGACCTGGCGCTGCGTCATTTCCAGCAGATGCTGGCGATGGATTTGGAGCCCGAGCTCAAGCGCGAAATTGCCTACCACCTCGGCCTCACCCATGAGGAGGCGGGCAACTGGGAAGAGGCGCACCGCGTGTTTGGCGACATCCTGCTGACCGCAATGGAATTCCGCGACGTCCGCGAGCGCTTCGAAAAGGCGAAAGCGAAGCTCGAGGAAAAGCGGCGGGCGCAGCGCCCGGCATCCGCCCCGGCGGCGGGCGCGGGCAGCACGATGCTGGACCTCAACATCAGCCGTTACGACCTCAAGGAGGAGCTGGGCCGCGGCGGCATGGGCGTGGTCTACCGCGCCCACGACACCAAGCTCGACCGCGATGTGGCGCTCAAGGTGCTGCTTACCGAGACCGCCGATGCGGCGGAGTTCTCCGAGCGCCTGCTGCGCGAGGCGCGGGCGGCCGCCAATCTCAATCATCCCAATATTGTCGCCATCTACGATGTGGGCGACAGCGGGCGCTTCAAGCATATCGCCATGGAACTGGCGACGGGCGGGAGTTTGCGCGGGCTGCTGAAGCGGGGGGGCGATGCGCCGCTGCCGCAGGGCGAGGTCAAGCGGCTGATCACCGAGTTCGCCGAGGCCATGGCCTACGCGCACAGCAAGGGGATCGTGCACCGCGACATCAAGCCGGAAAACATCATGCTCGACGCCGCGAAGCACGTCAAGGTCACCGATTTCGGGCTGGCGCGCATGGAGACGGCGACGACCATGACCCAGCCGGGCATGGCCATGGGCACGGTGCATTACATGGCCCCGGAGCAGATCCGCGGCGAGAAACCGACGCCGCGCGTGGACATTTACGCCGCCGGGTGCATGCTCTTCGAGTTGCTGACCGGGCGCGGGCCGTTCCCCGGGACCGATATGGCCTCGATTATCTACAACCACCTTAATACCGAGCCGCCGCTGGTGGCGGAAGTCAATCCGCGCCTCAATCCGGGCTGGAGCCCGGTGGTGAAGAAGATGCTGGCCAAGGATGTGAGCCAGCGCTACCAGTCGTTCCTCGACGTTATTGGCGACATGCTGATGCTGGAGGTCGGCTGACCGCGTGTTTATCCTGCGGCTGGCGACGCCCGCCGCGCCGCCGCGCGAGGTGTCGCTGAGCGGCGGCGAGCTGACGCTCGGGCGGCAGGAGGGGAACGACCTGGTCGTGGCGGACCCGCGCCTGTCGCGCCGCCATCTGCGCCTCCGGGTGAGCGGCGGCACGGTGCTGGTGGCCGATCTTGGCTCCGCCAACGGCACCATGGTGAACGAGCAGAAAATCAGCACGGAGACCGAACTCAAGCCGGGCGATTGTGTGCGCTGCGGCGCCACCACCCTGACGCTGGCGCTGGCGCCGGCGGCAGCCCCGGCTGCGGTGCCGACGGCAGTGCCGGCGGCGGCTGATGCCGGGTGTCGGCTGGCGGTTGCAGTGCAGCCCGATGACGCCGCGGTCAGCGTGATCAAGCAGCTGGATGTCGTGGCCCATGTGCAGGGGGGGGCGAAACGCGACCGCCTGGCGGTGATGTACCGCCTGAGCGAGACGGTCAGCACCCAGACCGATCTCCCGGCGCTGCTCGATCACCTGCTCGAACTGGTGGCGGGGGTGCTGCCGGTCGAACGCGGCGCGGTGCTGCTGACGGACGAGCAGACGGGGGCGCTGGTGCCGCGCGCCTGCCGCGAGCGCGGGGCGTCGGCGGTGGCGGACACCCTGCGCATCTCGTCGTCCATCGCCGAACAGGCGCTGGCCGGCGGCACGGGCGTGCTCTTTGCCGACACCGGCGCGGACCCGCGCCTGGCGGGGCAGCAGAGCATTGTCGCGCTCAAGATCCGCTCCGCCCTGTGCGTGCCGCTGATCGCCCGCGGCCAGAAGCTCGGAATCATCTATGTGGACAGCAGCGCCGCCACCGGCAGCTTCACCGAGGACGATCTGGGGTTCCTCTCCGTGCTGGCCTCGCAGGCGGCGCTGTTCATTGACAACCTGCGCCTGTTCGCGCGGGTGCAGCAGGAGCAGGAGCGGCGGGCCAACCTGTCGCGGTTCCTGTCGCCGCGCGTGCTGGAACGCGTGCTCGCCACGCCCGGCGGCAGCGTGCTTGGCGGGCAGGCGCAGGAGGCGACCATCCTGTTCGCGGATATCCGCAACTTTTCCGCGCTCGCCCAGCAGCTCAAGCCCGATGCGCTCGTCGGGGTGCTGAACGAATACTTCACCGCGATGACGGCGATTGTCTTCAAGTACGAAGGCACGCTCGACAACTTCATCGGCGACGCGATCATGGCCGAGTTCGGCGTGCCGTTTCCGCAGCCCGACGATGCGCTGCGGGCGGTGGCGGCGGCGCTGGAGATGCGCGGCGCCCTGACGGTCCTGCGCAAGAAGCTGCTGGGCGGCGGCCTGCGCCAGTTCGATGTGGGGTTCGGCATCAATACCGGCCGGGTGGTGGCGGGCAATATCGGTTCGGCGGCGCGCATGCAGTACACGGTCATCGGCGAGGCGGTCAATATCGCCTCGCGCCTCGCGGGACGCGCCACCGCCAACCAGATCCTGATCACCGACGCCACCTGGCAGAAGCTCGGCCCCTCGATCAAGACCAACAAGCTGCTCCCCGCCACCCTCAAGGGCGCCGTCAAGCCCACCCAGATCTTCGAAGTCCTCGACTGAACGCTGCCGCCGCGGGCAGCGCGCCGGCGCTCCGCCGCGGCGGTTCGTGCCCGCCTGCAGCAGCCCGGTTGGGCTGCAACCGCCGTCAGTTGTCCGGGTGCGGGCGCGTGGCCCGTCCGCGGCAAAATGACGGGCTACGGCAAAGCACTTGACAATGCAAAGCAGATGTGGTATGGTTGTGGTATGGAAGACCTCAACCGGACCCTGAACGAACTGGCGGCCGTGCGCGGGCATCTTGCCCGCGGGGCCTATTATCGCGGCTACCGCGCCAGCATGGTGCTGCTCACCGGCGCGGTGGCGCTGGCGGCCATGCGCCTGCAGCCGCTGCTGGTGCCGCCCGGCCAGCCGCGCCTCTTCGTCGCGTTCTGGGTGACGGTGGCGGCGGTCAATATGGCCGTGGCCGCGCTCGCGGCGCTGGCGATTACCCGCGCGCGGGGGGCCGCCTTCGCCCGGCAGCAGACGGTCAGTGTGTTTGGCGCGGCGATGGCCACGGTCATGGCCGGCGCGGCGGTCACTGCCGGGTTGGTGGTTGCCCGCCCGGACGGCATCGTCTTTCTCCCCGGGTTCTGGTGTCTGCTCTTCGCCATCGGCATTTTCGCCACCCTGCCGTTTCTGCCGCGCGCGGTCGGCTGGTCGGGGGTCTGGTATTTCGCCTGCGGGGTGGCTTTGCTGGTGACGGCGGACAGCGGTTTGCCGCTGTCGCCGCTCGGGATGGGCGTAAGTTTCGGGACGGGTCAGGCGCTGTGCGCGCTCCTGCTCTATCTCTTTCTGGAGAAGAACGGTCATGACGAAGAAAACTGAAACCGGCGAAGGGCGTTACGACTATGCGCTCGACCGGGTGCTGCATGAGAAGGCGCGGCTGGGCATTCTCACCTCGCTGGCGGCGCATCCCGAGGGTCTGAGCTTCAACGACCTCAAGGAGCTGTGCGCGCTCACCGACGGCAATCTCAGCCGCCATTTGCAGGTGCTCGAAGAGGCGAAGCTGGTGGCGGTGAGCAAGAGCTTTGTCGGGCGCAAGCCGCGCACCGCGGTGCGCCTGACCGGGTTTGGCCGCCGGCAGTTTCTTGCGTATCTGGCGGAACTGGAGCGGATGATCCGCGATGTGCAGGCGACGGCGACGGCACTGCCGGACGCGGCGGCGCGCGTGCGGGTTCAGCCCGCCTGAAAAGCGGCGACAGTGATCCGGCGGCGCGCCGCCGGCAGGAGGAGAACATGAAGGAGATGCTGCAGCGGGTGCGGTTCTCAATGTTCGTCAAGTTGATCTTTGTCGCGATCCTGGTGGCCGGGCTGGGGGTGCCGCTGCTGATGATCGATTCGATTATCGACGAGCGGCAGACCCGCCGGGCGGAAGCGGAACGCGAAGTGAGCCAGCCCTGGGGCGGGGCGCAGGTGGTGGGCGGTCCCATCCTCGCGGTGCCGTATCTGCAGCAGGAACGGCGGCATATGGCCTATGTTCTGCCCGATTCGCTGACGGTGACGGCCGCCGTTACCCCGGAGATCCGCTACCGCAGCATCTATGAAGTGATCCTGTATACCGGCACGATCACCCTGACCGGCGGCATTCCGCTGCCGGCGGTTGCGGGGGATGGCGCCGCCGCGCCGACGTTCCTCTGGTCGGAAGCGGAGCTGCTGGTCGCGCTCTCCGATATGCGCGGGATCAGCGAGAATGTCCGGTTGCAGCTGCCTGCGGGCGAACGGCTGTTTGAGCCCGCGCTGCAGAACCGGGTCGGCAAGGCGCTGGGCGGTGCTGCCGCCGCCAATCCGGGTGATGACGAATGGCATGCCTATCGCCGCTCCGCCCGGCAGGAGGACGGCGCGCCGGGAGTGACCATGCTGCGCGCCCCGCTGGCGCTGGCGGCGGGCCCGGATGGTGTGCTGCCCTTTACCGTGACCCTGAACCTGAAAGGCAGCGGCAAACTGCAGTTTCTGCCGCTCGGACGCGAGACCCGCGTGGTCATGCAGTCACCCTGGCCCGATCCGAGTTTTGGCGGTGCGTTCCTGCCGACCACGCGTACCATTACCGGTGACGGGTTTGCTGCCGAATGGCAGGTCTATTACCTGAGCCGCAACATTCCGCAGCAGTGGTCGGAGAATGAACTGGCGGATATTGGCGCGGGCCGTTCCGCTTTTGGCGTCGAGTTCATCTATCCGGTGGACAACTACCAGCGCGCCACCCGCGCCGTGAAGTACGGGATGATGTTCATCGTCCTGACCTTCCTGGCCTTTTTCCTGTTTGAAGTGCTGCAGAACCTGCGCATCCATCCCGTGCAGTACGTGCTGATCGGCGCCGCGCTCTGCCTGTTCTACCTGCTGCTGCTGTCGCTTTCCGAGCATCTCGGGTTCGGCACTGCCTACGGCCTCGCCGCGCTCGGTATCGTCCTGATGATCGGCGGCTACTGCTGGGCGGTGCTGCGCACGTTCGGGCGCGCCCTGCTGATGGCGGCGATTACGGCGGTGCTGTACGGCTACCTGTTCGTGCTGCTGCAGCTGCAGGATTACGCCCTGCTCTGCGGGTCGCTCGGGCTGTTCATCATTCTCGGGCTGGTGATGTACGTCACCCGCCGCATCAACTGGTACAACCCCGGTGACGAGGGCGGCGCCGCCCCGCGCCAGGATGCGTGATGTTGCGCAAACTCGCACTGGGCGTGCTGCTGGCCGCCACCCTGTTGCAGGCGCTCGGGCTGTGGCTCTACCGCCGGTGCAGCGGGGTTGACGCCGGCCCGTCCGGCGGCCTGCGTCGGCGCGTGCGCATGTGCTGAGCATGGCGCGGATTGCTGCGGACGGTGCCGCCGGCCTGCCGGTTCGGTCATGACGCCAAAGGAGAAGCAGGTCGTCGTCGGGGGGCTGGTGTTCATTGCCGGGACGATGCTGCTGCTCTGCTGGCAGCTGCGCGAGCAGACCATGCATGCATGCTCCGTTCCGGGAGTTGGGGAGTTCTCGTTTACGATTGAACGCGAATTGCTTGATCCGGTCTGTTGGGGCGGCTCGTCGATCAAGCGGATCTACTGGTCACGCCCGGACGGTACTGAGCATTGTTATGCGTTCGGCCGGGACTCCGGCGGTTACGATTCGACGGCGTTTGTGCTGGTCAACCGTTTGACTGGCGATCGTGGGCTGCTGCTCGACAACGGAGAACCTTCGGTCTATCTGTCGTTCAGCGGGGCATGGTACGGCGAAACGAACGATGCGCAATGCGGCGAGGCCCCGCCCTTGCCGACCGATTTCGATCGCGCGTCGTTGCGGACGCTTTCGCACGGGGAGCGATGGCTGATTGACGGGTTGCTGGGTTTGACGCTGACCGTTGCCTGGCCGCTCCTGCTGCTGGCGAATGGTGCCGCGCTGCTGACCATATGCGGCACGCTGCTGTTCATGCTCGCACGGCGACGGCGTGAACGCCGTGCGAGTTGAGGCGCGGATGCTATCCCCTGCCGGGCTGATGGCAATACGCCGGCCACGATGCCAGTGCTGTGTCGAGACGATCAGGATGAAAGGAAAAACATGATCGCGGGAACGGATACGCGGGGGGCGTGAAGCTGGCCCTACGTTGTGCCTGGCTGCTGGCACGCATTGGTATGCTGGCGGCGATCAGCACACTCGGGCTTTCCGCCT
>CAZFBR010000123.1:0-10433 GCA_964517215.1 uncultured bacterium
GGCCGCGCCGCAGACCGCGCCCGATCAGCCGGCCGCACCGGCCGCGGCGGCAGCCCAGCCGGCGCCGGAGGACCAGCAGCGTGAGCTTTCCGCGGCGGAAGCCAGCTACCTGCAGGCCAACCCGTTCGTTGCCAATGTGATCAACGACAGCAATCCCAACGATGTGCCCCCGCCGCCGATCCAGCCGAACCAGCCGGGGAGCACGGTCATCCAGCCGACGCCAACGATGGCGACGCAGCAGGTCGACTACAGCGGCCGGCCGATCCCCGTTGAGCGCACCGTATCGACAGAGCCGCTGCGGCGGACGAAGGGCGGTAAGAACAAGGGCATGACCGGGGTGGTCGCCAACAACCGCATGGGCGGGATGAACGTGCGCAGCGGCCCGGGGACCGGGTTCCCGGTGGTGAACAGCGCTGCGGCTGGCGGAAAACTTGAATTCAGCACCGAACCGCCGCAAACCGATACGGAAGGGCGCGTTTGGCAGCAGTTGGCTGACGGGAGCGGGTGGGTTTGCGTGGCGCAGGGCACCCGCGCCTTCGTTCAGCTTACCCCGGCCGAGCAGGATGAGCAGTTGACCGACGCCGGCGCCGCGCCGGCGCCGCGGGTGTTGCCGGCCAGCAATATCGCGGAGGGTATTGTTGATTTGCCGAATGTTGTTGCGGCCGACCCGCAGACCAGCATGGCCCCATTGCCCGATGAGGTCCCGGCCCCGGAAACGATGACATCGGCATCGGCGCAGGACGCGTCGGAGGAGTACGCGCGCCGCCTGGTCGAGCACCGCAACGAGGCGCAGACGCAGCAGCAGTGGCGCATGGCTACCTATGCCCGGCAAATAAATGAACTGGCATCTTTGTACCCGTCAATCGGTTATGCAGCGACTTACGGCGGGGTTACTTTCGATATTCCATCATTCAATGAGATGCACAAGCAATACTCCGACACCTTCCAGCGCATGATGGTTTGGAATGGCGATGTGACGAATGCGGAGGCAATGGGCGCGGCCAACGGCTGGATGGTTACCGGTTTCGATTCCAACGGCAATATCCAATTCGGGCAGATGGATCGTGAGACCGGGCTGACGCACCAGTTTGGCATGACGGCGGCGCAGTCCGAATGGCTTGATGCTGCGTTCGATGTAGCCGAAACGAATGGCGGATTTCTCGATGCCGATTTTGTCCGTCAAAATATGGAAACCCTGCTGCATTTTCCGAACCTTTTCCGCTGGCGCAAAGACGCCCAGGGTAATCCGGTCCAGCAGATGGAGGTTGATGAGCGCGGATTTGCTGTATCGCAGGAGTTCCACGTGATTGTCAACGCCCGGAGGATGGCGGGAATGACTTCGGCGCAGGAGCGCTATTATGCCGCTCTGATGAAGCAGGAAACCGAGGCGAACCGTACCGTTGAGCGATTCGATGCTAACTGGATTCCGACGCTGACGCGCGTGAAGGACAAGATGACCGATAGCATGGTGAATACGCTGATGAATGACTGGAATCAGCATCATCCCGACCGTCCGAAAACGCTGCAGGATATCTGGGAGGAATGGGATGCAGCGGTATTGGATACTGCTGAAGGTTCCGCGCTGAAGGCGCAGGCGGATGAGCGCCGGGCCCAGATTCAGGAAGGCATGCGCAACCGGATCATGGAGCTGCAGCAGAAATACCAGCTCACGCGCATGGAAGTTGCAAATGGGTACGCTGTGGGGCGCCAGGAGCGCGGTATTGCCGCGGCTGATGCCCGGCAGGAGCGGGGCATTTCCGCGGCGGCGGATCGGCAGGCGGCGGCAGCGGCATACCGACGCGAATACGCGGCGGCGGTCCGAACGGCAACGGCTGGGCTGACGACAGTGGAGCGCGTCACTGCGGAGAACCGCGCCGCGTACGAAGTGATGGCGAAGGCAGCACGGAACATCTTTCAGGATATTCGTTCCTATATCGCTGACGAATCAAAACCAAGTCAGCTACGCGAGAATGCACCGGAACAGTTCAAGCGGCTATGGGCCAACGCGCGCACGCGGAATGCCATCATTGCATACAACAATAACCCGTACAAACCTGCCACGCCGGAAACGCTGCGCATGATGAAAACAATTCGCGACGGGATTATTGACATCGATGCGTCGCTGATTCAGCTTCTGGATGTCACCGAAGAACAACTGACGCCCGTGGTTACCGGTACCGGCCGCGCCGCCGGCGCGTCGCCGGCGTACGGTGGCGGGACAGAACAGCAGGCGGCGTCCGCCGCCCAGCGGGCAATGGGCTATTAATATGGCCTACACGAACGAACAATTGGAGCGTGGCTATGCTGCGTACTCGGAAGTGTATCGTTCCCGTGGTGAAGAACCTCCTGCGTTTGACGTATTTGCTGCAAAATACCGGGCACCTGCGGCGGGACCTGCACCCGCTGTCAGCAATGTGGCGGTATTGGCAGGGCGATACGCCCTGCGCCACAGCGTAGACCCGGCATTGGTCGGAGCGGTTATCCGGCAGGAGAGTGGCGGCCAGCATCTGCGCGGCGGCCGGGTGCTGACCTCGCCTGCCGGCGCGCGCGGGGTGATGCAGCTCATGCCCGGGACGGCGGCCGGGCTGGGGGTCGATCCTGACGATCTCGAACAGAACATTGACGGCGGCGTGCGCTACCTCCGGCAGCAGTTGGACACGTTTGGCGGGGATGTCACCAAGGCGGTGGCGGCGTACAACGCCGGCCCGGGCGCGGTGCAGCGCCACAACGGGGTGCCGCCGTACCGCGAAACGCAGAATTACGTGCGGAATGTTCTTGCGGCGTTCCGGGGCGCCGGCGGTGGAACCAGTGGCGGAGGCGGGCAGATTTCCGCCACCACGCCAGCGTCCGGCGCCGCGCGCTTACCTGTTGCCACGGCACAGCAGGTTCCGGCGGCGGCTCCGGCAATGCCGGCGTCGGCGGCACAGCAGAGCGCGTATGTGGTTCAGCGTGGCGATACGCTATCGCAGATTGCGCAGCGGCACGGTGCCACGGTTCAGGAAATAGCCCAGGCGAACGGGATTGCAGATCCCAACCGTATTATGACCGGCCAGCGGCTGGTTATCCCATCTGGCCCGCGCCGTCCGGCGGCGGCGCCCGCCGCCCGGCAATCCGGGTCCAGCCCTACCGGATCCAGCCCGATTATCAATTTCCCGTCAGATTGGGCAACGCGCCCGGGAAGCGTATTCGATCAGCCTCGCCATGCCCCTGCAGCAGCAGCAGCGCAGGCGCGGGTTGATGACCGGCCGGACGCCACGAGTAGCGCACGGATTGACCAGCAGCCGCGAACCCAGACATTCGATGAGGTTTTGCGGACGCCAGTTGCTGATCTCCGCGGCGGAGATTTCCTTGCCCGTGTGGCAATGGACGGAACTGCCGGTGCGGTATCGATGTGGGGGAGTGCGGCGGAAGGCGTTGGCCGCATTACTGGCAATAGCGAGCTTGAACGGTGGGGGGGCGACCTGAACCGCAGGGCAACCACATTGCCTCCTGATCTTCGCGGCACAGATGCTTTGCGGCGCGAAGCATACGAAGTTGGAACACAGACAGTGACGTCGGTTGTTGCCGGCGCTCCGGGAATTGTTGGTGGACCGATCGGGTTTGCCCTCAACGGTGGGACCATTTTCGGCCTTGCGGAGGGCAACCGCTCATACAAGCAGGCAATTGCTGAGGGTAAACCGGCCGATGAGGCAACGTGGATATCTATCGGCCGCGGATTGTCTGAAGGCGGCAGCGAATTCGTTTCCGACCTGATTGCCGGGAAACTTGCCGGGGTTATTGGCCGGGCAGTTGCCCCTGGCACATACAGTGCCCTGCAGGTTGCCGGGAAATTCGCCATTGGGGCAGGGTCGGAAGCCGCATCGGAAGTTGGCAACGCGTTCGTCCAGAATATCATTGACCAGAAATACGGCATGTCGTCGTTCGTTCCGTGGGAACAGTGGTCAACAGAGGTTGTGCCGAAGCTGGTTCGCCAGACCGTGGAGCAGACGGCGCTCATGGCCGGCGCCGGCGGGACTATTGCGGCTGTTGCCAATGCCGGGTCATCCAGAAATGAATTGACCGCCGATGCCGCGCGCCGAACCGCGACAAATCAGCAGCAGGTTCCACCGGCTCCACCCGCACCGCCCGCGGCACGCGGCGCGGCGGCGGTCACCCCGCCCGCGGCCCCGCCGGCCCCACCGGCGCCAGACATGCGCACCGCGCCGGCCACCCCGGCGCAGCGCATGGAATTGCAGGCCATGGGGCATGCGGAGGCGGCCATTGACGGCATGAGCCAGGCGGAGGCTGGTGCGGTCATCGCCGGCATAACCCCGGCAGCCCGGACCGTGCAAAATCAGGCAGCTGCAACGCCGCCCGCACAGGCGCGGTATACAGGTACGGAAGCGCAGGAAACCGCCCGGACGGCCGCTCCGGCTGTGTTCCCTGAGCAGCAGCCGCAGCACCAGACCCTTTCAACTGAAGACATCGACAGCATCCGTGGAATTTATGACCCGGAAACGCTGCGCCTGCAGCGCGAGGATGCGATCGCGCGCGGTGATCTGTCGTTTGCCGCAGCCATCGATGAACATATCAAAGCATCAAGTCCCGATGCAAAACCTATCAAACCAGTACCGGTAGCGCGCGTTTTCACTGGCTTGGTGAAAGCGATGCACAGGGAAGCGTTGCAGTGGGCTCGTGAGAATCTGCAGGGAAAGAATGCGCGAAACAACGATACCGGATGGGATATTCTTTTCAGCCGCGATGGAATTGACAAAACACTGTTTCGTGCCCGTCGTGGGATTGAATTTGACGCAGTAAAGGTACTACCGCAAATTGTGGAAAATGCCATCTGGAAAGAGACAACAGCACCGCGTGAAAACCTTCCGCATGTCGTAGCTTTTCATCGTTTTGCCGGTACGATTATCGATGAAGGGAAAATCGTGCCTGTGAAAATAACGGTCAAAGAGACGGATGAAGGAAAGAAATTCTACGAGCAAGTTGTCGTCGATGAAACAAAAACAGCCGCCAGGGACATGTACGCCAACGATGCCAAGGCACCTTTAACGTACCGCGTAGCGGCCAATCAAAGTATACCACAGTCCGGCCAAAAGTCAAGACCGTTCGGCGGCGAGCGCGGGCAGATCAGTATGGAACTGCTGGTGCCGCCGGCGGTGCAGCGCGCGGTGGCGGCGATCCGTGACGGGGTGGGTAACGTTCGGGACCATGTGATTGACGTCGGCAAGCGCGTATTTGTCGCTGGCAAACGTGAGTATTTCGAATTCATGGCCACGCTGAGGCAGTGGCTGGCGCCGGTGTGGGACAAGGCAATCAAGCACTCTCGCGCGGCGTTCTATGCCGCCCGCGAGTGGTGGCATGAGCAGCAGCGCATGCATGCCTTCGCTCCGGGAATGCGGCCGAAGGTGGCGGCGGATCAGCAGCAGAGCATGAATAAAGCGCGCGAGCTTATTGACAGCACCAAAGATCGACTGGAAAAGGCGGCAATCGCACGGCTTGATGCCGAAAGTATGACGACGGCAGAATATGAGAAAGCTATCCGCGATGTAAGACGTAAGGTTGCGGACAGCGAAGGGAAGATAGCCGAACGAATCGCGACGCGTGAGGCGCGCCAGGCGGAAAAAAACAGCGCACTGGCCAAAGGGGCTTTGGCTGCTGCGCCAAAGGCGTCTGCGCGCACACAGGCACAGGCGAAAGCACTGATCAGTGCCGATCGCAACAGTCGTCAGGCAAGTGGTGCGGTGGCTGAACACCTGCTGACCACGATGATGGAAAAGGCGCGCCAAGAACAGCAAAACGTCGGTCTGGGCATTGAAGCGGCGAGGAAGCGGATTGACCCGGAGAATCTTGGTAAGGTTCTGAACGACGTGGCGCGGGCAACCACACTGGAAAAGGTGGCCGACCTTACCGCCAAGGCGGAGAGGATCCAGCAGCAGGCTGACCAACGGCAGGAAGCGCAGAAAATCGTTGACGACTTTAAGAAGACGATAGCCAAGATCAATTCCGGTAAGCTGAAAGCCGTAGATCCGCAATACCAGTTGCGCATCCGCGATCTGTTGTCGCAGTTTGACCTTCAGGCAGGGTTTCGCGGACTTTCGGAAGCGAAAGAACATGACTTGCGCTCGCTGCTAACGGTGATCAGCAAAAATGGCGTTCCGTTCGGTATCAGCAAGGAGACGCTGCGAGAACTGGAACGGCTAAACAAGCGTTCGCTTGGTGAAATGACCCATGACGAGATGGTGTTTCTACATCAGAACTTCAAGCAGATCATGGCGATTGGTGAACTCAAGAAACAGTTGCGGGCTCGGCAGGTAGAACGTATCCGTCAGGCTGATCTTGGCAAACTTCTTTCAGACACACATAACATGGATTATCTGAATCCGGACAGCCCGAAGCTCGAAGAACGGTGGAATTGGATCAAGCGACAGGCAGCCGACTTGACGTTTGGGTTGCGTTATACGGATGCGCTTGACGGCGGTAAGAAGTATCAGGGTGAAAACACACGGCTGTTGCGTGGGCTGGGCGAAGCGGTTAACCGCGGCGAGATGGAGGCAAATACCATTTTTGTCGAAACATTGGATAAGCTGAAGGCAATCGATCCGCAACTGTCGATTGACACGGAAACGCCTGAGCAGCGCAAGTTCTGGGCGCAAATCACCTTCCATATGATGGCGGACAATCAGTTGTGGCAGCAGGCGCAGGCGGTCATCAACTATTACGATCTGACTAAGGCAGAGACGCTGACGCGCACGCCGAAACAACAGCAGATTATCGAGGCATTGCGGGGTGCTTTCAACGGAATCGGAGCGCGTGTGCGCGCAGTGGAAATGGAAATACACGGGGAATTGTTTGGCCTGAATCCAAAGTATTTTCCGCTGAAATACCGCGATTACAGCCCGTACGACACCAAGCTAACCGGCACGCAAGCGTCATTCTACGACCGCCTGCGCGAGAGCATCGGTCAGACGGTCCCAAGGCAGCAGACCCCGTTCTCAGGGTTCACTTATGGCCGCATCCCGGGTGTGAAGAAGGTTCCGCGTATCGACCTAATCGGGGTGATGTACGAAGGGCTCGGTGAGCAATTGCATTATGTGAATACGGAGCCGGTATTGTTCCGCACTAAACACCTGGTCCTAAGTGAAGAGTATCACCAGAAGGCGGGCAGCAATGCTATCAACTGGTGGACCGAGCAGCTCAACATCATTGCTCAGCGCGGCCGCGCGGAGAACTACCAAGGCAACAAGATCATCCAGTGGTTGCGTGGCAATGTGTCTCGCGCCATCCTGCATTACAAAGTCACCACCATCGCGCTGCAACCGACCGCCGCGTTTGATGCTATTGCCTTGGCGACCTCGATGTATGGCGAAAAGGCCGGCCGGCAGGTGGCGGCGGAGGTGGCGCTGGCGTTTTCCTCGCCAAAGGCCACGGACGAATTCATCGCCAAGCACCCCGACCTGACGTTACGACGAGGCATGGCCGGCGAAGACATCATGCGCGAAATCAACACGGAGCGAACATCGCGCGGGGAAAAGCCGAGTTTGGGAGGACGGATGATCAGCTTCGGCGATATTCTGACCGCCGCCGGCGCGCAGCGGGCGTTCATCAGGATATTGGCGCAGAATGGGGCGAAGAACCCGGCAGCGGAGGCTGCGCTGCTCATGTCTGTGGCTAACAGCACGAACAACTATGCCTACCGGCCGCAAATCCTCTCGCGCGGCGACCTGCAAAAGGCACTCTTGATGTTCCAGTCGTTCGGTCTGAACCGGGCGCAACTGATCTTCGACGACATTCTCAACAAGGGAGTGGTACAGGCGGCAAGAAACCGCGAATGGTCGAAGGCACTCACCTCGCTTTACGCGCTTGGCCAGATGGAAGCGGGGATAGTATCGGAACTGGTGGTGCGCAAGGGTATCAAATACGGGATTGGCGCCATGGTCGGGTTGGGGCTGGCGGCGGTGAGCCTTGATGGCGGCGACGACGATGACCGGGAGTGGATGAACATTGAGAACCTGGCTAAGGCCAACATCTCCACCGTGCCATGGTTCGGCGACATTATTAATTCCGCTTATGACGCTGGGGTAAAGGGCTACGCCCGCGACGTTGACAACCCGATTGCCCGGCTGATCAATAACTTGGCGCGCGGCGCTTTCTTCATGGGAAAAGTCGCGTTTGGCGAAAAAGATCAGACGAATCGACGCATTGCCCTTGGCATTATCGACGTGATGGAGGGTGGTGCGGCTCTGGCTGGTGTTGCAGGCACCATTCAAGCAGGGGAAATCGCGCGCACGATTGTGCGACAGGCAATCCCAAAGAATAACAACAAATCGTCGAACTCACGTGCCCTTGGCCAGCCGCGAATCACTGGCGGCGGCATACGCGGACCGGCGATACGGAACCGATAACGAACCGGACGGAACGGAAACGAGGAGAAATCATGGCACCCAAGGGAAGCTGCGAAGACGGAGAACACTGCAAAGACCATATCCCGGCGGAGATCGAGCGCGCCGCCCTGCGGGAAACGGTGAAGGCGCTGTGTGAGCAGATTGCCAAGCACGTTGAAAGCAATCAGGAACTGCTGCCGAAGCTCTACGAGATGATGGCGGAGGTCAAGCAGTCGCGCGTTGATCATGAACGGCTGCGCACCGAATTGGACAATTGCCGCAAGGACCTTGAACCGCGAGTGAAGAAGCTCGAAATGCAGATGGTGAAGATCTTCACCGCGGCGACAGTCGGCGGTATGCTGGGCGGCGCGGTCGCGCAGCCGATCTTCAAGGCGCTGGCGGCGGCGATCGGGGTGGGCGGATGACCGCTCCCGCGTTGCGCCTGGCGGATGCGCTGTACGCGGTCTATCGCGGCTATGCTGATGATATCCGGCTGCCGGCCCCGCCCGGGGTGGCGGCGGCGTCCCAGATTGTGCGCAAGACAGTGAATCTGCTGGCAGTGGCGGCGGATACCATGCTCCGCGAGTTGGCAACGGCGGAGAAACGGAGGAACCCATGAAGATAGGGGAAAAGGCGCTGGCCGAGGCGCTGCGGTACATCGGCGCGAAGGAGTACCCGGCCGGCAGCAACAAGACGGTATTCGGGCAATGGTACGGGGTAAACGGCGTGCCGTGGTGCGCCATTTTCGTCAGCTATAGTTTTTGGGTAGGGGTTGGGCACACCATCTGTGCTGGGTACAAAGGGGCCGGGGTGGCAGAGCGCGGCTGCGCGTACGTGCCGACGATCGAGGCATGGGCCAAGACGGCCGGCCTGTGGCTGGGCCGGGTGGTGCCGGCGCCGGGGGATATCGCCATTTTCAACTGGGATGGCGGGGTTCCGGACCACATCGGGATCGTGGAGCGGAGCACGGGGGCGGACACATTTGCCTGCATTGAGGGGAATACCAGCACCACGAACAACAGCAATGGCGGCGAGGTCATGCGCCAGCAGCGCCGGCTGGCACAGGTTGACGGCTTCCTGCGGATCCAGGAGCCGGCGGCATGACCATGATCATGTCCGGCGGCCGCCTGCGGGTGGCCGGTGCGACCAGATGGCGGAGTCACCGGAACCGTGGCCGGCAGCATTTCCCGGCCGCAGTAGGCCGCCCGGCCCGGCCGGCGGCCGGCGGCGGGTCATTCGCTGCCCCGGCGCCGGCAGCGGTGGAGGACGGGCGCGGTCCGGCGGAGGCCGTGTCCGGGGTGGTCTGGCCGGTGGCGGGGATTGCCGGGATCCCGGGAGCGTCGCCGGCTTGCATCGCGGCGACTTGCGGCGGCGGGAGTTTTCCATTGGTTCCGACCAAAGCCCCGGCCCGGCCGGGCGCAGGGCCGCCTGCGCGGCGCCGGCGGCTTCCGGGGGTGGAAAAGCTGCGCAAGGAGGCGCTGATTGCCCGGTTCAATGCCGGGGTGGCGAAGCACGGCCTGCCGCCGGCGGAGGCGGAGTACCGGTTCGCCGCGATGGCTACGGGTGGAATAGGCGAGGGCCTGCGGAAGCGGCTCGAAGACAACCGGCTGCAGGACTGGCGGTTCGACTTCGCCTATCCGAAGTGCATGCTGGCGATCGAGGTTGACGGTGGGGTATGGACGCACGGCCGGCACACCCGCGGGCAGGGCTTCATCGATGACCAGCGGAAGCGCAACGCGGCGATGCTGCTGGGCTGGCGTGTGCTGCACTACACCCCGGACACCATTGAATTCCGGCAGATATTCGATGCCTATTTCGCAAAGGTTCGGCAGCCGGCGGTGATGAAACCATACATTTCGACCAAATTGCGCCAGGCGGCGCTGAAAGCGGAGGGAGAATGATGATCAATTTGCAGGCGCTGTTGCCATTGGCTTCGCTGATCAAAGGGAAGGACAGCGAAAAGGTCAAGACCATCGCTGAGGGGGTCGCGGCGGTGCTGTCCGGCACGGCGGAGAGCGTCGATGTCACCGCTACGGTTACCAGCGACACACTGAAACA
>CAZFBR010000124.1:0-10423 GCA_964517215.1 uncultured bacterium
CAGCTCTCGAGGAGACCAATCGCCAGCGGCATCGGCTGGAAGCGGCGGAACGTCGCCATCGCCGTTCAGACCACCAGCAGATAGGCGTCGTAGCCGAACCACAGCATGAAGAAATGCGCCACATGCGCGCCCACGGTGCCGCACAGGTTGCGCACCGCCACCGAATCCGCCGCGGCAGTCGCGGGCGGGTCCTGGTCGGTATACGACGCCAGGGCGATGAACAGGCCCAAGACCAGCAGCGCCAGCACCAAGCCGGCAATCTCCTCCGCCGATCCGACCGTCACCCGGGGTGAGCGCCGGTCACCGCGCGCGGCCAGTTTCGCCCGCATTCTCGCCATGGCCACGATGCGCTACTCCACCACCGCGCCGGTCGACGCCGAGGTCACCATGCGCGCATACCGCGCCAGGTAGCCCGTCGTCACCTTCGGAGCCGGCGCCTGCCACTGCGCCTTGCGCCGCGCCAGCTCCGCGTCGTCCACCAGCAGGTCGAGCTTCCGGCGGGGAATGTCAATGCTGATCCGGTCGCCGTCACGCACCAGGGCAATGGGCCCGCCCGCCGCCGCCTCGGGCGAAACGTGACCGATCGCCGCCCCGCGCGTGCCGCCGGAGAACCTGCCGTCGGTGATCAGCGCCACGCTGGTGTCGAGCCCCATCCCCGCAATCACCGCCGTGGGCGACAGCATTTCGCGCATCCCCGGGCCGCCACGCGGCCCCTCGTAGCGCAGCACCACAATGTCCCCCGCCTTGATCTCTCCGGCGACGATGGCGGCGTACGCCGCATCTTCGCCGTCGAACACCCGGGCGGTGCCCGTATTGACCATCATCGCCGGCGCCACCGCCGACTGCTTGACCACCGCCCCGTCGGGCGCCAGCGTGCCGCGCAGCACCGCGATCCCGCCTTCGGCATGGTACGGGTCACTGAGCGGATGGATCACCGTACGGTCGCGCACCGCCGCCGCCGCGATGTTCTCGCCCACCGTCCGGCCGGTGACTGTCAGCGCGTCGAGCGCAATCATGCCCGCCGCCGCCAGTTCCTTGATCACCGCCGGCACCCCGCCCGCCTCGTCGAGATCGACCAGATGATGCGGACCTGCCGGCGACAGCGACACAATGTGCGGGGTGCTGCGGCTGATGTCATTGAACCGTTCGAGGTCGAGCGTGATGTTCGCCTCGTGGGCGATGGCGGGCAGATGCAGGACGGTGTTGGTCGAGCAGCCCAGCGCCATATCCACGGCCATGGCATTGCGGAACGCCTGCTCCGTCGCGATCTGCCGCGGGGTGATGTTCCGCTGCACCAGGTTGAGGATCGCCATTCCCGCCTGCTTGGCCAGGCGGATCCGCGCCGCCGCCACCGCCGGGATGGTGCCGTTGCCGGGCAGGCCGAGGCCGATCACTTCCGTCAGGCAGTTCATCGAGTTGGCCGTGAACATGCCGGCGCACGAACCGCAGCCCGGGCAGGCGCACTGCTCCAGTTCCGTCAGTTCCGCTTCGCTGTATTTGCCGGTGCGCACCCCGCCCATGCCTTCGAACACGGTAATCAGGTCGGCCTTTTTGCCGCGCCATTTGCCGGGGAGCATGGGCCCGCCGCTGACCACCACTGCCGGGATATTCAGCCGCAGCGCCGCCATCAGCATCCCCGGGACGATCTTGTCGCAGTTGGGGACCAGCACCAGGCCGTCAAACGGATGCGCCATGGCCATCGACTCGACCGAATCCGCCACCAGCTCGCGGCTGGCCAGCGAATACTTCATCCCCTGATGGTTCATGGCGATGCCGTCGCACACCCCGATGGTCGAAAAAACGATCGGGGTCCCGCCCGCGGCATAAATCCCCGCCTTCACCGCCGCAACGATGCGGTCAAGATGAATGTGGCCCGGGATGATCTCGTTGGCGGAGTTGGCAATGCCGATCAGCGGCCGCGCCAGTTCCTCGTCGGTATAGCCCATCGCCTTGAACAGCGAGCGGTGCGGGGCCTTGTCGATGCCCCGCGTCATCTGGTGACTGCGCATGATCTTCTCCTTGCGACCGGTCAGCCGTGTTTGGGCAGCCAGTCAAAACCGATGGCCGGATCAAACGGGTCGCGCCGCAATTCGTCCGGTTCGGCGTAATCGTACAATTCCGTCGGCACATTGATCAGCACCGACACCTTGGTGCCCAGGCACATCTGGCCATGCCAGACCAGCCGCGGGATCTGCACCAGCACCGGATTGTCGTCGCCGATCACCACGCTCATCCGCTCGCCCCGCGTTGGCGAATCCTTGCGGTCGTCATACAGGCCGATCTTCGCCATGCCCGCAATGACGCAAAAATTATCCGTCTGCTTTTTGTGGCAGTGCCATGCCTTGACAATCCCCGGATTGCAGGTGGAGACGTACAACTGGCCGAATTGGACGAAATGCGGCGAATCCCGGCGCAGAATCTCCATGACGTATCCGCGATCGTCACAGTGCCGCTTGAGCGGCAACAATTTCACACCCTCGATCATGATCTTCCTCCCTGCAGCATTTCCCCGAGCGCTTCCTGCCAGGGGCGCATGGTAATCCCCAGTTCCCGCAGCCGGTCAAGCGCCAGTTCACTGTACACCGGGCGCCGGGCGGGATTGCTGAACTCCGCCTGCCGGGCGTCGGCCACCGCCACCCCCGCGCCGCAGGCAGCGAGAATGAATCGCGCGAGATCCGCCCGGCTGCACGCACCCGCATTGGTGATGTTGACGGTGCCCGTCACCCCGTCCCGCAGGAGCTGCACCAGCGCCCGGGCCAGATCCCCGACCAGCGTCGGTGCCGCCACCACATCCGCCACCACCCGCAACGGCCGCCCGCTGGCGGCGCAGGCGGCAGACCAGTCGCGCACCTTGGTGACAAAACTCGCCGGACCCGGCCCGAGCAGGGTCGAGGTCCGCACCACCAGCGACTGCTCTGCGTCCAGCCAGCGCTCGCCCAGCCACTTGCTCACGCCATAGACACTGAGCGGCCGCGGGGCGGCAGCCTCCGGGTACGGGGTCCGGGCGGTACCATCGAACAGATAATCCGTCGACAGGTGCACCACCCGGCAGCCGCGCTCGCGCTGCCATGCCGCCAGCGGCTGCACCCCCAGCGCATTCACCGCCAGCGCCCGCACCGGTTCGCGCTCACAGGCATCAACATCCGTCAGCGCCGCGCAGTTGATCACCGTCGCCGGCGCCGCCGTCCGCAATTTCGCCAGCAGCGCCGCCGGCTCGCCCAGATCAAACTCGCGTTCCGTCCATGCCGTCGCATCGGGCAGCAGCCGGGCCAGCGCCCGGCCCAGCTGGCCGTCCGCGCCAAGAATCAGCGTTTCTCCGCAATTCATGCGCCGGCCGGATTAAACCGCTGTTCCACTGCCGCCTGCAGGCCGGCAATCAATGCCCGCACCAGCTGCAGGTCATGCACCGGCTGTTTGGCGGAGCGCAGCCCGGCCAGCGCCGCGCCCAGTTCCGTCAGCAGGTGCACAAACTTTGCGTCTGCCGCCTGAACCCCGGCCACCGCCGCGGCATCCGTCGGCAGGCCGCCGGCAAATTCGCCGTACAGCACCTTGCCATGGACCGCATCCAGTTCCCGGCGCACCACCCGCAACTCATCCAGATACAACGGCTTGTCGGTTTCAACGAATTCCGCGCACAGCTCTTCAAACTGACGCCGCACCCGGTTCAGTGCTACCGCCAGTTGTTCGCCTGACCGCAGTCCATCATCGCCCGCCGCGCGGATTGCGCCCGCCGGCTGCGCCGGTTCCGTCTGCATAGTTCTCCATCCGTCATAACCGGCGGGTATTCTATATAAATTGGGCGGTGCTGTCAATGCAGTGGTGCTGCTCATATAATTGGAAGCAATTCATGGCAGGGGATGGCACAGCTGCCATGGTGCGCTCAGTTCCCGATAGGTTCCGCACACATCATACGCATCCATAGCACCGTTGACCACCACGCTCAAGCCATGATGCGCAGCCGCGTGCGGAAGGTCCTGCTTGATCCGGTTCTGCCGGTAGGCAATCACCACCTGGTGAAACAGGCCAGCAAACTCACGCCACGCAGCCGGGTCAGTGGCGAAAGCCGCCTGCGCCAGCGCATACAAATCCTGCAACTGGTAATACGGTTCACTGTCGCTGCGGTCCACCGCAAAGGAGGAGGCAAACGCATGGTCAACGGTCGCCAGGACGCGCTCGTGCCGGACCAAAAAATCGGCCAATGCCGCCATCGGCGCCGTGGCGATGACCGCAACATCCGCCGGGTCGCTGTCCGTCGCGGTCTCGTTGCGGGCAATGAACCCGTCGGCCATGGCCGCCAGCAGCCGCTCCGGTTTCTGCGCCGCTGCAAACTGCGCCAGCAGCCCCGGTTCGATCAGGCCCTCCCACGGGCCGTAGTCTTCATAGGCGATCAGATAATCCGTCACCGCGCGCAGCTCATACGCCGTTTCCGCGCTTGCCATCAAACACATGTCCAGGCCGATGACGGCAAAGTGCGCGCCCGCCTGCCGCAGCGCCGCCGCCACCCGCGCGACGGAAATATACTGGGTATCCGTGACATGCAGCCACCATCCCGAGCCATGCCCCTGGAAGATGATGGCATACCGCTGCGCCGGATAATCGCGCACCGCCTGGCGCACAAAATCCGCCAGGATCGCGGTGTCGGCCATATCCACCGGCGGCAGCCGCTGCATGGCGACATTACCCGCACCGTACGCGTCGCCGCGTACCGTCAGCTGCCAGTACCCCTGGTGCTGCGTGGCCAGCCGCGCGACCGCAGCCACCGCACCGTCGTCAGCCAGCCGCCCGGCCGTCAGTTTCGCAAAATCGCGGAAGGCGTATGCCTCCAGATCATTGTCCGCACAGGTGTAGAGCAGGACCGTCCAGGCCCGCGGTACGGACGCCATCGTCGTTGTCGCCGCCAACGCGCCCGCGCCCGGGATCACCGCCGTCATCAGCAGCACCAGCATCATGCGAACACCGCCGCCGGTCATCCGCCACCTCCTGCCGCTTGCGCCGGCATGTCTGCCGATCATTCATTCACTATAATTGCCCGGCATCCATCCTGTCAATCCCCCGCAGACGGGTTTGACAGTGCACGACGGCAATGCTATGGTAACATCTCAGTTATGGAGCAGTGACGGTGGCCTGAATGAAACTAACGGTGGTTATTCCCGCCTATAATGAGGCGCACCGGCTGGGTGCGACCCTGACGGAGCTGCTCGCCTGGCTCGACGCCCATCATCCCGATTCCGATGTGCTCGTGGTCAGCGACGGCAGCTCCGACGCCACCGTCGCCATCGCCCAGTCGTTCGCCGGACGGCGCGTGCAGGTGCTGGCCAACCCCCGCAATCACGGCAAGGGCTACGTCGTGCGGCAGGGCATGCTCGCCGCCACCGGCGACTATGTCCTGTTTATGGATGCGGACATGGCCACCCCCATCGACCAGCTGCCGCTTTTCCTCGCGGCGCTGGATCAGGGCGCCCCGTTCGCCTACGGCATCCGCACCTATCAGAAATACGATCACAACTTCCGCCTCATTCTCGGGCTGGGTTTTGTCATGCTGGCGCATCTGCTGGTGCTGCGCCAGCCGGTGATGGACACCCAGTGCGGCTTCAAGATCTTCCGCCGCGAAATCGCGCAGCGGATGTTCAAGCGCCTGCGGATCAGCGGCGGGATCTTCGACCTGGAGCTGTTCCTCATCGCCCAGCGCCTGCATCTCGACGGCACCTGCATCCCGGTGCGCTGGAACCACGTGCCCGGTTCGCGCATCAACATCCCCAAGTGCGTGATCGGCGATCCGCTGGATATGCTGCGCATCCGCTGCCACGATCTGCTCGGCCATTACCATGACTGAACCCGCCTCGCGGCGCGCGCGGCTGCTGCTCGCCGCCGCACTGCTCGCGGTGCTGGCGCTGCGGTTGATCGGGCTTGATTACGGACTGCCGCAGCTGTACCGCGCCGATGAGATGGACCTGCCCGGCGGCGCCCTGCAGGTCCTCGCCAGCCACAGCCCGCGCATCGGACCGGTCCTGCTCTATCCGCCGTTTGCCGCCTACTGTTTCGCCGTGCTGCTCATCCCGTTCACCGCCCTGCATTACATGCTGCAGGGGTGCCCGCCGCTGGCGGAATTCAGGGAGTTTTTCGTCTTTCATCCCGGCGATATCTGGCTCTACCTGCGCTACTGCTCGGTGGCCATCGGTTTCATCGTCATGTGGCTGATCTACCGAATCGGGGCGCAGCTCTTCTCGCCGCGCGCCGGGGCGCTCGCGGCGCTGGTGCTCGGCTTTTCCTTCAACCAGCAGCAGATGGCCACCATCACCAAGCACTGGCTCTTCGCCTATCTGGCCACCGTCATGGTGCTGTGGCTGGCGCTGCAACTGCCGCGCGGCCGGCGCTTTTACCTGTGGAGCGGTTTTTGGGCGGCCATGGGCTATGCGACCAACTTTTTTTCCGGTTCGCTGATCATTATTCCCCTGCTCAACCACTGCTATTTTCTGCGCACCGGCGAGGTGCGCGACCGCTGGCGTGCGCCCGCATGGTGCCTGCTGGTCTTCGCCGCCGCCTGCGGCGTCATTTACTGGCTGCACCCCTATCCGTACATGATCAAGGGGCACAATATCCAGGCGGCCATCAACTGCAATTACATCGATGGCGCGCTGGCCACCGTGATGATCTTCATCGGCAAGATCAGCGCCTTCTGGCAATTCTGCCTGATGTTCGATCCGCTGGCCACGATCGGCGGCCTGCTCGGCTGCGGCCTGCTGCTGGCGGCCCGCCGCTGGCGGCCGCTGCTGCTGCTGGCCTACGGCCCGTTGTACTTTGTGATCGCCATCGCCCTGCTGCACGAAATCAACCCGCGCTACCAGTCGCTCACCCCGCTGGTGCTGGCCATCTTCGCCGGCTATTTCATCGACTGGGTCTGGTCCCAGGCCGCGACGCTGCGCCGCACGCTCATGCTCGGGCTGGTGGTGCTGCTGACCGCGCTCTCCGTGATGCATATCGCGCGCTGGGACTGGCTCATGATGGTGCCCGATTCGCGGGAACTGCTGGACGAGTACATCGTCACCGCCATCCCGCCCGACGCCCGCATCGCCGTCCATCTGCCCGCCTACAATCTGGTCAACGGCCGGGTCTTCCCCTCCGCCGCGGCGCTGCAGGAGTTCACCGACCGCGGCTGGTATCCGAAGCAGCGCCAGTATTACCGCCAGCTGCTGGCACTGCCGCCGGAACGCTATCCGCGCCCCAGCTACTGGCTGTACGAGGTGTCGTTTGCGTCGGAGCAGCGGGCGACGGAGGTGCTGGCGCGGATCGAACCCGACTTTTTCATCTGCGAGCCGCTGGCAGACACCGATCCGGCCCGTCTGCGCCTGCAGCGCGACTATGCCCTGGTGCACACCATCGCGCCTGCCGCCACCCCGGCGGCGGCCTTGACCAACCACGGCCGCCAGATTGACGGGCTGCACGAGCTGCTCGCGATCAGGCGGATGGGTCCCTGGATCGAGATTTACCGGCGCCGCCACTGACCGCAGCAGCCCGCCACCGGCACATAGCACACCGGCAGCCCCGGTAATCGTACCGCCTGTGCCCTATTCGGTTTTTCTCGGATAGGAGCAGGTTTCCTCGCTCCCGGATAATACGCGCAGCGACCCCGCCATACGCCTGTGCCCGGATACGGACGCGCCGGCCAACCGCCGGCGGTTTGCTTAGCGCAGTTCCGCTCCCGTCACCGCCCGTCCCTCCGCTGCCGAGCGATAGGCGCCGAGCACCGCCGCCAGCGCCGCCCGGCCGTCCGCCGGCGACGGGCGCGGGTCGCGGCCCGCCGCGATGCAGTCAAGCAGATAGGTCAGCTCGTGCTCATAGGCGATGATCACGTTGCGGTAGTTGAGATAGCGCCCGAGCTGCAGCGCGTACGCCGCATCGACGAACGCCCCCAGCGGCCGCAGCGACCGCCGTTTGAGCTGCGCCTGCGCCTCGAACCGCGCATGGTAGGTCCGGTAGCGGTCGAAATAGAGTTTGCCCAGCGGCCCGTAGACCTCAATCAGGTCGTGGTCCGTGGTCGCCGCGCTGTAGACGGCGTTGACCAGCACGCCGTTCGCCATTTCCACCGTCAGCGCCGCCGTGTCGTCCTCGTAGACCCGCGACTGCAGCCGGCAATACAACGACGCGATTTCACTTTCCAGCATCAGCCGCAGAAAATCGATTTCATGGCAGAAATACTCGTAGAGCACCCCGCCGCAGCTCGCCCGTTTTTGCAGGTAGCCGCTGATCGGCGCACGCGAGGCAATGGTGTAGTTGTGGACGATGTTGACCAGATGCGGCGCGCCCGTCACCCCGCGGCGGAAGAGTTCGAGCATGCTCCCCTCGATCCGCCCGAAACGCATATGATGCCCGATCATGATCTTCCCGCGCGCCCGCGCGGCACGGGCGACGAGATCATCCGCCTCCGCCAGGGTTGCGGTGACCGGTTTCTCCAGCAGCACGTGCTTGCCCGCGTCGAGCGCCGCCGTCGCCAGCGCGTGATGCGCCGCGGGCGGGGCGGCGATAATCACCAGTTCCGTTGCCGGATGGCTGATGACCGCCGCCGGGTCGTCGCTCACCATTGCCCCCGGATGCGCGGCGGTGAGCTGCGCCCGCACGTCCGCGTTCGGGTCCGCCAGCGCCGTCAGCCGGCAGCGATGGCGCAGGTACTTCGCCGCCAGCGGGATGAATTTCTGCTGGGCGTGCTGCCCGCAGCCGATGATGCCGATGCCCGTAATCGCCATGGTCAGTACGCCATGTAGTTGCCGATAACGCGGGTGCCGATCCAGTCGAACCGCCAGCGCAGCTCGCGATAGCCCGCCCGGCGCAGCAGTTCGCGCAGCTCGCGCTGGTTGCGGTCGGCATAAAGCATGAAAAAGCCGCCGCCACCCGCGCCGATCAGCTTGCCGCCGCGTGCGCCCGCCTGCCGGCAGGCGGCGTACAGCTCGTCCACCGCGGTCAGCGAGATGTCGGGCGACAGCTGCTTCTTCAGCTCCCAGTGCTCATGCAGCATGTCGCCGAAGGCGTTGGTGTCCCCCGCCTCGAGCGCGGTGCGCGTGCGCAGCCCGATCGCCTTGATTGCGTGCATCGCCTCCGTCACCCGCGCGTCGTCCTGCTCAAGCTTCTGCTTCTGCGTCGACAGGATGGCCGAGGCCGAGCGCTGCACCCCGGTATAGAACATCATGACGTTGGTTTCCAGTTCGCCCACCGTCTCGCGACTGACCTTGAGCGGGGTGACCGTCACCTCGCCGTCAGGATCGATTTCCAGGCAGACGATGCCGCCGAACGCGGCGATGTACTGGTCCTGCTTGCCCACCGCGCGCTGCAGCGTCTCAATCTCCAGCGTGCATGCCTCCTCCGCCAGCGCCGCCTTGGTCTGCGGGGCATGGCGAAAATTGCTCAGCGCGTTGAGCAGGCCGACGAGGAAGCTCCCCGACGATCCCAGCCCGGTCCCGCTCGACAGCTCGGTGATCGAGTGGATCTCGATGCTGCGGTCGATCCAGCGCGCGCGCAGCGCCTCGCGGATCAGCTCATGCTTGATGTCGTCGACCTTCTCCACCTTCTCGATCTGCGAATAGCTCAGCCAGATCGCCCGGTCGATGCTGCGGCGGTTGACGGTGATGTAGACGTACTTGTCGATCGCCGCGCTGATGAGAAAGCCGCCGAAGCGGCGGTAATACGAGGGAAGGTCGGTGCCCCCGCCCCCGAGGGTGATGCGGAACGGCGTCTGCGTGATGATCATGGCGTTGCTCCCGTCCAGCGCGCTTCCGCCTCGGCGTAGCGCGTCGTTGTGCCGATATCGATAACCAGCCCCGCCAGCGGAAACCCGTACAGCGGCTCCCCCTGCGCCAGCAGGCGCGGAAAGACGTCATAGGCGAAGTCGCAGGGCGCGGGCAGCGCCGCGGCGCAGTCGAGCGCCGCCTGCCCGAGACAATAGACCCCCGCGTTGGCCAGCGCCGGGCCGGCCATCCCCTGCGGCTTTTCGACGAAGCCGGTGATCCGCCGGTCAGCGCCAAGCGTCACCACCCCCGCCGATGCCGGGTCGTCCACCGTGTGCAGGGCGATCGTCGCCGCCGCGCCCGTCGCGCGATGCTGCGCCAGCAGCGCCGCGTAGTCGACCGAACGCAGCGTGTCGCCGTAAACGACGAAGCAGGGCGCGGTCAGCCGGTCGCGGAAATTGCGCAGCGCGCCCGCCGTGCCCAGCAGCTCCGTTTCCCGCGCATAGGTGAGGTGTACGCCCAGCGCCGCACCGTCGCCCAGCGCTGCCGGAATGGCCTCGGGCAGGTGGTGCAGATTTATGCACAGCTCGCGCACCCCGCCCGCGCGCAAATCCTCGATCAGCCAGACGATCACCGGTTTGCCGCGCACGGGGAGGAGCGGTTTGGGCATGCGGGCGGTCAGTTCGTTCAGGCGCACCCCCTTCCCC
>CAZFBR010000125.1:0-10400 GCA_964517215.1 uncultured bacterium
GTTCGCATTGCTGATTCAGTCTGACGACACGGTGATGATATCGGATACCATAACAGTTTTCCCCGCCGTGATCGTCAAACACCTTGCACAAGAAATATCTTGACAAATATGGCATCACGTGTTATCTTACTGGTAAGATTGGGGAGGTGCGTTATGGATTCGATTGATGTTACCCGGTTGTCGTCAAAGGGTCAGATCGTCATCCCGTTTGATGTGCGGACCACCCTCGGCCTGGCTGCCGGGACACGGTTTGTTGTCTACGGTCAAGGGGACACGATATTCCTTAAGCGGATCGGAAAACCGTCTCGCGAAGAGAACCGTCGCTTGCTCGCCGACAGTCGCAAATTGGCACGAACAAGCAGGCTGAAAAAAGGGACACTCGGCCAGGTTGTCGCCAAAGTTCGGGAGACGCAATGAAAATCGTTGTTGACACCAACGTTTTGGTTTCCGGGATATTCTGGGGTGGTAAGCCCGGTCGAATCATGGAAGCAATTGTCAACGGCAAATGCGAACTGCTGGTAACTCCGGCAATTGTCACCGAATACTTGCGTGTTATCAATGAACTTGCTGGCAGCCGCGCCCCCGCTCTGATTCTCCGTTGGTCGCGCTTCTTCAATGAATCTGCAACCGTAGCAGTCTCCTCTCCGTCCGCTGTCATCAGTAGTCATTCAGCAGATCAAAAGTTTCTTGACTGCGCAATTGGCGGGAAAGCGAACCTCATAGTATCCGGAGACATTCATTTGCTTTCGCTCAAGGAAACTGCCGGAATCCAGATTCTCACTCCCGCAAAACTATGCTTGCTGCTTGAACGGTAAGAATACCCGTTTGGATAATCGCAACAACAGGCATATATTCCATTTTCATGGTGAAACTGAACGTTGCATGTTCCAACCGGTTCAGGGAGGCGGATGTTTGTTGGCGCAGCGGATGGACAAGGCCAATTCCGGCAGCGGCGCATCAGCCGGAGCGGGCGGGTTGACATTCGCGGTTGGTATGAATACACTTGCGGTGTCGTCTGCTGCCTGAACACACTCGCCGCAGCCATGCGAAGGAGGACAATCTTATGAAGTTCCTGTGGAACCTGATGATGCTGGTTGTGCTGGCTGGTGCGGTTGCCGGCTGTGCGACGGCGGCAGAGGAAGTTGCCGCGGTTACGCCGGAGGATGCAGCGTCGGTGACGGCGGCGTTGGGAGAAATCAAATTCACGCCTGTGACCGGCAGGGTCGGGTATCCATTTACCGCCACGGCGGTGGCGGAACATTATGATGCGTGGGGTATAGCCGGGACCCCGGCCATCAGCAGCGGCACGCTGCCGCCCGGCATCACCTTCGACGGCGTCAGTTTTACGGGGACGCCACTGGTCGCGGGCGAATGGCCGCTGGTCGTGCGCTTCACCGGCATTACCGCCGATGACGGTGGCGGCGGCAGCCCGGACCAGAACGTGGCGGTCACTTTGGCATTCAGTGGAGCGCCAGCCGGCCCGGCATTCCCGGCATTTCAGGAACGCGCCCGTCTCTGGCGTGAACTTGCCGTCAAGCCGGCCCTGCCCGAGGAGGCGCGCCGGCACAAGGTGCTTGCGGAGCAGGCCCTGCGTGAGGAGAATGCCGCCAAGGCCGCCAGTGAGCTCTTTGCCGCCCTGCGCATCGATCCGTGCTGGGCGCCCGGCTATTTGCAGGTTGCCCGGGTCTGCGGCGATCTCAAACGCTATGAGGATGCGCTCAATGCGATGCACTGCTATCTCGAACTGGTGCCGGAAGACACCGCCAGCGAGAGCTGCCGCGACCTCATCTACGTTTTTGAGGACAAGCTGGCCGAGCAGAACCGCCAGACGGGAGTTGCATTCCCACCGGCGGGTGCTTCCGCCGAGGTGCGGATGCAGTTTATCGGTTTGCTGCTGGAATTCGAAAAGGGACTGCGCTGGGAGGCAACCGCCGACGGCTGGCGGACGGAGCGTGACAACTGGGTCGGGGCCGTGCAATCGGCTGCCACCATTGATGAGCTTAAGGAACGGATTCTGCGTCTGGAGCAGATGATTAAATGGGAAGCGATGGAGGAGAGCTGGCGCTCTGAGCGGGACGGCTGGCTGGCGAAGGTGCAAGGCGCCACGACCTATGCGCAATTGGCCAAAACCATCTCCGCCTGCGAACAGCGAATCAAGTATTCCGTGCAGGTGCCGGAATGGCGGCCCCGGCGCGAGGTCTGGCTTGCTGCGATGCGCGGCATCATCGTCGGACCGGTCCGCCTGCGCAAGTAGCCGACCGCATATGACCGAGCGGAAGCAGGTGCAATCGCTTGCGACAGATCCACTGTTTCCCCGTGAAACGTTTCGCGGGGAAATTGTCCCGCGGCTGGGTATGCGTTCGCTGACCGAGGATCTTGCCGAATTCAGCGGCCTGTCGGCGGATGAAGTCGTGCGCCGGGCGGATACCGCCATCGACGATCTGCACCAGGTCTGGCGCGCGCGCCAACCGTCGCTTGACGATGCGGCGGTGCGTGAGGTCTATCGCCAGTGTGCCACGGGCTACCTGTTCAAATGGGCGAATGGCGACCGCTACCGCTACACCAAATACGCCCGCATCCGCCCGCTGCTGCACGGCACGACGCTGCTCGATTACGGCACCGCGACGGGGTGCATGGCGCTCTTTGCCAGCCGTCTCGACGGGTTCGCGGTGACGGCCGCGGATATCGATACCCCGTATTTCGCGTTTGCGCGTTTTCGTTTCGCCAAATACGGCGGGGTTACGCCGCTGGCGACGGAGCGGGAGGAAGTGCCGCGCGGCGCATTCGATACCGTCATCTGCCTCGATGTGCTGGAGCATATCGTCGACTGGCGGGCCGCACTCGATACCTGCCTTGCCGCGCGCCGCCCGGGCGGACGGCTGCTGCTCGATGTCGCCTACGACCGCTACGACGACGGCGCGCTGCACATCAGCGACCGCACCGGCCTCACCGCCGTCGCGCTCGCGGCGCATCTCGCCGACCGCGGCGCCCGGGTGACCGGCCAGGTTGCCACCGTGAGCGTCATCGAATGAATGCAGGCGCCGCCAGCATTGCGTCCGGTGCTGGACCAGCTGCTGACGCGTAAACTGGCCGGAGAAGGGCTCGGGATGGGAGCCGCGCCTTGATTCGCTCAACGCGTATATTGAGGAACGGCTGGCGCATTTTCGTGCGTATACCGCCGATCTGCGGTCGACTGATGGTGCCCGCTGACGCTGCTCGACCGCTTTTCATCGATGCGATGCACGAAGTATGGGAATTTGACGCTTTAGCTGAAAACGACGCGGGGCACAAGTGCACCCGCCAGCCACATTATGTAAACTGGAGAAAATGAAGAAACGACTGATTGGGTATGGATTGTTGGTCGCGGTGCTGGCGGGGGCGTGGTATGCCTGGCCGTGGCTGACGCTGGCGTTGCAGCGTCAGCATCTGGCCAGTGCGCCGCCGCCCGACCTTGCCGCTGGTGCGCGCCGGCTGGCGGTAGTCACCACGCTGCCATTGACGGCGCCGCAGCTGGCAATCGACAAAAGCGAGCGACGGCTGACCTTGTATGACGGCGCACGCGAAATCAAACGATACAAAATCGCGCTGGGGCGGGCGCCGGTCGGGCACAAACAGGCCGAGGGTGACAATCGCACGCCGGTCGGCCGGTATTATATTTGTGTGCGCACGCAGGAAACGCCATACCATTTGTTCATGGGTTTGAGCTACCCCAATGCGGATGATGCCCGAACCGCGCAAAAAGCCGGGCTTTTGGACACGAACTCGGCAGGTGCAATTATCGCAGCTGAAAACGCGCGCCAAAGCCCGCCCTGGAACACAGTTTTAGGGGGTGCCATTGGCATCCATGGCATGGGCAGTTTTGGCGATTGGACGCTGGGGTGCATGGCGCTTGATAATGCCGATATTGAGGAATTGTGGGCCGCCACCGGCTATTGGACGCCAGTTGAGATCACGGAATAGCGTGCCGCGCGAAGGATAAAGAATCAGGCAGTAGCGAGTGCGAGTTTTGGCCCGTTGTTATGCGCAGCAATACCAATACAAACCGCACCAGGCACATGATGAATATCGCGTATAACCACCGCAAACGCACCCCAGCGATGCGTATAGCAATTCCGCCATTTCCACTCGACAGTTAACATAATATATATTATCGGTAGTAGTAATTGGGCGAGAATGGACGGGTTTTGAGACGCCAACCCCGGGTCTTCGCCGGGTGTTCATTGGTAACAAGCGCCGGTTACACTTATTCATGAATACATCAGTGATGCGGCAGATTAAACCATATCCCCATTCCAGTGTCCGATACGATTCTTTGCGTGAGCTCCGAGTAGCTGATCGAAGTATTCGCGAATAATTCGCACACGACTATCACTTCGACTTAGAAAAAGCAATGCCACAGTTCCGGACTCATATGAAACACAGTAAAAGTGTTTGTCCTTCTTTTTGAGCGCAGCAAGTACTTCGGCTACACGTTCGCGAGTTTTCTTCGCGCGAATATGTTGGTATACGATAACTACCCGATTACTATCTTTATGCATCGCCGCAATTAGTTCAGCGGGCATAATGTAATCCGCAATCCTATTGACGCTGCCAGTTTTAATCCCGGTATTGGGGTCTAGGAACAAATCTCCTTTTGATGAAATCTCAGCAAAGTAACCAGCTCGATCTTCGCAAAGATCATGGTTGTGACTAACGAGTTGAAACCGCTTAATCCTCAGTAGACGGACAAATAGCTCTGAATCCACTGGTTTCCATAACCTTGCATCTGTGGCCATCTGATCTACAATGAATTCTTTTAGAACTCCGTCTCGTTGCAGACCCTCAAATATAGATCCTTTCCAATGGTCAAGTGCATCTCCCAGATAATCTAAGTTCATAGTTCTTGCTTATCTCCTCTGTGTAAAGATATGACTTGCTGCACGAAAGTAACAATACTGCCACAGACAGTTATACAGTGGGCTTCAGCCATATCGGTAGACCGGGGTTTCAACCATTTCATTAGGCCTGCTCGTCAAGTTGTTTGAGCGTTTTGCCGCCTTTGGTTTTCCATGCGATAAGTCCGTTGGTGCTCCCGCCGTGGATAACAACCGCTGCCGCCGACGGGCTGGAAAACTCCGTGTCTTTGGTGAATACCAGAACCCCGTTTTTCTCGACGAGCACGCCGCTGGCGATGAGTTGCCTGCGCTGAACCAGCGAATTGGGATAATTCTCGGCCGACGGTCGCTCCTCAAGAACTGCGGTGGATCCCTGGAATACGACGAAACCATTTGCAGTGCGCTGGCCGCACGACTCAACGCCCTTGATACGGCAGAAAAGCTTGCCACCGGGCTGCTCTTTCGCGTCGGGCTGGTTGATTGGCGTGAGAATATCGCAACCGAGGACAGGTAGGAGCTGCCGAACATGGGCAAGAAACACTTCCATGTCGGCACGATCTGATTCAGGGAGCTTGGCGCCACCGGCCTGATTTTGTTCGAGGGTGAACCGGTTGATCTGCGCGGCTTCGGCAAGAATGCGGCTTTCGAGATAGCGCACATGGGCCTTGGTCAGGTTCGCATCCTTACTGACGAAAACAACAACCGAAACCCAAAATTCCACAGTTTTATGACGCGGTAGTCGCTCGCGAATGATCTCCGCCTCGCCGATGTACGCGTGCGGAGCGTTAGTGTGAGGATCGCTGCCGATGAGGATGTAGACACCTGCCTTTTCGAGTTCCTCACGGGCAAGAAGTTCGTCAAGATCGGTGCGGGGCGCGGTAATGGCCATACCGGTCCAATTGGAAATCTCGGCGGTGCGCAAGCCCTTCGCATTGCCGCGCGGCAAAAAAAGTTTGATCGTGGCTGACGGCATGCCCCCTCCATAAGCCCAACAGAATATTTCAGTTACAGAAACAATACTATCACCAGTATCATCGCATGTCAATTGCATGGAAACAGGCAACGCCAAATCGACATGCAAATGCCCCGGCGGTCATGAATTCCACTGTTTTTCGCAGTCCGCCTGCATATAATACCAGTTCGCACCAATGTGCGTTACAGTAATCCGGCGGTCAATCCGCGCTATCCCCCGGTGGAATAGCCCAACCGCACCAGCGCCTGACATGCGGTGACTGGCGCCGACTCCGCGCCGAGGGGGCAATCAATCCGCACCAGCATTTGTTCGATCATGGCGCTTCTTCTCCGCAACCTTTCCCGCATTGCAGCGGCATCGAACTGGTTGCCACCGTCGATTCCGCCGCCCGGCGCAGTTGCTTTCTTTCCCTTTTTGCCGCCAGTTTTTGCGCGGCGTAGCGCGCCAGTTCTTCAAGGGATTTGACACAATCCGGGCGGTCTTTGCCGAACTGCTTGCGGTAACATTGCGCGATAAAGTCAGGCAGTGCGATCTTCCATGTTTCCTGCCGATGGTTGGCGATTTTCCCGAATTTCTCAGGGTTCAGTCCAAGTTCCCGTGCCATCTGGACGTGGGTGTCGGAAAGCCGGTAGCGCTTTCGGGCAGCCAACCAATCCGCATATTTGTCCTTGGTCATGTCAACTCCCCCGTATGCCGACACGCATACCATACGTTCCAACCACCGGTCAATAATGACGCACCAGCCGGCACGTGGTACCGTCGAATCGGCAGCAAACATAACGTGATAACGCAAAACTTGCACTGGTTGCGGATCTGAAGTATACCGGTTCAATGAACAAGCTTCCCGATAGCGGAACAACGCCGACCGGTGTCGAGGCCGGGGCGGACGGTCTGCTGATTCCCGCCCTGTCCCCTTCCGGCACGCTCCGCCTGATCCCGACAGCGGACGCTGTTGCCCTGCCGCCAGGTCGGGCCGCCGCGATCCACTCCGCATTTGCGCGTGGGGCGGGAGCGGGATTGCTGCATCTCGGACTGGCGGAGGTGGAAACGAAACTGCCGCCCGTATTCGGGTTCTGGCGCGATTTCGCCTGCGAGTTCGTGACCGCGTTCTGTCATCAGCCCGAACTCGAAGCCGCACGCGAGCAGGCGGGCATTCCGCCCCCGGCCGGTCAATGCGCCGCCCTAGTCGCCGCCGCGCCGCCCATGCCCGGCGCGGAATATCTCACCGCTGAAACCCTCGCCGCGCTCTGGCGCGAAATGCACGCCGCCCTGCGCGAACGCCTCGCCAAATTCACAGGCACGGTCGCGGAATTTCTGCATGCGGAAAACCCGCTGTGGAACCTGGTGGGACGCGTCTGTTTTCATCTCGCGGAAAACAAGGCCGACCAGTCGGCGCCGTTCGCTTTTGTCGCGACCTATACCACCGGCCTGTCGGCGGCGGCGAAGGTCCGGCACCGGCCACTCGGCCGCGCCCTGGAGGAATACGCGGGCGCAAAAAACAAAAAGCAATTGCTCGCACTGCTGGAACCCGTGAGCAGGGCGGCGGCCCGGAGCGCGCTGGTGCGCGAATTGGTTGACTCGGGCGACATCTACCATCCGCTCGCCTGGCCGCCGGCCGTGGCCCATCGTTTTCTCAAGGAGCTGCCCGTAATCGAAGCCGCCGGGATCACGGTGCGCGTGCCCGACTGGTGGAGTGCGCGCCGCACCGCGCGGCCGCTGGTGCAGGTCACTATCGGCGAAAAGAAAAACTCGATCCTCGGGCTTTCCGGGCTGCTGGATTTCTCGGTTCGGTTATGCCTCGACGGCGAGCAGCTGTCCGCGGCCGAAATTCAGGAAATGCTCGCCGGCGCGGACGGGCTCCGCCTGCTCAAGGGCCGTTGGGTCGAGGTTGACCGGCAGCAGCTCACGGAACTGCTGGCGCATTGGCTCAGCGTCGAAAAAAACGCGGGTCGCGACGGCGTCAGCTTTATTGAAGGGTTGCGCCTGCTGGCCGGCGCGCCAAGCGAGACCGCGGCGGCGCTGCCGGAAGCGGCGCGGGAATGGCAGGGCATCACAGCCGGCGCGTGGCTGGGCGAACTCCTGAATGCGATGCGCAGTCCCGAAGCACTGGCGGCGGCGCATCCGGGCGCCGCGCTCAAGGCGAAGCTGCGGCCGTATCAGGAGGTCGGGGTGCGCTGGCTGCGGTTCGCGGCCGAGACGCAACTCGGGGTCTGCCTCGCGGACGACATGGGACTGGGCAAGACGATCCAGATGCTGGGCCTCCTGCTTCTCCTCCGGCGCGCGAAAACGGCTGCGGGCGAAAGCTCCGCCTCGCTGCTCGTGGCCCCGGCCTCGCTTGTCGCGAACTGGCGGGCTGAACTCGAACGGTTCGCACCGGATTTGCGGTACATGGTTGCGCACCCGTCCGAGACGCCGGCAGCGGAATTGGCGGCAGCGCCGGCGGCTGATCTCGATCTCATCATTACCACGTACGGATATTTGCATCGCCTGCCATGGCTGGCAAAGACCCGCTGGCGCCTGATCGTCCTCGACGAGGCGCAGGCGATCAAGAATCCCGGCGCCCGCCAGACGCGCGCGGTAAAGTCGCTCCAGTCCGCCCGCCGCGTTGCCCTGACCGGCACGCCGATCGAGAATCGGCTCGGCGACCTCTGGTCGCTGTTCGACTTCCTCAATCCCGGACTGCTCGGCTCGGCGAAGGAATTTGCCGCTTTCACCAGGCGCCTCGCGGTCAGCGGCCATGGCTCGGTCGAGCCGCTGCGCAATCTCGTGCGGCCCTATATCCTGCGGCGGCTCAAGACCGATCGCAACGTGATTGCCGATCTGCCCGACAAGACCGAAATGAAGACCTGGTGTCCGCTGGCGAAACCCCAGGCCGCGCTCTATCAGGCGGCGGTGGACGAGCTGAAACGCGCCCTCATCGAGAACCCGGCGGGAATCCGCCGGCGCGGGATTGTCCTGGCCTTTCTGATGCGCTTCAAACAAATCTGCAATCACCCCGCGCAATGGCTTGCCAACGGAGATTATGCTCCGGACACGAGCGGAAAGTTCCAACGATTGCGGGATATCGGCGGGGAGATCGCCGCGCGGCAGGAAAAAGCGCTGGTCTTCACCCAGTTCCGCGAGCTGACCGGACCGCTGGCCGCGCAGCTCGCCGCAATATTCGGCCGGCCCGGGCTCGTGCTGCACGGCGGGACTCCGGTTGGCAAGCGCCGGGGCCTGGTGAACGAATTCCAAGCCGAAACCGGCCCGCCGTTCTTCGTCCTCTCCCTCAAGGCGGGCGGGCAGGGCCTGAACCTCACGGCCGCGTCCCACGTCATTCACTTCGACCGCTGGTGGAACCCGGCGGTCGAGAACCAGGCCACGGATCGCGCCTTCCGCATCGGCCAGAAGAAGAATGTGCTTGTGCACAAGTTCATTTGCCGCGGCACCGTCGAGGAGAAAATTGACGAACTGATAATGTCCAAAACAAAGATGGCGGGCGATATTCTCGACGGGGGCGCTGAGACGCTGCTTACCGAAATGTCCAACAAGGAACTGCTGCGCGTGGTCGCGCTTGACGTGCGCCGGGCCACGGCGGAATCTCTGGATACCAAGGAGCGATGAGACATGTCACGGTATGGCAGACGCAGCCGCGATAGCCGTTACAGTATGTGGCCGCGCTATGTTACGGTCGCCGAACGGCGGGACAAAGCCGCCGCCCACGCGAGGAAACTGGCGAAAAAGGGGCATATTGTCCGGCCGGTCGAACTCGCCGGGCACGCGATTGCCACGACTTTCTGGGGCAAGGCATGGTGCGCGAACCTGGAGCGCTACAGCGATTACGGGAACCGCCTGCCGCGCGGCCGCTCATACGTGCGCAACGGTTCGGTCGTCGATTTGCAGATTCAGCCGGGTGTCGTTACCGCGATGGTGAGCGGCTCGCATATCTATACCGTGACGGTCAAAATCCGGCCGTTCGAGCCGGCCCGCTGGCAGAAACTCTGCGGCGAATGCGCGGGCCGGATCGAATCGGCGGTGGAGCTGCTCAAGGGCAACTTGTCGGGCGGGATTATGGCGATAATGACCGACCGCGCCCGCGGCCTCTTCCCCGCACCCGGAGAAATATCCATTGCCTGCACCTGCCCGGACTACGCCGGCCTGTGCAAACACAGCGCTGCGACGCTGTATGGCGTGGCCGCGCGCCTGGATCAGCAGCCGAAACTGCTCTTCATCTTGCGCAATGTCAATACGGACGACTTGCTCGCACAGGCCGGTACGGTTCAGGCGTTGACCAGGCGCGGCCAGCGCGGAAAGTCCCGCCGACTCGATGAGTCAAACCTTTCCGGTGTATTCGGGATCGACCTGGAACCGGCCGCCATAACGGTCAAGCGCAGTGGCGGCAAAAAGGAGGACCGGCCGGCCACGCCTGCTAATCCCGCCAGCCCGCCGGCAAGTACCCGCCGCCGTCGGCAGACAAACCCGCGGCGCACCTCCGCACCCGTCTCTGCCGGCAAGGGTGTCCGGAAGCGGAAGGCGAAACAGCGGGATGCGGGGTGAACATTTGACACCGTCGG
>CAZFBR010000126.1:0-10373 GCA_964517215.1 uncultured bacterium
ACGCCGTCAGCAGCCCCGCCACCGTCGTCGCCCGCTTCCACTTCGAGTCCGACGGATCGAACCAGTAGACATGCAGGTTCGCCTCCACCGCCGCCGGCAGGTTCCCATAGTACCAGTGCAGGGTGATCACATCGTAGATCCCCGGGCTGTCACCCACCACGTTTCCGTTGCTGTCGATCACCGTCACTTTCAGCACGCTCGAGTCCATCAGCCTGTAATCCGTGCTGGCCAGCCCGTTCAGTACCCCGCTCGTTCCGTACGACCCCGTCGTCGTCCCCGAGTCTGGCTTCTCCACGATCAGCGTGTACCCGAATCCCTTGAAATCGACCGTGATCGTCGCCGTGTCCGATCCGCTCTGGTTCGGGATGCGCACCGTCGCCGTGTCGCTCCCGCCCAAATCGATTGCCACCGAGCCCCCGGCCGTGTCCGACATCTGCACCGTCACCGGCTGCGTCCCCGCCACCACCGTCGTCTCCGTGCTCGCCCGGAAGACGCTGAACTCGTCGTAGCTCGCGTTCCCCGCGCTGTCCGTCGCCGTCACCCGCACCAGGTTCAGCCCCGGTCGCAGAACCAGCGTGCAGCTAAAGATGCCGCTCGCCCCGGTCACTGCCGCCGTTCCCGTGTCTGCGCCGTTCAGCTTCACCGCCACCGTCGCCGGCGTGTCGATCCCGTTGTCCCGCACCGTCCCCGTACAGCTCCACGCCGCACCCGCCGCGTGCGCCGCCGCCTGGATCTGCACCGTGCACCCCGACCGGTCAACATACAGCGAATCGCCAAAGGTCGCGTTGTTCCCCGCGCTGTCCGCGTAGGTGTGCCAAATGCTCTTCCATCCCTCGCCCGCCGTCAGGGCCAGCGTCACCGCCCCGCCCGTATAGGACCGCGTGTCCGCCGTCAGGTCGCCCGTCAGCCGCAAGGTTGCCACGCCCATGCTGTCCTGCGCGGTGAAGGTGCAGGTCGCCGTCGTCCCCGCCAGCTGGCGCGTCGTCGTATCCATCACGCCCGCCACCGGCGCCATCGTATCCGCAGACACCGTATATGCCCGCCAGAACCGCGGCATCGGGCCGCTGTCCTGCAGCCAGACCACCACCTTGTTTGTCCCGTGTGCCAGCGCCGGCAGCGCCTGCCAGGTGTCCGTCAGCCCGAACCGCTGATAGGTGTCCGCCAGCACGCTCCCGCGGTAGTAGGCGATCGTGATGCTGTCCGTCAGTGCCGACGGGAATACCGCCACCGAGCACGATCCGGCCGCCACATACACGCCGCCGCCCGCGAGCAGCGGCTGCGTGCCCGTCAGCGTGCTGACATATACCGTCGCGCTCAGGCCCGAATCCGTCGTGAAGCTGTCCGGGCTCGCCGTCGACATATACCAGCTCGTCCGCCCGAAGGTGTCCGTCGCGCTCAGGCAGTATTCGACCAGCGGGTCCGCGTACTGCCCGATCGCCGCCGCCGGGATGTCCCCCGCCCAATTCGCTGTCGCGCCCTGCCGGGTCATCGCCGTCGAATCCCAACCATCCACCGTCCCCGCGTACTGGCTCGTGTTCCGGTACCACAGGAACGCCGCCGCCACCGCCATGGTGCCGGACGCGTCGTTCAGGGTCGCGCCCACGCTCAGCGTGTCATTGCACGGCTGGCTGTCCGCCAGCGGCGTATGCGTCAGCGCCGGCCCGGTCGTGTCCACCACCACCGTCGCCGTCCGCGTCGTAAAGTTGCCGTTGCTGTCGCTGTACCGCACAAACAGCGTCACCGTTCCGCCCGCAGTCGCATAGGCATAGGTCAGCGCCGCGCTGTAGCCACGCCAGCCGGTGTCGCTCCCGGTTGCGTAGGCGCTGTCCTCGCCCACGCGCAACATGAACGCGCTGCTGTCGCTCACCCCGCTCAGCAGCAGCAGGGTCGCGCTGTCCGTGCTGTACCGCCCGCCCGCCGCGTCGCAATGCACCCGCCCGCCCAGCGTGAAGCTGCCGACCGTCGGCGGAATGGTGTCCGCCAGCACCACAAAGGTGCTGCATGCCGTGGTGACGCCCGACACTGCATACACGGTGATGACATTCGTCCCCGGCGCCAGCGCCAGCAGCACCCGCGTGTCCTTCCCGACCTGCCAGCGCGTATCGCCCGTCGCCGCATTGCCGACGGCGATGCTGTCCGCCAGGTTGACCCGCGCCGTCACCCAGATGCTGTCGTAGCTGACCCGCGCCGGCGCGCTGGTGTGCGTATCGCGGCCCGCGCTGTCCGTTGTGTACAGCGCCGTCACCAGCAGCGCGCTCACCGGGGTGTCGATGTTGGATGCCGCGGAGTAGAACGATTCGTTCGGCCAGCCCGCGTGGTTGTCGTACGCTGTTACCGCGTAGCACCAGCCGGTATCCGCCGCGGCGGTGCTGTCGGTGAAGGTCGTGCCGGCGGTCTGGCCGATATACCGCCAGCAGCTCGTGTCCGCGCGCTGGGCGCGGTAGATCCGATAGCCCGCCAGATCAGCGGCCGCGCCGCCGATCTCCTCGTTCGCCGCACTCGCCGGCCACGCCACCCGCACGCAGTTTACGCCCGCCGTGCAGCCGACGCTCGCCGGCGCCGCCGGCGCGATCGTATCCGCGTTTGCTGCCGTATCGCAGACGCCGAGGCGGAACGGCGTCCACAGCGAGGAATCTGCCGTTGATCCGGCCATCCGCGCCACGATTGCGCCGCTGTCCGTCGTCCCCCACCAGTTTCGGGTAAGGTTGGATATGCACCCGGCTGATGCGTCATTCACCACCAGCATTCCCGACGCGGTGGTGACGTTGTTCTTGCAGAAGGTGTCGGTGGCGGTGGCGCCGCCGATCCAGACGGCGGTGTCGGTGGCGCCGGCAATCTCGTTGGCGACAAACCAGCTGCCCCCCTGCGACTGGTCGGAACCGATGCCGAGGCCGCGTGTGCCGGTGATGCGGTTGCCCTGCACCCGTGCGCCGGTAACACCGTTCAGATAGACCGCGGCATACGCGCATGAGTCGACGATATTGCCGGTGAGCACCGGTCCGCTGATGCCGGTCAGCTGCACACCGCTCGCACTGCTGCCGCCGCAATCATACACGGAGTTGCCGGTCACGCGGAGACCGCTGCTTGCCGCCACGGAATTGTCGCCGACGATGCCGTTATCGGCGTGGCACAGCAGGCGGTTGCCGGAAAGCGTCAGACTGTTGTCGGTGAAGCTGATGCCGGTACCGCTGCCGTTGCGCAACAGGCATGAGTCAATGACATTATTGGTCCCGCCCCGGAGATAGATCTGCGACACGCATGAATCTATCCGGCAATCGGAGACCCGCGTTTGCACGCAATTGCGCAATTCACAACCGCGATACCTCCCGCTCACCGCCACACGCGTCAGTTCCCCGGCATGGACGCCGAGCAGCATCACCCCGCAATATGTCGACTCCAGCGGCCCGGTACAGGTTACATCGCGCACCACCACGCCGCTGACTCCGCTGGCATAGATTCCGTGGCTGGCGCCCGGGCGGATCAGCGAACGGGCGGCGCCCATGCCGACAATGGCGATCGTGTCCTTCGTCACCACTACTGATTCCGACCACACATTGGCGCAGGCATAGAGCTGGATTGTGTCGCCGCTGCCGCATGCCTGCAGCGCCCGGAAAATCGTGCGGAACGGCCGGATAGCCCGGCCGTCGAACGCCGGGACGGTATCGCTGCCGGTATCGCTGCTTACATAATAGACCGGACCGGGATGCAGCGGACTGCCGCAGCCGATGGAATCGGAATAGTACGATTCGTTCGGCCAGCCGGCGTGGTTGTCATAGCAGGTGACGCGATAATAGTAGCTGCTGGTACTGGCCATGCCGCCGCTGTCGGCAAAAGCCGTTGCCGTCGCTGCTGCGGTGCCGACCCACTGCCAGCAGGTCGTGTCGCTGACCGTCGAGCGGTAGATGCGGAAACCAGCGGTGTCGGTGACATCACTTCCGGTTTCTTCGTTGCGGCCGGCCGGTGTCCAGGCAACGGTACACCCGCCCGGAAAACCGACCACGGATACCGCCGTCGGCGCTGCCGGGGCAACGGTATCCGCCAGCGGATCTGTATCGACAAATCCCAGACGGAAGGGCTGCCAGGGTGCGCCGCCGCTGAGCGCGGCATTTATGTAGCTGCTGTCGGTGCTGCCGAAATAGTTGTAGCGCGCATCGACCTGGCTGCTGCTGAACCCGACGGCATAGGCCGCATTGTGCGGCGAACGGCGCCAGTTGTTCTTGTAAAAGGTGTCGCCGGCCATGATGCCGCTGTAGCCGGTGTTGCCGTTCGAGTCGGCGTAGTTCTGCACCAGATAACTGCTGGTGGCGCCGTTCAGGTTGATGCCGCCGCCGCTGTTATTGCGCAGGATATTGCCGACAAACCGGTTGCGGGCGCAGTTCGAGCGCAGGATGATGCCGACCGACGAACACTGTTCGATGGTATTGCTGTAGAAGCAGTTGTCGGTAGTTATCGCATTGCCGCCATTGACGCCGAGATCGCATTGGCGAATCCGGTTGTTGACGAAGGTGCAGCCGTTGCTCTGCAGATCGATGCCGCTGAGTGTGCCGGCGAACGCGCAGTCGGCAATATAGGAACCCAGCGAGTTTTCAAGGCGCAGATCGCAGGATGTAAAGCCGGTGGCGGTGACGGCGACGAAACGGCTGCTGTCGGAATTGCTGGCAAACAAGCCATTGCTGCTGGAACCGCTGACGGTCATGTTGCTGAAGGAATTGCCGGATGATCCGTCGACACGCACGCCATACAGGCTGCAGCGAGTGAGCGCCCCGCCGTTGAACTGGTTATAGTTCGACCAGTTCAGGTAATACCCTTGCCGAATCAAATCGGCAGTACAGTCAGTGAAACGATTGAACTTGCTGCTGTCTAGACTAAAGCTGCCGACAGAGCTGGCACCGCATACCGCGACCCGGGTGAAGCTGCCGCTGTCGCTGCCAAAAACATAGATACCCGTTCCGGCATCCTGAATGCGGAGGTCGCGCACGGTTACGAAATTTGCTGCATTGACCTTGATCCCCTGGGTTCCCGCGAGCGAATCGCCTGCGGGATCGATAACGGTTGAGGCGGAATCCTTGCCGATCAGGAAAATGCCATTGAGGAATTGAATCTGGACCTGCTCGGGATAAATACCGGCATCGACATAAATGGTATCGCCGGCTGCGCAGGCGGCCAGAGTGGCGGTAATGGTGCGTTTCGGAGTCGCTGCTGAAGTTCCGGCTGCCGTGTCGTAGCCGATTGATGAACACCACGAATCGCCGGCAACATCGGTATCGTTCACATACCGGACGGTTGCTGCCGCTATGGGCGTACTACCCGAAAGCAACACGGCGATGACTGCACACGACAGCCACAAAGCGGAATACCGGTTCATATGCTTTCTCCCGCAGGCAAGAGTGAATATTGCCATTGTGTAACATGACTTTCCCCTGCTGTCAATTTTTCCGGTGACGGAACATGCGCGCCATTCAGGCGTTTTGCCGGCAAAATGCAATTGGCAATGAAACCGGTTGCACTTTTCCCCGGATATTCTATACTTATTAGTCGATGCGCCCCGCCGGCGGCGGGCGCAATCATGGAAACGGAGAAGCGACATGACTGAGCATGAACTGCCCAAGGCCTTTGTGCCGGGCGAGATGGAACAGCGCTGGTATAGCGAATGGGAAACGCGGGATTACTTTTCGGCCAAGCTCGACGGCAAGCCGATGTACTGCATCGTTATCCCGCCGCCGAATGTGACGGGCGCGCTGCATCTCGGGCATGCGCTGAACAATACCCTGCAGGACATCCTCATCCGCTACAACCGCATGGACGGCAAGGACGCGCTGTGGGTGCCGGGAACGGACCATGCGGGCATCGCGACGCAGAACGTCGTCGAGAAGCAGCTCAAGACCGAGGGGAAGACGCGGCACGATCTCGGACGCGAGGCGTTCCTCGAGCGCGTCTGGGAGTGGCGCACGCAGTACGGCAACCGGATCATCAGCCAGCTCAAGACGCTCGGCTGCTCCTGCGACTGGAACCGCGAGCGGTTCACCATGGACGAGGGGCTCTCCGCCGCGGTGCGCAAGGTCTTCGTTGATCTGTACAAGGAAGGGCTGATCTACCGCGACCGCTACATCATCAACTGGTGCCCGCGCTGCCATACCGCGCTCTCCGATGTCGAGGTGGAGCACCAGGAGCGCAAGGGGAGCATGTGGCATATCCGCTATAAGCGGAGCGACGGCAAGGGCGACATCGTCGTGGCGACGACGCGCCCCGAGACGATGCTGGGCGATACCGCGGTCGCGGTCAATCCCGACGACGAGCGCTACACCGACCTCGTCGGCAAGACGGTCATCCTGCCGCTGGTCAACCGCGAACTGCCGGTGATTGCGGACAAATATGTGGATCCCGCCTTCGGCACGGGCATCGTCAAGATCACCCCGGGGCACGACCCGAACGACTTCCTCATCGGGCAGCGGCACAAGCTGCCGCTGATCAATATCCTCAACGACGACGCCACCCTGAACGAGGAAGCGGGCCCGTACGCGGGGCTGAAATGCCAGGAGGCGCGCAAGCGCGTACTGGCGGACCTCGAGGCGCAGGGGCTGCTGGAAAAGACCGACGCGCATGTGCACCAGGTGGGCGAATGCTACCGCTGCCGCACCACGGTCGAGCCGTACACGGCGAAGAAGCAGTGGTTCGTGAAGATGCAGCCGCTGGCCGAGCCGGCGATCAAGGCGGTCGAAGAGGGGCGCACGACCTTCCATCCCGACAACTGGAAAAACCTCTACTTCGAATGGATGCGCAATACCCGCGACTGGTGCATTTCGCGGCAGATCTGGAGGGGGCATCGCATCCCCGCATGGTACTGCCCCTGCGGCGAGATTATTGTCGCGGAACAGGCGCCGACGGCATGCCCGAAGTGCGGCGGGACGCAGCTGGAGCAGGATCACGACGTGCTCGACACCTGGTTCTCTTCGGCGCTCTGGCCGTTTTCGACCATGGGCTGGCCGCAGCAGACGCCCGAACTGGCGAAGTTCTATCCGAACTCCGTGCTTTCGACCGCGTTCGACATCATTTACTTCTGGGTCGCGCGCATGATCGTCATGGGGCTGCATTTCATGAAGGAAGTGCCGTTCAAGGATGTCTACATCCACGCGCTGATCCGCACGGCGACGGGCGAGAAGATGAGCAAGTCGTCGGGCAACCAGATCGACCCGATCGACATGATCAACAAGTACGGCTGCGACGCGCTGCGCTTCACCCTGGCGGCACTGGCGGCGCAGGGGCGCGATGTGCGCCTGTCGGAAGAGCGCATCGACGGCTACCGCCACTTCGTCAACAAGCTGTGGAACGCCTCGCGGTTCGCCCTGATGAACGGCGTGGCGGAGGCGGGTCCGCTCGACCGGACGCAGCTGGCGGACGAGGACCACTGGCTGCTCGCCCAGCTCGACGAGGCGATTGTGCAGGCGCGGAAGAGCATCGAGGGCTACCGCTTCAACGACTATGGCAAGACGCTCTATGATTTCACCTGGCACAAGCTGTGCGACTGGTATCTGGAGATGGCGAAGCCGCGCCTGACGGGCGGCGATGCGGCGGCGGCGACGGTGCGCGCGGTGCTCAAGCATGTGCTCAAGCGGACGCTGGAGCTGCTGCATCCCGCCATGCCGTTCGTCACCGAGGAGATCTGGCAGAAGCTGCGCGACGACAGCGAGGCGGCGAGCATCATGATCGCGCCGTTCCCCGCGCCGCGGGGCGGGCATGATGCGGTGGCGGTGGCGAAGGTGGCACGGCTGCAGGAGATCATCGGCGCGGTGCGCACCATCCGCGGCGAGATGGGGATCGACCCGAAGCAGGAACTCAGCATCGTGGTGGAGGCGAACGCGGACGACAAGGCCGTTATCGAGAATGGCGCCGCGCATTTCCGCCATCTGGCGAAGGTGACGACCATCGGCTGGTATGCGGGTGGCGAACCGTCGCGTCCCGCGGCGGCGGCGGCGCTCACCGGCCTGCGCCTATGGATTCCGCTGGCGGGGGTCATCGACCTCGACAAGGAACGCGCCCGGCTGCAGAAGGAGATCGGCAAGCTGGCCCAGTACACGGGTAGCGTCGAAAAGAAGCTGGGCAACCAGTCGTATGTCGCAAACGCCCCGGCGGAAGTGGTGGACGGCGACCGTGCCCGCCTCGCGGAGGCGCAGGCCCGCATCGCGGTCCTCAACGGCTATCTCGCGGCGCTATGACGGGACACGGTCTTGCCATAGGCGTATGCTGATGGAAGCAATTCCGCTCCATGCGCTGGATGCAACCGCCTGGGAGGTCATTGGTTCTTTGTCTGTAGCGCTTGTCTTGTTTGCGTATGTTCTGCTGCGTGCACATGAAAAGATGAACGCCCCGGAAATCTTGGCGGCATTGCAGGGGACAGACACGAAAAGCAGGAGATGGCGCAGCATATTCAAAGCTACGGTCTGGTTCACATATGGGATTGCCGGAGTAACCGTTTTTGGCTTGGCGTCAACCTCGCCTGAATCAATCGCGGTTCTGTTGGTGATCCTGATTTACGTTGCATACAAAACAGTCGAAAAGCGCGGGGTGCGGAAAGCGGGAAGACCATGAAACACCATCGCGTAGTTATCACGCAGACGACAAAGCAGCGTGAGGAAATCGTCAATATCACGCGCGAAGTGGAAAAGGCGGTGCGCGGCAGCGGCATCCGCGAGGGGCTGTGCCTCGTCTTTCCGCACCATACCTCGTCGGCGGTCTTTCTGACTGACAGCGACGAATCCGTCGCGCTCGACCTCGCGGACGTGCTGCAGAAATGCGCGCCCGCGGGCGCGGGTTACCGCCATGACGAAAACGACTATAAGAAAAACGCGGACGGCCATATCAAGGCGGCGATGCTCGGTCATCACATCTGCCTGCCCGTGTCGGACGGCCAGCTCGACTTCGGCGCCTACCAGACGGTCTATTACGCGGAATTCGACGGGCAGCGACCCAAGGAAATCCTGATCAAAATCATCGGCGCATGAAGATGCTGCAGAGCGGTCGCGGCGCCGGGCATGCCGGCGCTGCGCGACAGTGCGCCGGCGGGTGGACGGCGTCGGTTGCGGCGCGCGCGCCGGTGGCATTGCTGGCGGTCGCCGTGCTGACGGTGCTGCTGGCGGCTGCCGTGCCCTGCCGGGCGGCGCGCTTGACGGTCGGCTACGGCGACCTGGTCGAGCGCGGGCAACTGGTGCGCAACGGGCGCACGCTCGGCGAAACGCTCAGGCAGCGGCCGCTGGCCCCGGCGGCGCGCGGCATGGTGCAGCCGTTCCTCGACGGGTACGCGACGCTGCTGGCGCAGGCGGTGGACATGCTGGAGGGCCCGCCGGCGCAGACCATGCAGGATGTCGCCGAGCTGTTCCCGCCCGGCACCGCGCAGCCCGCCTGGGTGGCGATCTGCCGCAGCGGGCGCATCCGCCTGGAAACCGACGGTGCGGGAAATGTGCGGGTTTTCGCGCCCGGCGACGATGCGCGCGGGGCTTATCGCGCCGCCTACGGCGTGCTGCGTCATCCGCTGGCAGCCCTCGCGGCGGGGCGGGCGGCCGCCGGCGAGTCGCCGACGCTCGCCATCAGCGTCTATGCCTACCGGCACGATTACGGGCAGTCGGAGTATTCGCTCAATACCGCGCCCTATCGTCTGCAGAGCGCAGCCTTTCCGTCCCCGGCGAACAGCATTGCCGTCGACCTGGATGCGCTCGCTGCCTTTTTTGCGCAGGGCGCCCTGCTGACCGGCGCGACGCGCAGCGCGGCGGACGGTCTGGTGCTGGACGGCGAACCGGGCAGCGGCATGCCGCTGGCGGGCGGCACCGCGGCCCTGTCCGACCTGGCAGTGGCCTATCGCGCGGTTTTCCACGCGGGCGACAATACGGCATTCATCAGTTTGGACCCGCACCGCGACCCCACGCTGGCGACGGTCAATTTCGGCGGACTGCTGGAAAACACGCGGCTGGGTGTTACGGTCCTGGAGGCGGACAAGCGCTTCAAGATGATCGGCACCGGCCTGAATCCGAACACCTTTACGGACGAACGGGCGGCGGCGCGGGCACAGCAGCCGGCGTTTCTCACCTCGGCGGAGCGCGACTGCATCGCGCAGGCCGGTACGGGCGACCAGTGGGTCGGCACACGGTTCTGGTTCTATCCCGAGACGGTGGAAGTGGAGACCGACCCGCAATACCGGCAGGCGATCATCACCAGCGCGCGGTTTACTGCGGACGCGGAACGCCAGCGTGGTGACTTTGCCAGCGAACAGGAATTCGCGCGATCGCGGACGAAACTGTCGCCCGGCATCCGCGGCTGCATCGACGACCTCAACCGGCAGTACGCGCAGTACGCGGCGGCATTCCCCGAACTGCGCGAGCTGA
>CAZFBR010000127.1:0-10362 GCA_964517215.1 uncultured bacterium
TCCTCCGCCTGCTTGAGCGCGTTGAGGCGATGCTCAATGGTCGAAACCAGCGCCGCGCGACTGGAGAGCGCCCGCTTCTTGATGATCTGCATCGCAAAGCTGACGATATCGGCCGCATCGGTCTCGGCGGCCTGGCGCGCGGTCTTCGAGCAGTAGCTGGCGATACGATTGAGGAGGCCCAGTTCGTCGTCGGCAAGCTTGACCGGCATCCCCTCAATCGTGCGCGGCGGAAATACCGGTTCTTGTTTTCCCGTTTTGTTCTTTTGGGTAATCTGCGGTTTCAACCGGCGAATGCGCGCGCGTTCGATCCGGCGAATCACCGCCGCCTCGTCGCCATGGAGCGTGGCGGCAGTCGGCTCCACCAACTCGATCAGCGAGCGGAACGAATGCGGATAACCATTATGCGGGGTGGCGGTCAGAAGAATCAGGCCGCGGGTGCTGTCGCGGAGCGCAGTCCCGAGCCGGGTCCGCTGGGTCCTATAAGGGTTCCGCGGCGTCCCGGCCTCGGCCAAAGCATGCGCCTCGTCGGCGATGATCAGATCCCACTTCTTCCGGAGCGCCCGATTCCGCACCGTCTCCTTCTTGATGAAATCAACCGAGGTAAGGACACGCGGCAGGACATCCCACGGACTCATCCCGGCCGGGAGTTCGCCCTGTTCGCGGGCGAGCCCGGCGGCATTTTCGATCAGGACGAATTTCAGGCCGAACTTCTCGTCCATCTCCTCCTGCCATTGCCGGAGTAGCCCGGGCGGTGCGACCACGAGAACCCGACCGGCGCGGCCGCGGGCCATGAGTTCGAGGAGCGCGAGCCCGGCCTCGATCGTCTTGCCGAGCCCGACATCGTCGGCAATAAGCAGGCTGGGCCGCGGCTTGTTGATCAGCCGCAGCGCAGGCGCGCACTGATAGGGTTCCAGCGCCACCCGGCCAAAGCGGGCGCCGGCGAGCGTACCAGACTCATCGATTAGCCCGGCCAGAAACGCCTGATGGAGCCGAACCCATTCGCCGTATGGTTCGAAGCCGGCGGGATCGAACTGCAGTTCCTGATTCGGCATTGGCACAAGAATATCCGGCGGCGACGCAACTGACAGTTGGGTAATGCGCCCTGCCTCAACCGCTTCAAGATCGTAAATGCAGACCTCACCCTCCCTGATCGGCTTGGCACGAACCACCCGCCAAGCGCGGTCACGGAGCAGGACACGAGTTCCGGGCAGAAATTGTTCAACTTTCGCGGGCAAAAGCTCTATCCCTCAATTCCCATTAGCTGTTAACACGCATCATAATACCACCCGGCAAGCGTGTCAATTACAGCCGCGTTACACGGGATTATTGCACAACCAACCACTTTCAACACTGATACGAATCAGGATATAACGCTAAACCGATCGGTGCTACTCATCTTCGAGCCCGGTTTCCAGATCTTCCAGCCGCTCGTCATAATGCGACTGCAGGGCTGCTGCTGCCGCCGCGAGCCGCTGCTGCCGGGCAGCCCGCGGCAGCTTCAGGAATTCCGCCTGGGTGGACGTAGCGGCGGCCAGCACATCATCCGGCATATTCCGGTCAAATTCCCGCGCCTCGTCGCGCGTGATCAGTCCTTCCGACAAGGCGCGCGTGGTCATCTGCGTCAGCCAGTCCGAAGTTTCAGAGGGAATCGCTTCCGGCTCATTCGTGCGCCAGCCGCGCCGGCCAAGCTCGATCATCCACGACGTGTAATACGTCGGAGAAATAATCTCCAGATCGCGCAAACGATACAGCAGCGCTGCAATACTCACCTTGAACTGGCGTTTGAGCGCAATAAGCTCCGACACCTGGATGTTGGTGCGGCGTTCACCCAGCGCCCGCACCAGCGCTTCGCGCGGCACCAGAAACGCCCCGGCAAAACGGAATGCGGCCGCCTCGTCGATTTCATCGTCCTGCGGTTGCATAAACAGATGGCCAAGCTCATGGCTCAAGTTCATGCGCTGCCGGTCGCCCGGGAGACCGTCGCGCGAGGTCAGAGCGGCGGCGACGGCACGCCCGCGCGGATTGCGGGCCACCGCACAAAGCCCGTCAAATCTCCGCTCGGTATGTATGCTGATCGTATGCACGTAATTCGCGTCCAGCACGGCATGCAGATTGGCGATCGGCCCCTGCCCCAACTGCCAGCGCCGGCGCAGGGTCTGCGCGCAGTTTTCGGCATCAGCAACACTGGTCACCGGGCACGATTGCACCAGCGCTGAAAGGTCAGGAACCGTCCCCAACCGTTCCTGCAAACGGCAGCGCTTCTCCAGATCGATAAATATCGTTGTCTCGATCTGCGCGCATTCCTTTTTCCCCAGCCCGGACAGGCGGCGGTACCCGACAATTTCCATGGCAATTGCCGGCGGCTGCCACAACTGCAGCGTCTTCACACCCAATGCCGAAGCCAAACGCGCGGCAATAACCGGCCCGGGCCGCGACAGACCCCGCTCGTATTTTGAGAGCGCCTGTTTGGTCACCACTCCGTCCATAGCCGCGACCAAACGGTCGAGTGACATGCCCTTTGCCAGGCGCAACTGCCGAATCCGCGACATATCAGTTTCCTCCACCTGTTTACATTATACTGCTATTATCATTATTTTGTCAACCGGTATTTCGCTCACAAAGCCACATGCAGCGTACCGCTACCGGCCGGCGCGTACGCAACAACGTTGTTTTCGTCGTATCCTGCGCATTAATGAACCATCTTTCATTTCAATGAGCCATTGGCTCATTAGACGGTGTCCGCAGTGCCCGGCGCGGCACCCTGCCGGCGGCAAAAAGCGGCAGCGCCGCGCATCAGCGCAACGCTGCCGCCGGCACTCTGCCAGCTGCCGATTCCGGTAATGCTCTACTCCCTGTGCAGCAGCTAGCCGGCCGCCGGGGCAGGGGCGGGCACAGCCGCCGGCGTTTCGGCCAGACCGTCACGGAGCAGTTTGGTCAGCAGCAGATTTACCAGCGAGCCGCCGCCGTCACCCGCACCGCCATCCACCATAATATCCGGCACCAGCTTGCTGCCGCTCCCGGCTAGCGCGCGGGCAATCTCAATCCCCGCGTAATTGCCCGACTCCATCGACGCAATCTTCAGCTTGATGACATCCGCTTCCGAGGTACCGACCGCCCTGATCTTCACCGCCTCGGCGTCGCCGACCATCTTCAGCACCAGCGCATCGGCCTCGGCGACAAGCCGCTTCGACTGCGCCTGGCCGCCGGCCGCCTTGACCGCCGACTGCGCGTCAAAATCGGCAATCTGGACCTTGCGTTCGGCATCAACCACTTTCGGCTGCGTCTCGGCCAGCGCCCGGGCCTGCTGCAGCTCCTTGCGCGTCTCCTCCGCCAGCCGCTGCGTCTCGAAGGTGATCTTCTCCTGCTCCGCCAGTTTGCGGTCGGTGAGCGTCTTCATCAGCGTCGCCGGCGGCGTAATGTCGCCGATAAGCGTGTCCACCGCGCCCACATTGTAGTCGCGCAGCGCCTCGGCGATCTTCACCCGCGCGTCGTTCTGCCGCTGCTGGCGCTGCTTGAGGAAATCGATCACATCCGAGCCCTGCGCCGCATTGCGGAAGTAGTTGCCGATCGTCGGCTCCAGCACCTGCGTCACCAGATTGGCCACACTGCCGAACCGCGCAATGACCCGCGGCGCATCCGTGCGCGGGATGTGAATGATCTGGCTGACATCGAGATTGAACGTAAAGCCGTCCGACGAGCGCACCGTGATGGTCGACAGGTTCTTGTCGAGGTTATGCGCCTCGGTTTTACCCGTCGCCCAGTTGAGCACAACATTCGCCGTGGGCACATTCTCGACCTTGTGCGTGTACGGGTTGATCGGATACTTGCCGGGATCGAGCGGCTCGATCCACACCCCTTTCTGACCCTTGCGCACGAGATTGCCGTGGCGGAAACTCTCACCCGTCACGTCAGCGCCGGCCTCACCCACGTACGAGATCACGACTCCCGCGGTGGCGATCGGCACCGTGGTCATGCCGAGCGTCTCGATAGTGGCGAAGCGCGGGTTGATGAAGTACCGCCCGGCGAGCATGACCTGCTCCTGCAGGCCCTTGTAGCCGCCCCGATCGATAAACGCCTGGCCGTCCTGGAACATATTGTGCCCGGTGATCTCGGACCCGGCAATTTCGCCCGTCGCCAGCGAGCGTCCCTCGCGGGTGGTGACGATGCCCACCATATTTTCGCTGATCTCCAGCACCTTCTCCAGGGTCACCGCAAAGAGCGCGGTGTTGATGCGGTACGTTCCGGGCGGGATGATGGTGATCTGCGGACCGCGCTCGCCGCCGTTCTGCAGGAAGGCGCGCGCATCCTGAAACGCGTTGCAGTCGACCCTGCGGGCAAGCACCCGCCCGTCGCACAACGGCTGCCCGTCGCACGCCTCGGCGACACCGATCTGGTTCTCGGGCACCGTAACAAATTCCGCGCGATGCACCCGATACTGCCACGGCCAGAGCCAGAAATGCAGGCCGGGCGCCAGCGTGTCAGCCTGAATACCGGCCTCGCCCCGCAGCGCGATAATGGCGCCGTCCGGCAGCGTGCGATGCCGCCCGAAAATCACAAACCGCTTGTTGACGATCCCGATCGAATCCTCAGGTATGATCACCACCCCGGCGCACCGCAGTATCTGCCTAAAGCCGACCGCCGGCAGCAGCAGCAACGCAAGCCACCAATACCCGGACACCAGTTCCAGCATCGTATTCATTTGCCGTCCCTCTTTCCGACCCGTACGGGTCCATGCCTCGCCGGCATGCGTATGCCGTCGCCGCCCGCGTCTGCGAGCATTTCCTACAGGCCGGCATTTGCATGCCGGCCGACACGCAGGCCTACACGACCGCCATTGGCAGCATGGCACACACTCCTTTCGGAGCAATAGGAGGGTAGAAAAAAACTGCCGGCAGCAGCGGCAGTTCGCACCGGCTATTGCCCTTCCACACGCTTGCGGAGTTAGCTGACGGGCTCGGGATTGGAAGTACCCGCTCCGGATAAGCTCCGGTGTAAGCCCCGACTGATCGGTTCCCCCGCATCCGGGCTGTGGTGCCCGGATCTCGGCGACAATTCGGTTGTTGAGCGAAATTATACCACCGGTCAGTCACTCCGTCAATGGCCGGTTTGCAGATTTTTTACTACCTGTTGTCATTGAATTCAGCTGCAGCGACTGTTGTCAACCGGCACCTGCAGAACCATTTTCCTCTCTACTACCCTGCACCCGGCAGCGGCCGGTGCCTGAAAACCGACCGGCAGGACATGTAAAAGCAACGGTTGGCAGCGCCGGGCGCTCGTCATCGTGCCAGAGCCGCAGCGTTGGCGCGGGCGTCACAGCAGGACCACGCCGGTCTGCTGGCCGCGCTCATTGTCGGAATAGACGAACGAGCCGCGCCGGATACTGACGGTGCCCGAAGTGTACCCGTGAGGCCGTCGTCGGGGCCGTTGCCGCCCGGGATGCAGGTCGTCTTGTCTCCCTGCTCGTCATCCCCAAAGACAACATGCCGCGTTCCACTGCATTGCCGATTGCCAAGTGGCCGCTCCTTTGGGCGTTCCCGGTTTCCCCGGCCGCTCACCCTGCGATACGGCACTTTGCCCGTTTGTGTTGCAGGCGCAGGACAAACGCGGTGCGCATGCGCGTTCAGGAACGGCCACTTATCCGGTAACCAATTGCGGGAAGGGACAGCATGGCGCCAGCGCGCACGCCGGCATAAAAAACGGATCACCGTCAGAACGACGATAATCCGATGACTGGCAAAAGATAAAAACTGGTGGAGGCGAAGGGGATCGAACCCTCGGCCTCGACATTGCGAACGTCGCGCTCTCCCAGCTGAGCTACGCCCCCACCACCGAACAACGATGCGCCTGACGGCGCACCGCACGTCTTATAGCATACCCGCCGCCGCATTGCAAGCGCAACGCCGGCGGCGCCGGCAGGCACAACCCAAACCAGCCATCCGGCCAACCGGCCGGCCAATCAGCAACGGCGGGCGGGGCCGCAGCCCCGCCCGCCGGACGGATCCAGAAACTATTTCAGGACAAATGCGGCCTTGAGCTTGGTCAGCATGCCCGAGCCAACGCCATCAACATCATCAACCTGGTCCCACGAGCGGAATTTTTTCCGCGGCAGCTCATTGCGCGCATCAATGATCGCCGTCACCACATTTGCGCGAATGCCCGGCACAGCGGCCTTGATCTGGGCGGCGGTGGCGGTATTGAGGTTCTTCTTTTCCGCGCTCGATTCCTCATCCGCCGCATTTCCCTCGTCATCCGACGAGGATGACGCACGGCGCGTCGACGACGAACCACTGCGCGAGGATGAGCTGCTGCCCGCCGGCCCGCACGTCACCAGGTCGCGAATCTTGCTGATCGTCATCGCGGAAACCCCGGCATCCTTCAGCTGATCGACCGAGGTAAACGGCTGTTCTTCGCGATAGGCAATGATCTTCTTCGCCGTTGCCGCGCCAATGCCGTTGACCGCATCCAGCTCCTGCTGGGTCGCGGTATTCAGATTGACCAGCTCGCCGGCAGCCGCACCCTCGCCGCCTTCAGCCACATTTTCACCCTCACCCTCGCCACCGGCCGCCGGCGGCGCCACTTCCGTGCCGCAGGTCACCAGCGGCTTGAGCTTGGCCAGGAGCGCATCCGAAATGCCCGGAACATCATTGAGCGCGTCAACATCGGCAAAAGCGCCGTTCTTGTCGCGATGCGCGACGATGGCCTTGGCCACCTTCGGCGAAACGCCCTTCAATTCATCGAGTTGCTCCACGGTCGCGGTATTGATATCAACCTTCGGTCCGGCGGCCTCATCGCCGCCCTCGGCCGGCGTTTCCGTCGCCGCCGTTTCCGCGGGCGCCTCCTCCTTGTCGCCGCAACCCCACGCCAGCAACGCCACCAGCGCCAACCCCACCAGCATCCACTTTGTCAGCTTCATCCCGCATCGCTCCTTTCGGCGGACGACAGCTCACCGGCCGCGCCGCGTTCCTTTTCGCCCGTCACCCGCAGGTCGTTGATATTCCCGCCGGTGGTCATCGTAATCGTCCCCCGCTGGTCCGTGCGCAGCACGTCGGCGCCCGCCACCCGCAGCCGGCGCAGCACATCACCATCAGGATGACCGAAGCCATTATAACTCCCCACGCTCACCACTGCAAATCGCGGGCGCACCGCGGTAACAAACGGGAAGCTGCTTGAGGTGCGGCTGCCATGATGCCCGACCTTGAGCACCGTGCTGCGCAACTGGCCCCCGCGCTCCGCCAGCAATTCCTTTTCCACCGCAGTTTCGGCGTCGCCCATGAGCAGGAAACTGACCCCGCCATAGCGCGCGCGCAGCACCAGCGAGGCGTTGTTGAGATTGTCGGCGTCGCTGTTCACGGCAAGCACCGTCAGCTTGAGTCGCTCATCGAGGGCCAGTTCCTCGCCCGGCACCGGTTCGACATAGGCCGTCTGCCGCCGGGCGAGCACCTGCAGCAGGTTCTTGTAGCCGAACGAGCCGGCCGGCTGGCCGGAATTGTAGAAGGCCCGCACCCTGACCCCCTGCAGCACGTCAATCAGCCCGCCGTAATGGTCGCTGTGCGGATGGGTGAGAAAAGCCGCGGTCAGCTCGCGCGCATTGCGGCGGGCAAGATACGGCAGGATGATTCTCCGGCCGGCATTGACGGCGCGCACGTAGCTGTTGTCCCGGTTGTCAGCCCGCCCCTCACCGCCATCGATGAGAAAAATCTTGCCCGCCGGGGTAAAGAACGCGCACGCGTCGCCCTGCCCGACATCAAAGAAGACCACCGTCAGCCGCGCCGGCGGCCGATACGGGGCGCCGGGGGCATGGGCGGTATCCGTCGGCACCGACACCGCCACCGGCGCCGGCGGGGCATCCGCCAGTCGCGGAAAGTAGCGCGGGGCGGCAAACCACCAGACCACCCCCACCGCCAGCGTCAGGACGGCAAGCACCGCGTTTTCCTTCGTCCACCAGGTGTGAGCGAGCTGCGCGCGCCGCTGCCGGCGATAATCGGCGAAGAGGTCGCGACTCACCGCAGCACCGCGCGACAGCAGATCATTGGTGACCGCATGTTCAGATAATCGGCAAAGAGGTCGCGGCTCACCGCAGCACCGCGTGGATTTTGAGTTTCTGCAGCACCCCCGGCCCGACCCCGTTCACCGCATCCACCTCGGACCAATCGGCGAATCTGCGGCGGGGCAGGCGGGCCCGCGCCGCCACCAGCGCCCGCGCCACCGCCGGGGTCACACCCGGGAGCGCATCCAGTTCGGCCGCCGTGGCGGTGCTGAGGCTGACCGCCGCCGCACCGCGCCGCGCTGCGGTCGCGCGCGCACTCCCGCCCGCCGTCGTCACCCGGCCGCGGATCCGGTTGATCAGCGACGGCCCGATCCCCGCCACCCGGTCGAGATCGTCCACCGTGGCGAACGATCCGTGCGCGGTCCGGTCAGCAACAATCCGGGCCGCCATCCCGGCGCCAATCCCGGGCAGTGTCTCCAGCTGCGCCGCGGTGGCGGTATTGAGATTCAGCGCACGCGCCGCCGGCGCGGTGGCGGCACGCACCCGGCCCACGGTGACGCGCGAACGCAGCCGGTTGATCGTCGCCGGACCAAAGCCGCTGATCTTCCCCAGATCATCAACGGTCGTGAATTGCACATCATCGCGGGTGTTCGGTTTGCTGTCCGCCCCGCAGCGGTAGGCATAGATCCGCTGCGCCGCCGCCGGCCCGATCCCCGGCAGGGTGATGAGTTCCTCGATTCCGGCAGTGTTGAGATTGATCAGTCCGCCCGCGCCAACCGGCTGCCAAAGCGGAATATTGCGGGTATCGCCACAGGTAACATACGGCAGGATTTTCGCGAGTTTCTGCGGCCCGATCGTGGGGACCATATCCAGTTCGGCCGCAGGATTGAACAGGTTATCATCGGGAGTGCCGGCCAGCCCGTCAGGCCCGTTGCGATAGGCAAGAATCTTTGCCGCCATGGCCGGCCCCACCAAGGGAATGGTGACCAGTTCGGCGGTTCCGGCGGTGTTGATATTGACCGGATGGTCGCGCGCGGCCCGGTTCCCCGAGCCGTCGTCGCCGCCGAAAAGTCCCCACAGCCCGCCCGCCGCGCCGCCGTCAGCGTCCACCCCGGGCACGCCATCCCCGTCAGACATCCCCACGGAGCGCGGCGCATAGACCAGCCAGCCATGCAGCCCCGCCACCAGCAGCAACACTTCCACCCCCAGGATCGCCTTTTGCAGTGGAGAAAAGGCGAACGGGAGCATCGGTCAATAGGCGACGTCGATGGCGCTGATCACGTCATCGGACACTTCCAGCACCCGGCGATGCGAGCGCGCAGCCATCGAATCGAGCTTGACCGCACTCCCGTCGGAGGTGACAATCACCGCACCATGGGCGTCGGTGCGGAAGCAGTTGGCGATCCCCAGCCGGGCAACGCAGCGTTCCCAGTTCGCGGTCATGAAATCGTCGTAGGAACGCGGGTTGTTGCGGTCACGCGTATAGCAGAACAGCACCGCCTTCGGCTGCACCCGCGAGAGCATGGCGTCCAGTTCCTGGTCGGTGAGGTCCAGGGTGCCGTGCCGCGGGAAGACCAGGACGTCGGCGCGCAGCTTTTCCGCCGGCTGCTGCAGCAGGTCGGCCAGCGCCTCCTCGGCAATATCACTGGTCAGGAGGAACGCAGTCTGCCCGTAGGTCACGCGCAGCACCAGCGAATTGTTCTCGACCGGATTCTTGAGATACGGCCGGACCGGGCTCAGCACCTCAATGCGGTAGGGGATGCCGTCAATGCTGGTGTTGAGCAGCGCATCGCCCCCCTTGCCCTGACGCACATTGACATCCCAGTCCGCCCAGCGATTGACCAGGGTCGGCGCGCGCCGGTCGATCAGTTCGCTGAAGGACGGCAGCACCAGGTCCGGATAGCCGGCAACCACCTCGCGGTACAGCGCCTCGTTTTCCGCCAGGCCAACCTGCCGCGCCATCTCCTCGCCGCCCACTGCGGTCAGGAACGCATCCTCGGCCATGCCGGTCCGGACCACCGCCGGATCGTACGGCAGCACCAGGTTCGCCACATAGGTATTGGCGAACGTGGTATGCAGCCCGGTGAAGCACTCGGGGCTCAGCGAGGTGGCGATCATCAAGTCGAGCGAACGGATGAGTTTCTTGCTCAAGCTGGGGAGCAGGGTGCGCTGCCCGTTGTCGAACGCGCCCCCCTCCTTGGTGTAGGCGCCGCCGTTGATGAGGATGTCAGACCGGTCGGGCGCCTCGATCAGGATCGACTCGCCGTAGCGCACGGCGAAGGCGGTCATTTCCAGTTCAGTGCGGGTATTGACGAAGAACGACCCGAACCAGACCAGCACCGCCAACGCCCCCGCCCCGCACAGCCCGTAGAACC
>CAZFBR010000128.1:0-10263 GCA_964517215.1 uncultured bacterium
GAATCACCCAGCGAAGTTTATCAGAATGGGTCGGCGAGGTTCGTCAGAATACGCACCAGCTGCCGCGCGAAATTCAGCCATGGGTGAATTGCCTCCGCAATATTACCTTCATTTGTCCGTTTTCGCCATATTCACGCGCTATCACGAATAGCGCTTCCGCCTTTTCCATTTTCACACAGGTCCAGCCGCTGCGTTGGTTCCTGTCCCAGTAATTCATGTTTGCCATCAGTAATATTCGGTTCAGAAGATGTGCGCCTTCTTGCCAGGTCATATTCATTACATTCTTTGTCGCACCATCTTTCACGGCGTATACTGCGTAGGGATACTTATGACCAGCAAATGCCTTCCGTTCGACAATCAGACTGCATGTTGATGTTGAATATTCACCTTCGCTTAATAACATAAAGAGGGAATCAGCTTGTGTTATCGTCGGTGTATCTGCCGCCTGGTCTGACGCGTCATGGCTTGGTATGCCGTCGTCATTATAGCTCACGAATATCGGGACAGACATGGCATGCAACCGCGAACAGGCTGCTGCAATCTGCCGCAGTGCTGGTCGAACTGTGCCTTTACGTTCGGCGGCCGCCACATAAAGGTGCAGTGAGCCGAATGACGTCGTGTGTTTTTCAAGCGCCTCCGCCAGCGTCCATCCTGATTGCATCAAACTGCCGATATTCTTGTTGACTGCTTTCAGTTCGCGAAGGTCATGGTCTTGAGCAAGCTGATTGATTGCCATTAGAATGGGCACATCCATCCCCAGCAACAAGTCGAGTTTCGTGACCCACGCGACGACAAGTTTTTCAGCGCTTTTTCGAAATGGTGCAATATTCATATCTCGTCCTCCACTCCTGGCATAACCGTCAGTTGTTTTCGTATATCATCGTGTCATGGCGAAATATTTGCGTTTAATGATGCGCATGCATACCCGTGCAGCCATTAGGCCCGCAATAATCGCTGCGGCAAGAAGCGGGACCTCGCTCAAGGTAATCATTGGTCTTGCCACATCCGGCCCCTGTGGATGAAATGCGATGAATGAATCCACCACCGGCTTCGCGAACAAACCTGCAAACCCCACAAACAACATGCCTGCAAACACGATTGCAATCCCATACAGACGCCCAAGAGGCCAATTGCGGCGAAGGCCATAAATAAACACGCATGTGAGCAGGGCAGAAAACAGCATACATGGAATGAACGTTATAACCACCGCGGCAATACACTCCAGCAAAAATGTTCCCAATATATGATTAAGGTGAATATAATTGATAGATATATATAATACCGATAAAAACGACATCGCCACTACCGCTGTATAGTGGGTACCCGTCCACGGAACTATAAATCGTCCTGAATGGTTCATTGCATTCCTCGCACAACGATTAGCGCGCAGCGGGCGCTGTTGTTTTCCGCGCCCGCTGCCGCGCGAAGTTAACCGGCATGCCTTCTAATCGCATCGGTCCTTAATTGTCGAATAGACATAGCCAATATTTATAACAACCTCTTCAGGTATTCAATATTTACTACTTCCATCCTAGACAGATTAATTCTAATATTTTCATCGGGAACATACCATGCGAATCCAGTAAAATACTCCCGCAATTCTCTTGATTGAAAAGATAACCCATGGTAGGCATAAATGGCATTTATCAGTAGCTGAGCATACTCCTTGGTTATTGGAGGGTAATGTGCTTGTTTTATGATATCTTGAATACGTTCATGTTGAAGTTCTGAAATCGTAAACCCTCCGTAATACTGATCAAGTGCTCTTGGATATGTTCCGGCATAATGGTTATCCGGGTCTACCAACATGGGTTCTTGGTAATCATATGGTGGAGATATTTGTTCGTGATTCCCTTTGTGCCATTCACTGGTCAGAAACTCAATTTGAAAACTCTCAGGGGGGCGATAGTTATTGGCTTCCATCGACAAATAGGAGGTTGTCCCGTAACCTGTTGAAATAAGCAGCGGCTCCACCCCTGAGATATACTCAGGGGGCCAATTTCCTTAACAAGGAGGAGCCGCTATGAAGCAAGGTATCAGAAAGGGAGGCAGGAAGCAAGGCGCGTGGCTGGAGGGAGGGCTGCAACAGGAGGTTGAGATTCCCGGCGGTAAGTTGCTGGTGCAATCCCGGGCGGAACTGTTGGAGACCGTAATGACGAGCGGCGCGCAGGTGATGACGGCGATGCTGCTGCAGGATGTCGAGGCGCTGTGCGGGGGTAGCCATCACCGCCACAGCGACGGCACGGCGAGCCGCTGGGGGTGGACAGGTGGCGAGGTGGTCATGGGCGGACGCAAGCTGGCGATACGCAGGCCGCGCGTGCGACAGGGCAAGCAGGAACTCACTCTTCCCTGCTATGAACACTGGCAGGGGCAGGACCCGCTGCGCCGGCGCGTGTTGGAGCAGGTGTTGGTAGGTGTGAGCAACCGACACTACCAGCGGTCACTGGAAGCAGCACCGGTGGCAACCAAGAGCCGGGGCACCAGCCGGAGCGCGGTCAACCGCCAGTTTGTGGCCTTGACCACGGAGAAACTGACGGCATGGCTGAACCGGCCGCTGACGGACGAATATCTGGCGCTGTTTATCGACGGCATCGGGCTGGGCGAGCACACGATAATTGCCGCCGTCGGCGTGACCAGCACCGGGAATAAGCAGGTGCTTGGAGCGTGGGAAGGGGCGACCGAGAATGCGGTGGTTTGTCAGATGCTGCTGGACAACCTGCGCGAACGTGGTTTCAGGACCGACCAGCAGTTGCTGGTTGTTCTGGACGGAGCCAAGGCGCTACGGAAGGCGGTGCAGGACACCTTCGGCGAGCGGGCGATAGTGCAACGCTGCCAGGAGCACAAGAAGCGGAACGTCAAGAGCCAGCTGCCGAAAGGCATGCAGACATCGACGGGGATGGCGATGCAGCAGGCATACAACTGTGGCGACTACACGCGTGCCAAGCAGTTGCTGAATAATCTCGCTCAGCGTCTGGACCGGGACTGCCCCGGCGCCGCAGCGAGCCTGCGCGAAGGGCTTGAAGAAACCCTGACGGTGCTGCGACTGGAACTGCCGCGCCCGCTGCGCCAGTCACTGGGGAACACCAACATTATTGAGAGCACCATCGACACGGTAAAGAAAGTGTCGCGCCGGGTAAAGCGCTGGAAAGGTGGAGCGATGGCGTTGCGCTGGGCAGTAACGGGCTTGGGCGAAGCGGAGCGGCAGTTCAGGCGGCTACGCGGCTATCGCGAGTTGGCAATCCTCGCCCAGAAACTGGGACGGAATCAGGCCACCGACGCGGCGGTCAAGGTCGCCTGATATGAAGCGGCAAATGCCGGTTGACATAGAGAGCGTGGGTGAGTAACATGACTCAAGTCGCTGCTGATTTTCAACAGGCAGCGGGACATCCTCACAAATAGCCGTCTCGAATGAATATTCCTTCTCTTGCCACTTCTTTATATGCACCTATTGGGTGAAATATTCCGTCTGGCTTCACTACATATTGATTTTCAACTTTCGCCAATATCCTTATGTGTTTTATCGGTCCTGCCCAATTGTTCCCGCTGCCCAATTTATATGAAAACGCAGAGATTGAAGGCGATATTTCGAATCCATAACACGAATAGCTATGGTGAATCATAGTGTGGCCAGTTTTAAAAAAAGCTCTGAATAGAAAATATGCTTCTCCATGATGTTCACCTTCTTGGTCGGTGTCTGGAATTATCTCGTTTTTCACAATTGCTATTTGACTTGTCTCCGAATAGATAGCAAATTTCGGGAAATTATCATTTATGTACGTCTGCACTTTAGTTCTGTCAAATACCGCATCTGAGATTCTGATTGGAGAAATGAAAGCCAAATCCAGTGTTTTTCCAGAACCCGGGTTGAAAAAATCAAAAAACACTTCTACTTGCCATTTGTTATCGACGTAGTCGATCAGGATTAGTTCGTCATTTATGCTGATATTAGTTTCTCTTGTCGGTTGAATATTTCCCGCGATCCCCGAAATGGGAGAATTATTCGCGTATGCGCAACTTGCTGTAAGAATTACCATCAACAGTATCGCGGATATTTTCAATGTTCGTTCCTTAATGTTCGCCATTATCGCCTTCCGGTTAACTATGTTATTCTACAGATTGCCTCGATATTACATTATACCAGATATCTACTAGGCTTGCATGAAGAACATTACGCAATGCAAATATTATCTCCACATTGCAAAGCCATGCGACAGGCATGTGCATACTATGGACAAGGGGGCAAATGCACGCCTGTAAGCGTCATATCAGGGCACCCGGAGCCGCCGTTTGCGCGGTTTGCAGCCACGAACAGCGATGTACCGTTCAAAAGCGGATTTGCCAATATCACCTGTTGCGCAGATCAGAACGTCAACTGCCAGTATGATTTCCATGACCCGCAGGATCAAGCCACTGACAAAACTGTTCCGGCGGCCGAAGACACAAAAGGCCTGGAAGAACAATGGCTCTCTCGACAACAGGGATTCCCTTTCCAGGGTTTTCTTCCGGAACCAAGCGGCCCGACCATCACCAGCCAAACCACCTCTCGTGAAGTTAGCTCCCGCTTGAGGGTTCGACACGCGGCAACCAAACGCAATCTCTCGACTGCGTTTCCCGCCTCACGGTTTCCCACCGCCACGCGGTTTGTTCTTCGCCACGGCTGTCGCCTCGCCTCTCGGCTGCTTGACTGCCCCTTTTGCGGTTCAACCCTTCTCCAGAGTCTAACCTGATCCCGGCACTTTGACCGCCATGCCCCATCTCTGAAACACGGCTAATCCAGTTACCCTCATAAGGTTCCTCGCCTCTTTGGGGGTTTGCTCCCCCTGCCACGGGGTACTTACCGTTCCCGGTGTTCCTGACCACCCTGACCTTTTCCAGGCCTTCGCGGTTTTGCCCTGTCGCACGGGTCCTGCGCTGCACCTACGCGAACGCAACTGCAACTCGTGCCCCCTGTGAGGTTCCTGTCCTTCAGAGGTTTCCCCTGACCAGCAGCCCCAGCCCTTCCGGACCTGTTACCGCCTTGCCCTTTTGCAGAGCTTCACGGTCTTCCTCCGCTGACCAGTCCCTTGACGATGGCAGCGTGCCCGACATCGTCCGGTTTCCTCTCCTGGACTTTGCGCTTCGCAGCCTTCTCGTGATACCGTTTCCCTTCGGCTTCCCGAAAGCTCCCTTCCTACCGTTGCGCCATCCTGCAGAGTGCTCCGCTTCTGCCACTTGCCGACCGTGTTGCCACTCGACATCCCCTTCCGTGCTTCCTCCTCACCATAGGGTGTTGCGTAACAGAAACTGCGACTGATTACCAGCCCAAACTCTCCTGAACTTCGCGCCGATTTCAAGGGGTTACTACCGGTACCGCGCGGCGTCTGTCCAACGACCGCCTGCTGCCTTGCGCTTTCTTCCTCATCGACTCCCGCTCACGGATGCAATGCCCTGCCGGCCTGATGTTGCCATCTCCCCCGGTTGTTTGCCTCTCAACAACCACCGCGGGGATGCGGCCGTACAACCAGCACTTCAGTCCTTCCGAACCTACCGTGTCCGAGGCCGTGTCGGATTTCCCTGTTGTCTAAGAACGTGCCAAGCTCTCCCAGGCACACTCTATTATACCCGAATTCTGATCTTCTGTAGAGGAGAATTTCATTCTTGTTGCCAAATACAACAAATTATACCGCTATATAACCGGATATTTTTACTGCTTGCTTATCAGGGCGATGCGCTCGATTTTGACGCGTTCTATGGATTGGTTGTCCATGGAGAGAACGGTCAGGCGAAAATCGTTTCTGACTAGTTTTTCGCCCGGGCGCGGAATGCGGCCGAGCTGCAACATGATCAAACCCGCCAGGGTGGCATACCCATCCTTGGGCAGGGTAATTCCCAGTTCGTCGTGCAGGTCGTTGATATCAGCGCTGCCATCAACCACCCAGACCCCGTCACTGATCTGCTTGTGCCAGATTGCCGGGTCATCGCCCTCATCGTGGATATCGCCGACAATCTCCTCCAGAATCAGTTCCATTGTGACCATTCCGACCGCACCGCCAAACTCGTCCACCACCACCGCGGCGGCGGCGCGCTGCTTCTGCATATCGCGCAGCAGTTCGTCGGCGGGCTTGAGCTCGGGGACAAACATGACATCGCGCACCAGGCCGGCGACAGTCGCGGGCGGCTGGGCGAGAAACAGCACATCGTACACGGTAATCATGCCGATAATGCGGTCCACCCGCTCGCGGTAAACAGGAAAACGGGAAAAGCCGGTGCGGCGGGCGAGCGCGAGAAACTCATCAACCGTCGCGTCCTCCGCGACCACCTCCGCCTCGATGAGCGGCACCATCAGTTCGCGCGTGCGGGTGGCGCCCATATCGAAGACCTGGGTGATCATTTCATGCTCGTCGGCGGTAAACTCCCCCTCCTCCTGGCCGGCCTGCAGGATCAGGCGCAGGTCATCCTTGCCCACCCCGGTCTTGTTGGCCGGCGGGGTGATGTTCAGTATCCGGAAGATCAGCTTGGCAACGAACGAAAACACATAACTGAACGGCAGGAGCAGCACCGTCGAGGCGTGGAACAGGCCCGCCAATTCCATCATCAGGCGGTTGGCGTACTGGCGGAAGATCGCCTTGGGAAGCACCTCGGCGACGATCAGCACGATGACCGTGCTGGTCACCGTGGCAATGAGCGAACCGCGATACGGCCCGAACAGTTCGATGCCCACGGCGGTGATGACGGCGGTGGCGGTGACGATGGCGAGATTGGTGCCGATGAGGGTGGTGGCGATGAAGGTGTCCTGCCGCTGCGCCCAGTAGAGGATGCGCTGCGCCCGCCGGTTGCCGTTCTCGGCGAGATGGCGCAACCGCGGCTTGTTCAGCGAGATCATGCCGGTTTCGGTCCCGGCGAAGAAACCGGTGGCGACCACACAAAACGCGTACAGCGCCAGCGCGCCCAGCAGCCAGAGCATCATGACCTCACCCCGGCCGGCACCGGCGCACCATCCGGATGGCGCGGGCGCAGCATCGCCCGGCCCCGCGGACAACGGCACTTCCGCGCGGCACTCATGCCTTGGTCTCCGGGACGAAGTCGCGCTCATCATAGAGGGCGCCGAAGATCTGCTCGAGCACATCCTCCATGGTGACAAAGCCGACCAGTTCCTCCCCCTGTTTCACCAGGGCCAGATGCATGCGCTCCTTGCGGAAGCGCTGGAAGAGGCGGTCCACCCGTTCGCGCGGACGCACCACCAGCGGCGGGCGCAGGGCATCGGCGATGTCGCGCTCCTGATCCAGCAGGTAGTCCTTGACGATGAGAATGCCGGTGATGGCGGTGCGGTCACCCTGATGCACCGGGAGGCGCGAATGCTGCTGCGTGCGCAGCTCCTGTTCGATCGCCGCCCGCGAGCGGGTGCAATCGACGGAAATCAGGCGCGCCGCGGGCTGCATGACATCCTTCACTTCGAGATCGGAGAATTTGAAAATATTCCTGATCCAGGTATGCTCATGCGCATCGAGATGCCCTTCGCGCATGCTGATTTTGAGCAGGGTCTGCACCTCTTCCTCGGTGATGGACAGTTCCCTGCCCACCGGCCAGCGTCTGGCCAGCACGCCCAGCACCGCGGTGTTGACCGCCTTGACCAGGACGATGAGCGGCGCCAGCACCTGCGTCAGGTACTGCAGCGGACGGCCCAACCGGCGCGCCACCGCCACGGGCTGCGCCACACTGAACGCCTTGGGCGTATACTCGCCGCAGATGAGCAGGACAAAGGTCATGACCCCGATGGCCACCCCCACCCCCTCGTGGCCGAACAGCTTGATGCAGACCAGGGTGGCCAGCGACGAGGCGGCGGTGTTGACCAGCAGGTTGCCAATGAGAATCGTGATCAGCGTGGTGTACGGCGCGGCCAGCAGCTCGCGGATGACCCGGGCATGCGGCGTCTTCGTCTTCTCCAGCTCGCGCAGGCGGAATTTGTCGAGCGAAAAGAGCGCGGTTTCCGTCCCGGAAAAGCAGGCGGAACAGGCGAGCAGCAGGACCAGCAGCGGGACCTCGACCAGCAGCTCAAGCATCGCGGTCGTCGCTGTCGATGGTCAGCCCGGCGGGATCGTCGTCGTCGTCATCTTCCTCGTCGTCCGCGCGGCGGCGGGCGCGGCGGCGGGCAAAAACCCGGGCGCGCAGGCGCAGGCGCCAGAGCTGGCGCACCGCCTGGTACACCAGCAGCAGGGCCAGCCCGTAGAAACAGGACCAGGCAAACCAGTCGCCCCGGCGGACATAGAACGTCGGACCCTCCGTCCGCCAGGTGATGTCCTCGATGGCCACATAGTCGCGCATGACCGGCGACTCGAGCTGCGGACGGGCCCAGGCGTCGACGATGGCCGAGACCCCGCTGTTGCCCGCGCGAACCAGCGGCGTGCGCGTCTCCGCAGCGCGCACCACGCTCATCGCATAATGCTGCCAGTGCGCGTCCTCGGAGAGCGACCAGACGTCGTTGGTGATATTGACCAGCAGGGTGGCGCCGGCCGCGACCTGGCGGCGGGTCAGGTCGCCGAACGTCGATTCATAGCAGACCAGCAGCGCCAGCTTGCCGCCGGGCACGGTCATGGGCTGCTTGCGCGCCACGGGCACATAGTCGGAAATGCCGACCGAGGCGCCGAATTTCTCGATCCAGTTGATTTCATGCAGGAACGGCAGGGTCTCGCCGAACGGGACGAGATGCTCCTTCCCTTCGTAATTCACCGGCACGCCATCGGTATCATACAGCACCGCACAGTTGTAATCGCGCAACGCCCCGTTGCTGCCGGTGATGCTCACCGGCCGGCCGACGAGGAGGTGAAAGCGGCGCTGGATCGTTTGCGCCCAGAATTTTGCGGCAATCGGATCGCGCCAGCGCCCGGCGGCATCGCGCTGCAGCGCAATGGGCACCGCGGTCTCCGCCCAGATCAGCAAGTGCGGCCGATGCGCCGCCGCCTGTTCCGTCAGGGTGCGCAGCTTGCGCAGGTAGGCGGCGGCCTCGGTTTCCCAGTGCATGACCGGCGGGAAGTTCGGCTGGACGACCGCCACGCGGTAGTTGCCGCGCGGCATTCTGGTCTGGTCGGGAATGGCCTGATGCCCGAGCAGCAGCACCGCAGCCATCAGCACCACCACCGCAAAGGCGAGCAGCAGCAGGCGATTGTCAAGCAGCCGGCACTGCAGCAGGCGAAACACGACATAATTCACCAGCACCACCAGGAACGACACCCCGGCGATCCCGGTCAGGGTGGTCAGCTGCAGCAGCGACACCTGCTGCCACTGGGTATAGCCGACCACGCCCCAGGGAAATCCCCAGTAACCGACGCTGCGGAACTGCTCGATGGCCACCCAGAGCGCGGGAACCAGCAGCAGCGACCAGTAGATGAACCGGCGGCGGATGATCTTGTAGCCAAGCATGAAGAGCGGCCACGCGAGCGAGCAGGCAAGCGTGAGGAACGGCCAGGCGAGCGGATGGAAGCAATGGGACCAGTAGGTCAACAGTCCGAAGAATACCAGCCCGCCCAGCCAGGCCCACAGCACCGGCCGGCCCAACCCGCGGAGTTCACCGAGGAAAAAGAGCGGCACCAGCGCCACCCAGGCGGCGGCGGGCAGGTTCTGGGTGGGGAATGCCGCCCAGAGCAGGGCGCCCGCAACCACCGCCAGCAGGGCGGGCACCGCGCGCGTGGTTTCGAGCTGGCTTGCCGGTTCGCCGTACTTCACAGGTCCTCGAGAATCTCCGCCACGGTATAGGTGGCGAACACCGACAAATCAACCTCGTAGGGCCTGGCCACCTCCGCACCGGTACGCGCGCGCAGGATGCGGACAATGGGGGCATGCAGATTGCGGCTCCCCGGCCCCGTGACGATGCCGCAGTCGCCCGAGGAAATGCGCACCAGGGTCCCGGGCGGATATGAGACCACATTATCGACGAAATGCTTCACAAAACGCTCGTCGAAATGGGTGCTGTCCGCCCCGCTGATGATGCGCAGCGCCATGTGCGGCAGCATCCCTTTCTTGTAGACACGGTCGGACGACAGGGCGTCAAACACATCCGCCACCGCCGCCATGCGCGCGTATTCATGGATGCGGTCCCTGGCCAGCCCGCGCGGATAGCCGTTGGCATTGCATTTTTCGTGATGCTGCAGGGCGATGATCGCGGCGGGTGCGGGAATGTCGCGATGGCGGGTGATCAGCTTGTGCCCCGCCTCGGTATGGTTTTTGATGATCTCGAATTCCTCTTTGGTCAGCTTGCCCGGCTTGTTGAGGATTTCCGGCGGCACCCGC
>CAZFBR010000129.1:0-10197 GCA_964517215.1 uncultured bacterium
ACATCGGCCACGACGGCTCGCTGACCACGCTGCACGCCAACACTCCGCGCGACGCCTGCTCCCGCATTGAGACCATGGTGATGATGTCCGGCATGGACCTGCCGCAGCGCGCCATCCGCGAGCAGCTCTCCTCCGCGGTACACCTCATTGTGCAGCAGTCGCGCCTGCAGGACGGCTCGCGCAAGGTTACCTACATTACCGAGGTGCAGGGCATGGAGGGCGACGTCGTCATTCTCCAGGACATCTTCGTGTTTGAGCAGCACGGCCTCGATCCCAAAACCGGGAAAATCATCGGCGACATGGTGCCCACCGGCATCCGTCCGAAGTTTTTCCCCAAATTCGAGGAAGAGGGCATCAGCATCTCCCCCGACATCTTCGTCCGCAAGAAATAGGCATGCCCGACACCGCCGCTGCCGCCGCCAGCACCGATCCCAACCGCCTGCTGCTTTATGTCGGTGTCGGCCTGGTGTTCGTTTTGCTGGCGGTCATCATCTTCCTGCTGGTCCGCATCAAGCACGGGAAGCGGGCGGCGGCGGCCACCATCAACGACCGCATCCGGCCCTACATTGACCGCGAATACATCAAGGAAGTGCGCGATGCGGAAGAGCGGGCGCGGGACGAATTCAAGCTGATCAAGGCGGCGGGCGAACAGCTCAACCGTCTCGGGTTTCTCCAGGAATACCGCGACCGGCTGGGCAACAAGCTGATGCAGGCGGGCCTGCGCATCAAGCCACAGGAATTCATGGTCATCAACATTTTCGTGGCCTTCATGACCTGCGGCGTGTTCTTCATTTTCGGGCGCGGGTTCCTCTCTGCCCTGTTCGGGTTCGTGTTCGGCGTGTTCTTCCCGCACTTTTTCATCGCCTTCAAGAAGTCCAGCCGCGTCGCCATGTTCAACGACCAGCTGGTGGACGGGCTCTCGCTGATGTCCAATTCGCTCAAGGCGGGATACGGTTTCATGCAGGCGATCCAGCTGCTGGCCGAAGAATCGCCCGCCCCGCTCGGCGAGGAGTTTGCCCGGGTGGTGCGCGAGAATTCGCTGGGCCTGCCGCTCGAAGACGCGCTGGACGGCCTGCTCAAGCGCATCGAGAGTGAGGACCTCGACCTGATGATCACCGCGGTGATGATCCAGCGGCAGATCGGCGGCAACCTGTCGGAAATCCTCGACAGCATCGCCTTCACCATCCGCGAGCGCATCCGCCTCAAGGGGCAGATCAAGACGCTCACCGCGCAGGGCCGCCTCGGCGGCCTGGTCATCGCCCTGCTGCCCCTGGCGCTGGGCATCGTCTTCTCCATCCTGCAAACGGAAATGATGGACGTGTTTTTCGCCTCCAAGCTCGGCAAGATCATGATCGGCATCGGGGTGTTCATGCAGTCGCTGGGCGCCTTCGCCATCAAAAAAACCATCGAGATCGAGATGTAAATGAACACCATCCTCGCGGTGCTCGGCGTGCTGACCGCCCTGGCGGCGCTGGGGATCGTCCTCGCATACGCCCTGCAGGAAAAGCAGGACCCGACCTACCGGCGGTTGCGCGAATTGGCCGGTCCCAAGCAGGCCGAAAAACGCGCGGTACCGACCTTGGAAGACGAGCTTGAAGGCACCTTCTACCAGCGGGTCATCGAGCCCATCATTTCCCGTCTGGCCAAACGCTTCACCAAAAGCGAAAAAAGTTCCAGCACGGAAAAACTCGCCAACTTGCTGGTCGCAGCGGGCAACCCGGGCGACCTCGGTCCGGGCGAGTTCCGCGCGGTGCAGTTCCTCTGCGCCGCGGTGTCGATGACCGCCGTGCTAATCCTCGGCATCCTCATCGGCCTGACCCCGCGCACCGGCGAAACCAATTTTTCCGACAGCGAATTCAAGCCGCCCCTGACCGTCGCGGCCTTTCTCACCGAGTTGAAGGTCAAATTTCCCGACATCACGCTGAAGAAGGTGGATGCCAAGGGGCTGAATTCCCTGCTCACCCAGCGCGACTTTTATGCGGCGCTGGGGGCCAAGGAGCTCGCCGCCACCACCAACGAGGAATTGAACAAGCTGCTCGCCGAGCGGGCAAAATACCAGGGCGAATCCGCCGCGTTTCCCAAAAAGCAGCGGCTCAACCGGCTGCTGCTCGAGCATTATTACCCCAACCACTGCCCGAAAAACCACGGCATGGAGGCGCGCCAGATCTTCGGCCTGACCGTGGCGGCCATGTGTCTGGCCGGCGGTCTGTCGTTCGTCGTCCCCCAGTTCTGGCTGAAATCGAAGATCACCCAGCGGGTCAAGCAGATCCAGAAAACGCTGCCCGATGCCATTGACCTGCTGGTCGTCTCCGTCGAAGCGGGACTCGGCTTCGACATGGCCATGGGCAAGGTGGTGGAGAAGACCCGCGGGGCGCTGGCTGACGAGTTCGGGCGGGCCCTTGAGGAAATGCGGCTCGGGTATCAGCGGGCGCAAGCGCTGAAAAACATCACCAAACGCGTGCGCAACGACGATCTTGACAGTTTCATTTCCGCCATCATCCAGGCCGACCAGCTGGGCACCAGCATCGGCCAGGTGCTGCGCATCCAGTCGGAGCAGATGCGGGTCAAGCGCAAGCAGCGCATCGAGGAAGCGGCCATGAAGGCGCCCATCAAAATGCTTTTTCCGATGGTGCTCTTCATCTTCCCGACCATTTTCATCATCATCCTCGGGCCGATTGTCATCAAGGTCCAGTACGAGAAAGCCAACATCGGCCGCAATATGGACACCGCCGCCAAGAAACCGGCGGAGAACGCCGGGCCGGCGCGCTAACCGCCGCCATGGCGGACCGCATGCTGCTGCTCACCGTGCATCCCGGCGAAACACCGCTCCGCGCACGGGTCGCCGACCGGCTGCTGGCCCGCTGCATCGGCCTGCTCAACTGCGACCGGCTGGATGACGCTGACGGTTTGCTGCTGGCCCCCTGCACCGCCGTGCATACCTGCGGCATGTCCTTCGCCATCGACGTGTTGTTCCTGGATGGCGACCTGCGCATTCTGCGCCTCGTCCCCGCTCTCAAGCCATGGCGTGCGGCCCAGGGTCCGCGCGGCACCCGCCGCGTCCTGGAGCTTGCCGCCGGCGGCGTCGCGCGGCGCGGCTGGCAGGCAGGACAGCAGCTGCAGGCCATGCCCGCAGGAACCCGGTAACCCATTCTCCTGGCTGATGCTCCGGCGGCAGCGGTCGCCCCGGACGACGGCTGCGCCCGCATGGTGCCGCCGCGGCCGGTCGGTCGCGGCACACCGTCTGGAGAAAGCGGCACCCGGGGCGGCACGCCCGGGCGCCGCCTGGCCTTTCCTGTCGCGAACAGGCACGCGGCAGGAGCACCGTTTGTCTGGTCAGGTTGATGTTTGGGTGTTTTCGCGGCGATAGGTCAGCCGCCGCACCCACGTCGGGTCGGCCGGCGGCGGGAAATCCGTGCGGTAATGGGCGCCGCGGCTTTCCGTGCGTTCGAGCGCGGCACACGTCATCAGCGCGGCCACAGTCAGTTCGTTTTTCAGCTCGATACCCGACCGTCCGGGAAGCGGTTCGGCAAACACATACTGCGACCAGAACGCGATCTTTTCCGCCGCTTCGGACAATTCCGCGCCGCTGCGGTGGATGCCGATCTGCCGCCAGACCAGCGACCGCAGCGCGTTGCGGATATCGTCAATATCCAGCACCCGCCCCGCCCCGCCCGGCTGCTCCTGAGCGAGGCGCGGGCAGGGGGGCAGCTGCGCTTGGCGCGCATATTCGCCCGCCGCCTGGCCCGCCCGCACCCCGAAAACGATGCCCTCGAGCAGCGAGTTGCTGGCCAGGCGGTTGGCCCCGTGCACCCCGGTGCAGGCCGCTTCGCCGCAGACGAAGAGCCCCGGGATCCCGGTGCGGCCATACTCATCAACCACCACCCCGCCCATGAAATAATGCGCCGCGGGCCGCACCGGGATGGGCGTGCGGGTAATGTCGATGCCGTAGAGCTGGCAGCACCGGGCGATGGTGGGAAACCGTTCCCAGAGCTTCGCCCGGCCCAGGGCGGTGGCGTCAAGCCGCACGTGCGTGCCGCCAGTCCGCGCCATTTCCGCGATGATCGCGCGCGTCACCACATCGCGCGGCGCCAGCTCCGCCTGCGCATGATAGTTTGGCATGAAGCGCTCGCCGTGGCGGTTGCGCAGGATGCCGCCCTCGCCGCGCAGCGCTTCGCTGATCAGAAACCGCGGGGCGCCGGCGACATACAGCGCGGTCGGATGGAACTGCATGAATTCCATGTCGCCCACGGTTGCGCCGGCGCGGTAGGCCATGGCGATCCCGTCACCGGTGATCACCTCGGCAGCGGTCGATTCGCGATAGACCCGCTGCACCCCGCCGGCAGCGATAACCGTCGCCGCAGCCAGCACCGCCAGCATATTGCCCGAACGCAAATCATGCACCAGCACCCCGCGGCAGAAGCCGTCGGCAACCAGCAGGTCAAGCGCCAGCACATGTTCCAGCAGGCGGATGCGCGGTTCCGCCGCCACTTGCGCATGCAGGAACGCCGCCAGCCCGCGCCCGGTTGCATCGCCGCCGATATGCACCACGCGGCCCTGGCGGTGCGCCGCCTCCCGGGTCAGGTGCGGTGCGCCGTCAGCGCCAGTATCCAGGCGCAGCCCTTCCGCCATCAGTTCCGCCGTGCGCTGCACCCCCTCGCGCACCAACAGTTCCACCATGGCACGGTCGCACAATCCCGCGCCCGCCGTCAGGGTATCCTCGACATGCGCCGCGAGCGAATCGTCCGCCGCCAGCGCCACGGCAATGCCCCCCTGCGCCAGCGCAGTATCGGAATCATCCCACGCCTGCTTGGTCAGCAGCAGCACTTCACCGCATTTCGCCGCCGCCCGCGCCGCCTGCAAACCCGCGACCCCGCTCCCGATGATCACCGTGTCGGTATGCAGCTGCGGCAGGCGCGACAGGGCAAACCCGGTCAGGTAGCGCGGCGTGGCGATCATGCGAGCCCCAGCTTCCGCAGCCGGGCAATCAGGGTGGTGCGCTTGAGCTGCAGCAGGCGGGCCGCCTCCGCGCGCACCCCGTTGGCCCGCCGCAGCGCCGCGCGCACGTACTGCGTCTCGATCTCCGCCAGATGCTGTTCGAGCGGAAAGGTTTCCCCCGTCCATGCGTCCCCGGCCGGCACGGACTCAGCACCGCCCGCGCAGTCGTCCAGCGCCAGGTCGGCCGCGGTAATCACCGCCGCGCCGGCAAGGGTTACCGCCCGGCAGATGACATTGTCGAGTTCGCGAATATTGCCCGGCCACGCATAGGTCTCCAGCCGGCGCAGCGCCTCGGGCGCCAGCACGCGATCAGGCCGCTGCTGTTCCCGCGCATGCCGTTCGAGGAAATGCAGCGCCAGCGGTCGGACATCCTCGCGGCGCTCGCGCAGCGGCGGCAGGTGCAGCGGCACCACGTTGAGCCGGTAGAACAGGTCTTCGCGGAACAGCCGGTCGCGCACCGCCGCCGCCAGATCGCGGTTGGTGGCCGCGATCACCCGCACATTGGCGCGCAACGGCCGGGTGGCGCCGACCGGCAGCACTTCCTTGCTTTCCAGAAAGCGCAGCAGCTTGGCCTGCAGGGCCAGGGGGAGTTCGCCGATTTCATCGAGGAACACCGTGCCGCCGTCGGCGGCGGTCAGCAGGCCGAGCTTGTCGGCCACCGCGCCGGTGAACGACCCGCGCCGGTGCCCGAACAGTTCGCTTTCCAGCAGCGGGGCGGGAATGGCCGCACAGTTGATCGGCATGAACGGGGCCGAGGCGCGCGCCGAATTGAAATGGATCGACCGCGCCACCAGATCCTTGCCGGTGCCGCTTTCGCCGGTGATCAGCACCGCCACATCGCTGGCGACGACGCTGTTCATCATGGCGAACACCCGGTTCAACTGGCGGCTGCCGCCGATGATGTTGGAAAAATCGTACTTGCGGCTGATTTCACGACGCAAGAGCCGGTTCTCCAGAACCAGGCCGCGGTGTTCCAGCGCCTTGTTCACCGCAGTTTCCAGTTCGTCCGCGGAAAACGGCTTCATGATGAAATCGGTGGCGCCCAGGCGCATGGCCCGCACCGCGGTTTCAACCGTGCCGTACGCAGTGACGATAATCACTTCCGTCAGCGGATTCTGGCGCTTGGCCGCATTGAGCATGTCCAACCCGTCGCCGTCGGGCAGTTTCAGGTCGGTGATGATCAGTGCGCATTCATGCTGGTCGAGCTGGTCGCGCCCCTCCTGCAGCCGCCGGGCGACAAGCACTTCGGTGTCGGGCCGCGCCCCCAGCGCGGTCTGCATGAAATCGAGCATGATGGGCTCATCCTCGACGATCAGCAGCCGCGCCGTCACTGTCACGCCCCCGGTCAGGCCGACGGCAGCCGCACCGCGAAGGTGCTGCCCCGGCCCGGTTCGCTGTCCACGGTCAGGTCGCCGCCCAGCGCCCGGGCATGGCGTTGCGCCACTGCCAGGCCCATGCCCGTGCCGTGCTCTTTGGTGGTGTAAAACGGCTGGAAAATCCGTTCGCGCAGCTCCGGAGCGATGCCGGCGCCGTGGTCCGTCACCGTCACCTGCCATTCACGTCGCACCGGATCATGCGCCGCCGCCACGGTCACCGTGCCGCCGGTGGCGCTGGCTTCCAGCGCATTGCGCAGCAGCACCTGCAGCATCTGGCGCAGCATCAGCGGATCGGCCTTGACCATCAGTCCGGCCGCCACCCCGCAGAGGTCCCAGCCGACCCCGCGGCTGCGCGCCTCACCATCCAGCGACGCGGTCAGCTGCCCGGTCAGCTCGTGCAGGTTAAGCACCTGGTACTGCAGCCGGCGCTCCTCCGTCAGCGCCAGGAACTGTTCGAGGACGCGGTTAACGTCCGTCACCCCGCGCATGATCTTTTCCACCAGCGTCAGCGCCGCGGGCCGGTCCAGCACCTCGCGCCGCAGCAGCGAGGCAAAGCCGCCGACTCCGCCCAGCGGATTGCGCAGCTCGTGCGCCACGCCCGCCGCCAGCGAGCCGACCGCCGCCAGCTTTTCGCGGTTCGCCAGCTCGCGCTGCATCCGCTTCAATTCGCCGATGTCCTTGAACACCGCCGTGGCGCCGATGATGCCGCCGGCATCATCGCGCAGCTGCCACGTCGAAATGCCCACTTCCAGCTCGCAGTGATCCTTGGTCGTCAGCACCGTTTCCGTGCTGCTCGCCTTCGCGCCCTGGCGCAGGGTGGCCAGCAGCAGGGGCTCGCCGCGGAACAGATAGACGTCCTCCTGCAGCTTTTTGCCCAGCAGTTCCTCTTCCCGGTAGCGCAGCAGTTCCAGCGCCGCCGCATTTGCCGAAGTCACCCGCCCGTCGAGATCGCAGCTGATCACCCCGCTGCTGATGCTGCGCAGAATGAACTGCAGCCGCTGCGCCGTCAGCGACGCTTCGCGGAACAGGCGCGCATTGTCCAGCGCCACCTGGATCTGGTTGATGACCACCGCCAGCAGGTCCCGTTCCGTCACTCCGAAGCTCCGCCGCGCGGGATCGGCCAGCAGCAGCGCCCCGGTCACCGTGCCGCCCTCATGCAGCGGCGCCGCCAGCAGGGCGCGCGTGCCGCGCCAGGCCGCCGCCGACCGGCCGCTGCGGCGCAGCCGCGCGGCCTGCCAGATGACGATGCCCCCGGCCACCGCGTCCGCCAGCGGCCGCCCGTCCGGCAGCTTCCCCGTCACCGACAGCGGCGGTTCGCCCAGGGTGGCCCGCGTCCGCAGCGCGCCGTTCCCGTCCCACGTCACCACCGCCCCCCGCGCGCACGGCACGATGAACGAGGCCAGAGTCAGGATGTGCTGCCAGATATTGTCGTAATAGATGCTGTCGCGCAGCAGTTCCTGCATGCGGTTCAGCGTGGTCACCCGCGAGAGCCGGTCGCCCAGCTCCGCCTCCGACCGGCTCTTCATCTCGCTCATCATGCCCGCCATCATCGCCAGCACCAGCAGCACGATAAACGCGGGGATCAGGCCCTGCGCCAGCAGCGCCCAATCGGTGGTCGGCCCCGCCACCGACCAGACCGACAGCACATACAGCCCGAGCAGCCCCAGCCAGGTCAGCAGCGACCCGCGAATGCCGTAGGTAAAGGCGGCGGAGAACAGCGGCAGCAGATAGAGCAGCAGCAGCCCCAGCGCGCGCGGGTCCTGCAGCGACGCCGCGGGCGCAGCAAGGAACGACGGCAGGTTGACAATGACCGCAAAATGCGCCAGGAAGATGTACACTTCCAGCATCACCAGTCCGGCGCGGCCGACGGGCAGGACCCGGCGCAGCCAGGGATCGACGAAAAAGATCAGGATGCAGGCAAACGCGAACAGCAGCAGGATGGCGCCGGAAATCTCCGGCACCACGTCGCCGAACAGCAGAATCAGGGTGAGACTGCCGAACCCGAGCGCCGCAAACAGCGGCGCCCCCCAGGCCTCCCGCCGCAGCACGCCCAATGCGTCAGCCACCGTTCACCACCCTCCTGACGCGGGCCGTCCGCCGCCGTGCAGCGACGCCCCGCCTGCCGTCACTTGCCGACGACGTCAACCAGGTCGAACATCGGGAAGAACAGCGCGGTCACGATCGTTCCGACGGAAACACCCATGAACACAATCATGATCGGTTCGATGGCCGACGACAGGGCCGACACCGTTTCATCCACGATCATGTCATACTGGTCGGCGATCTTGTTCAGCATCGTTTCCAGCGCGCCGGTTTCCTCACCGACGGCAATCATATGGGTGACCATGGCCGGAAACACATGCGCTTCATGCAGCGGCTTGGAAATGGTTTCGCCCTCGGTGATGCTCTCCGTCACCTTGACAATCGCCGCGGCAATCACCTCGTTGCCCGAAGTGTCCTTGACGATCTCCAGCGCCTGCAGAATGGGGACGTCCGAAGAAATCAGTGTGCCCAGGGTGCGGGTGAACCGCGCCGTGCAAACATTGCGGTTCAGCTTGCCAAACACCGGCGCCTTGAGCTTGAACTGGTCGATTTTCATGCGCCCCGCTTCGGTCTTGTTCATGTTCTTGTACCCGACGACGATGACCACGATGACGCCAATGCACACATACCAGTACCCGACGAGAAAATCCGACGCCCCCACCACGATACGGGTCGGCAGCGGCATGGCCAAGCCGACATCGCCGAACATCTTGACGAACACCGGGATAACGAAGATCAGCAGGAACACCACCACCCCGGTGGCAACGATGCCCATGATCGCGGGATAGGTCAGGGCGCCCTTGATCTTGGTCCGCAGTTCCATGTCCTTTTCCGAGAAGGTGGCCAGCCGGTCCAGCACCGTTTCCAGCACACCGCCGATCTCGCCCGCCTTCACCATGTTGATGAACAGTTTGCTGAACGCCGCCGGGTGTTTGCCCAGCGCTTCGGAGAACGAGGCGCCGCCCTGGATGTCCGCGGAAAGCGAGCCGATGATCTCCTTCAGGCCGGGGTTTTCGGTCTGGTCCATGAGGATGTTCAGCGCGCGCAGCAACGGCAGACCGGCGTCGAGCAGCGTCGCCAGCTGGCGGGAGAAGGTCGCGATGTCCTCCAGCTTGACCTTCTTCTTGCCGCCGCCGAAGGAAAACCCGCCGCCGCCCGCCTTCTCGGCCACCTGTTTCAGCTCGAAGGGCCGCATTCCCTGCTCGCGCAGGCGGGTATTGGCCAGCTTCTCCGAGGCGGCGTCAATCTTGCCGCTGGTCTCCTTGCCGCCCGCATCCAGCGCCTTATAGGCATAAATCGGCATGATGCATTCCTCCTGTGGTTAGAGCTGTTTGGCCAGTTCGCTGGGATTGGCTGCCTTTTCCATCGCGGTGTCGTAGGTGATCAACCCGCGCGAATACAGCGCCTGCAGGTGCTGGTCGAGCGTCTGCATGCCCAATTGCCCGCCGGTCTGGATGGCCGACGGGATGTTGTAGGTCTTCTCGTCGCGGATCATATTCTTAATCCCCGCGGTGGCGATCATGATCTCGAACGCCGCCACGCGCCCCGTCCCGCGCGCCTTGCGGCACAATGTCTGGCAGATGACCCCTTCCAGCGCCGCCGCGAGCTGCGCCCGGATCTGCGACTGCTGGTTGGTCGGGAACACGTCGATGATGCGGTCAACGGTTTCCGACGCACTGTTGGTGTGCAGCGTGCCGAACACCAGATGCCCCGTTTCCGCGGCGAGCAGCGCCGCCTCGATGGTCTCGAGGTCGCGCAGCTCGCCGATGAGAATGACGTCGGG